>JAPLTN010000063.1 GCA_026398135.1 Verrucomicrobiota bacterium
CGGGGTGCGGCGACCCCGCCCTACATGGGCCCATAGTCGAGGCTACGGCTCTACTTATCACGCCTCAGCGGTTCAGGCCGGGCAATCGGCGAACTCGCTGAAACTGCGCACGCTCCAGGCCTTGTCGGTGCGCTTGGCCAGACCGGCCAGCACGCCGCCGGGCCCGAGTTCAAGGAAACTCACCGCCGCCGCACCCCCGGCAGTCGCCACCGCCGAGCGCATACAGTCTTCCCACAGCACCGAGGAGACGACCTGCTTGACCAGCGCCGCCTTGAGCGCGGCCGGCTCGCTGATGGCCTGCCCCGTGGTATTGGTAAACACCGTGAATTTCGGCTCGGCGAAAGTTACCGTATCGAGGAACGCCGCGAAGGCGGCACGCGCCGGCTCCATCAAACGCGAGTGGTAGGCCCCGGCGACGTTGAGCGCGATGATCTTCTTGATGCCGAGGTCCTTGGCGGCGGCGACGGCGGCGTCCACCTTGGCCTTCTCACCTGAGACAATGATCTGGCCGGGCGCGTTAAAATTGGCCGCTTCGATATCGAACGCGGCGCAAAGCTCCGCCACCTTGGCCCGCTCCTCGCCGATCACCGCCGCCATGCCGCCCAGCGATTGCTCGCAGGCCACCTGCATGAGCCGCCCGCGCTCCGCCACGACCCGCAGGCCGGTGGCAAAATCAAACACCCCCGCCGCCGTGTACGCCGTGACCTCGCCGAGCGAAAGACCCAAGGCCATCGACACGTCGTTCAGTTTGCCCTGCTCCTTCAGAATCGCGTGCAGTGCCATGCCGTGCACGAAAAGCGCAGGCTGGCAGACCTTGGTCTGGGTGAGCTCGGCGTCCGGCCCCTCGAATGAGAGCTTGATCAGACTCCAGCCGAGCACACGGTCGGCCTCGTCGTAGAGCGAGCGCGCGAGGGCGGAGTTTTCGTAGAGCGATTTGCCCATGCCCACTTTTTGGGCGCCTTGACCGGCGAAGAGGAGTGCGGTGGCCATAAATAAAAGGGCGAAGCGCTAAGGACTCACGCCCCGGAAACCAAGACCGAAAACCACGCTCCGGTCGTCAGTAGCCACGCTTTCGCTCGGGACCTTTGCCGGAGTTTCGGGACCTTTGCCGGGTGGTAGTTCACGCGGCGCAGACCGATGTTTCACCGCATCGAACAACACCATGCGCGGCCCCACTTTCTCCTTTTTTCGCCCCGTTCTCGCCGGCCTTCTCGCCGTTTGCGCTACACTCGCCGTCACCGCCGCCACCTATGAGGTCGGTCCCGGCCTCGCCCGCACTCGCCTGCGCGACGTGCCCTGGGCGAACCTCCAGCCCGGCGATTTGGTCAACATTCACCCCACCCCCGGCGGCTACCACGAAAAGATCCAGATTTCCGCCAGCGGCACCGCCCAGGCTCACATTGTCATTCGCGGCATCCCCGATCCCGTGACCGGTGCGCTCCCCGTGATCGACGGCCAAAACGCCATCGAGGACCCCGCCTACGACCCGCGCCACCCCAAGTTTACCGAGTGGAGCGTCATCCTCGTCAGCCCGCGCGCAGCCACCTACGTTTACGGCCAATACCACGTCAGTTTCGTGGACATCGAAAACCTCGCCATCCGCAACGCCTCCTACACCGGCGACGGCAGCATCGCCTACACCGACAAATCCGGCACCGTGCGGGGCTATGGCGCGTTCGCCTCCGGCATCTACGTCGAGTGGGCTCACGACCTCGCCATCCGGGGCTGCGAAATCAGCGAGTGCGGCAACGGCATCTTCGCCAACTCCAAAACCCAGGGCGGCCAGGTCACCCGCCGCCTGCTCATCGAGGGCAACTACCTGCACGACAACTCCAACCCGCCCATACCCAACCCCGCCGACCCCGAGGGCGTGCCCCTCAGCAATGGCTTCGGCGAGCACCACATCTACGTCGAGTGCGCCGGCAGCATTATCCAATACAACCGCTTCGGCCCCCTGCGCGCCGGTGCCCGCGGCACCGCGATTAAAAACCGCTCTTCCGGCATCATCATTCGCTACAACGAATTCGTCATGAACGGGCAGTCCAACGTCATCGCCATGCCCAACGCCCAGGGCGGCACCGACGACATCAACCTCCAGCCCGACTACCTCGACGCCTACGTTTACGGCAATCTCATCACCATCGAAGACTACCCCGGCGGCATGACCGCCTTCATGTGGGGTGCCTTCGACGGCGCCCCGCTTTACGTCGAGGGACACCGGCGCACGCTGTATATATACAACAATACCATCATCAACCACCACGCCGGCCTCGCCCTGCTTCTGCTCTCCGGCGCGTCCTACACCTCCAACGCCACCATCACCAACCCCACCTACGAGAACGTCGATATTCGCAACAACGTGATCTACACCGACCCCGCCCTCCAGGCCAACACCTACAACGCCTTCCGCTTCACCAACAGCGGCACCACCCACGGCGGCGGCGACATCACCCTCGGCAAAAACTGGATCAGCCCCGGCTGGACCAAAACCGCCCCCGCCCAGACCTGGTCCGGCGCGCTCCTCAGCACTGAAAACCTCATCGTGGGCGACGCCGACGGCCTGAACGACCCGCACCTCGCCGATATCGACGCACGCGATTACCACGCCGTCTCCGGTTCCAACATCCTTGATGCCTCCGGCCCGCTCGCTCCCGCCGCCAGCGCATTCCCCGTCACACGCGAATACCTCGCCACCCAGACCTCGCAACTCCGCCCCGTGCTCGGCTCCGCCACCGACCTCGGCGCACTCGAAAGTGCCGGCGACCCGCCCCTCCCGCGCGGTGTGCTGCAATTAAGCGCCGACACTTATAGCATGCTCGAAAACGCCGGCTCCGTCACCATCACCGTCACCCGCACCGGCGGCAGCGCGGGCAAGGTCAGCATCGGCGTTGGCACCCCCGGCGGCGGAGGGCAGACCGCCACCGTCAACGCCGACTACGCTCCGCAAAGCCTCTTCCTCACCTGGCTCGCCGGCGACACCGCGCCCAAAACCATCGCCATCCCCATCGTCAACGATGCCCTCGTCGAGCCCTCCGAGACCGTGCGTGTCATCGTCATCGGCCCCACCGGCGGCGCGACCCTGGGTGCGATTTCGGAAGCCACCCTCACTATCCTAGACGACGACGATACCACCCCCACCCTGCGGCAGGCCTGGCGCACCTTCCATTTCGGCTCCGACGCTGCCAACCCGCTCCTGGCGGCCGACACCGCCGACCCCGATGCCGACGGCCGCCCCAACCTGCTCGAATACGCCCTCGGCACCGATCCCCTGATCGCCGACGGCCCCGCCCGGTACACGGTGGCCGTGCTCCCCGCGCCCGTCTCCAAGCTCGCCCTCTCCTTTCAACGCATCGCCGACCCCACCCTCACCTACGCCGTCGAAGCCAGCAGCGATCTCGTTACCTGGGAACCGACGTCCATCTGGACCAGCACCGGCGCGCAAAATATTTCCGGCCCCGTCACCGTGACCGACACCGCTGACCTCTCCACCACCCCCCGCCGTTTCCTCCGCCTGCGGATCAGCGCCCAGTGAGCTCCGCCCACCTCAACTGATCAAGAGCAGCCGTTTTTGCCCCGGCTGAGTGTCCGGCGCACGGTGGATGCAGGGCGGCACCGGACTGCCCGAATGCTCCACCGCGATGCGCCAGAGATTACCCACCCCGAACGCATAGGGCCGCGCCCCCGGCCCCGGCGCGTAATGAAGATCGTAGCAGTTCTCGTTGAGAAAGACCTTAAACTCATCCTCATCTGCGCCGCCGTAGAGTTTCCACAAGGCCGCCCGCGTTTCGGGCAAGTCCACCCGGCGCACCGTCTCTTCGTTGGCCAGGCCTTCGCTCGACGGCCCGCAGTAAGTGCAGAGCCAGGTCGCGGCCTCCACCGGCGCGCTGTCGGCGTGATAGGAAAACACATCGGTCACCACCGGCCCGCCCTCCTCGTCGCGCGGATAGCCATGGATGCAGTTCAAAACCGGATCGAGCGCCTGCGCCCGCAGCATCGCCCAATCCGCAAGCATCTCCTCCACCGCCACCCGCCCCGCCGCCGAGACCGGCAAGGCCCGCAGCCGCGCCTCGTCCAAAACCGTGATCGGCTCGCCTTCACCCTCCCCCAGCAACGCCGCCACCTCCGCAAAGTCCCCCGCCAGCACGCGCGGCCAGCACAGCGCATTCACCCCGTTCGCAAACGGCGTGGCGAGCAGCTCGGCAAAACTCGACACCCGCTGGATTCGGGCGGACGCAAAAGGCGACAAAGAAGACGGCATCACCTCAAGCGCCGGAAATTGAGCCCGGTTGGCAAGGCTAAGCTCCGCAGTGCCCGCCCGGGCAGTTTCGTTTTTCCTTTGTCATTCGGCTCCGGTAATCGGTCATTGGTAGTCCTCCTTTTTCCATGACTTCCCGCGAACGCTTCCTCGCCGCCCTCGCCTGCCAGCCGCTCGACCGTCCGCCGCTCTGGGTGATGCGTCAGGCCGGTCGCTACCTCCCCGAATACCGGGCGCTGAAAGCCAAGTCGTCCTTCCTGGAAATGGTCCGCACCCCGGCCCTCGCCACCGAGGTCACGCTCCAGCCCTTGCGTCGCTTTCCGGGCCTGGACGCGGCGATCTTGTTTTCCGACATCCTCGTCATCCCCGAGGCCCTCGGCCAGCCCTACGCCTTCCGCGATACCGGCGGCATCCAGATGGCCTACCGCCTCGATAGCCGCGCCCAGATCGACGCGCTCGCGCCCGCCGCCGCCGTGCCCGAAAAACTCGCCTACGTCGGCGACGCCCTGCGCCTGATCAAAAAGGAAATCGCGAGCACCGGCCACACCCTGCTCGGCTTCGGCGGCTCCCCCTGGACCCTGGCGACCTACATGCTGGAAGGTGGCAGCTCGGATGATTTCGCCCGCGCCAAGCTGCTTTTCTATACCGACCGTCCGGCCTTTGACGCCTTGCTGGAGAAACTCACTTCCTCGCTCACGGCCTATTTTAAAATGCAGATCGAGGCCGGGGCCGACGCCATTCAGATTTTCGACAGCTGGGGCGGCATTCTCGCCGGGGCGGATTACGAGGCCGCGTCCTTGCAGTGGATCCGCCGGCTCGTGGCCGCGCTTCCGCCCGGCTTTCCGATCATCCTCTACGCCAAGGGCACCACGCCCCACCTCGCCGCCCAGGCCGCCTCCGGCGTGCGCGCCATAAGCGTGGACTGGACCGCCGAGCTCGCCGCCGTGCGAGCCGCGCTGCCCGCGAATGTCGCACTGCAAGGCAATCTCGACCCCGTGCTCATGACCACCACTCCGGAAATCGTGCGCACCCAAGCCACCCGCCTGCTCGGCTCGATGCGCGGCCGGGCCGGGCATATTTTTAACCTCGGTCACGGCATCACACCCGACGCCAAAATCGAGTGCATGCAGGCGCTGGTCGATACCGTCACCCAATTCCGTTGAGCCCCTGGCCCGCCGATCCCCGCCTGACGCAGCGGAGCGATTCACAATAAACGCCGAGTCCGCCCCGCGTTAGTCTGTTAAAAACTTCCCCCAGTCGTGAACCCCGCATCTTCGCAGCCCATCGCAATCCTCGGCGCCGGATTGACCGGCCTGTCCGCCGCCTGGCATCTCACCCGCGCCGGCCTTCGCGTGATGGTGTTTGAAGCGGGTCCGGCGCCGGGCGGCGTAATCCGCAGCGAGCGCAACCCCGAAGGCTGGTTGGTGGAATCCGGTCCGAACTCGATGCAGGAAACCCCCGCCATCGCCGGTTTGGTGCGCGCCCTCGGGCTCGAAGCGGTGCGCCTGCCCGCCGCCCCCGCCGCGAAAAACCGCTACATCGTGCGCGAGGGTTTGCTGCGGGCGCTGCCCGCGTCGCCTCCGGGTTTTTTACGCTCCGATCTCTTCACCCTCCGCACCAAATACCTCCTGTTCAAGGAGCTGTTTCGCATCAAACAACCGCGCCTGAGCGATCTGCCGCTGGCGGATTTCTTCCGCGAGCACTTTGGCCAGGAATTGCTCGACTACGCGCTCGATCCGTTCGTGTCCGGCATTTACGCCGGCGACCCGGCCCGGCTCTCCGCCCGCCACTCCTTCCCGGCGCTTTGGAAAGCCGAGCAGGAACACGGTTCGTTAATCCGCGGCATGATCGCCGCCCGCCGGGATAAACGCACCCGGGGCGAACGCACCGGACCGAGCCCGATCATCAGTTTTACCGAAGGCCTGGCCTCCTTGCCCCGCGCCCTCGCCGCCGCCCTGCCGCCGGAGTCGCTGCGCCTCGGCACGCCGGTGCAGCGCATCACCCGCAGCCAGGATTACTGGATCGTGGATGCCGCGCCCGATTTGCGCTTCAGCCACGTTATCGCCGCCCTGCCGCCGTCGGCCTTGACCCGCCTGCACATCGGTTCGCCCGGCTCGCAAGCCTCGCTCGCGTCGCTGGAACATCTCGAACAGCCGCCCGTCACCTCGCTTTTTCTCGGCTACCGCCGCGCCGACGTGGCCCACCCGCTGGATGGCTTCGGGGTGCTCATGCCGTCGAAAGAAAAACGCTCGCTCCTGGGCGTGTTGTTCAACTCCACCCTTTTCCCCGGCCGCGCCCCCGCCGGTCACATTGCCCTTACCGTGATGCTGGGTGGCTTGCGCAACCGCGAACTCGCAGCCCATCCCGTCGAGTATCAGTTGCCCATCATCCAGCGAGAACTCGCCGCCCTCCTCGGCGTGAAGGGCCAGCCGGTTTTTATGGCTCGTTCCCATTGGCCGCGCGCCATCCCGCAATACCAACTCCAGCACGACTCCCATTTGGAAGTCATCCATTCGGCTGAAAAACGCTTCACCGGCCTGCACATCGGCGGTCCGGTGTGCGATGGCATCGGTCTGCCCGCCTGCGTGGCGGCCGGAGAGCGCCTCGCCCGCACGGTGTTGAACGCTTGATAATTATCCTGGTTCAATGGGTTTTGGCACCGGGTTTTTAAAGGGCGTTTACCGCCCTTGACTCGCCCCCCCCCACCCCTAGCCTGCCGCGCCCTTTTACTACGGCATGGCGAACGATCTCAAACACACCCTCAGCCTCCCCAAGACCGATTTCCCCATGCGCGGGGACCTGCCCAAGCGCGAACCGCTGCGCCTCGCCCAGTGGGAAAAACTCTCCCTCTACACCGCGATCCAGCAAAAGCGCACGGCCGAAAACGCCCCCGCCTTCGTCCTCCACGACGGCCCTCCGTTCACCAACGGCGATGTACACATCGGCACCGCCCTGAACAAATCGCTCAAGGACATCACCCTTCGCTACAAATCCCTGCGCGGTTTCCGCACCCCTTACGTGCCGGGCTGGGATTGCCACGGCCTGCCCATCGAGCAGAAAGTCACCAAGGAACTGCAAGCCGCCGGTACGATTTTGCCCACCGCCGAGCTGCGGTCCCGGTGCGATGTCTTCGCCGAAGGCTGGATCAAAAAACAAACCGCCTCCTTCAAGCGCCTCGGCGTGCAGGCCGACTGGGCCCGCGAATACAAAACCAAGGCCCCCGCCTTCGAGGCCGACATCCTGCGCACCTTCGCCGCCTTCGTGGAGCAAGGCCTGGTCTATCGTTCCAAGAAACCCGTTTACTGGAGCATCCCCTTCGAGACCGCCCTCGCCGAGGCCGAGATCGAATACGCCGAGCACACCTCCATCGCCATCTGGGTAAAGTTCCTCGTGCCCGCCGCCGAAGCGCAAACCTTCGGGCTGCCCGGCGACAAGCCGCTCAGCATCGTCATCTGGACCACCACCCCTTGGACCATCCCGGCCAACATCGCCATCGCGGTTCACCCCGAGACTGACTACGTCGTGGCCGATCTCGGCACCGAGCGCATCCTCGTGGCCAAGGCGCTGCTGCCCTCCATCGCCGATACGCTCAAGCTGCCCGCCACCCCCGAGGTCGTGCACACCCTCGCCGGGGCCGCGCTCGAAAAACTCGCCGCCCGCCACCCCTTCATCAACCGCGCTTCCCCCGTGGTCCTGGCCGATTACGTCACGACCGATTCCGGCACCGGCTGCGTCCACACTGCGCCCGGCCATGGTGCGGAGGACTATCTCACCGGCCTCAAATACCAGCTGCCCATCTACTGCCCGGTCGGTGACGACGGCCGCTACCTCGACGACGGCCAGGTGCCCGCCGATCTCGTCGGCATCACCTGCCTCGAAACCGTCGAAGACCTCGCGACCAAAAAGCCCAGTCCGGCCAATCTCGCGGTGCTCAAGAAACTCGCCGCCCCCGATCCCGTCACCGGCCACGTCGCCCTGCTCGCCAAGGCGAAATACGTGCACAGCTACCCGCACTGCTGGCGCTCCAAGACCCCCATCATCTTCCGCGCCGTCGATCAGTGGTTCGTCTCGCTCGACAAAGCCGGTCACCGCGCCAAGGCACTCGCCGCCATCCAAGGCGTTACCTGGTTCCCCGCCTGGGGCCAGTCCCGCATCACCGGCGCGGTCGAATCGCGCCCAGACTGGTGCATCAGCCGCCAGCGCTCCTGGGGCGTGCCGATCATCGCCTTCTACGACGCCCGGAAGGTCGCCTACCTCGACGCCGGGGTCGTTCGCGCCGTCGCCGCCAAAATCGCCGCCCATCCCGCCGGCACGAATCTCTGGTATGAGCTGAGCGCCGCCGAACTGCTTTCCGGCATCGAACTACCCGCCGGCTGGCCCGCCCCCGCCGAGCTCGTCTGCGGACGCGACACCCTCGACGTCTGGATCGATTCCGGTTCCTCCCACGCCGCCGTGCTGCGCAACGGCCAGGGTGGCACTTCCTGGCCGGCCGATCTCTACCTCGAAGGCTCCGACCAGCATCGCGGCTGGTTCCAGTCCTCGCTCTGGACCGGCGTCATCGCGCAGGGCGGCGCACCCTACAAGGCAGTGCTGACCCACGGCTTCATCGTCGGCGAAGACGGCAAAAAAATCTCCAAATCCGGCTCCTACGAAAAGCCCCCGACCTCGGACAACTTTATCAACGATTACGGCGCCGACGTCATCCGCCTCTGGCTCGCCTCCCAGGATTTCACCCAGGACATCACCCTCTCCAAAAAAATCCTCGATAACGCCGCCGAGCAGTATCGCGGTTTCCGCAACGCCCTCCGTTACCAGCTGTCCATCCTCCACGACTTCGAGTGCGACAAACACGCTCTGCCCCACGCGCAGCTCGATGTGCTCGACCGCTGGGCCCTGCATCAGGCGGCGCGTTTCCTGGCCGACGCCACCGCCGCCTACGACGCCTACGAATTCCACCGCGTCGTCTCCCTCTGCGCCCACTTCGTCGCCACCACCCTGTCCTCGGTTTACAACGACGTTTGCAAGGACCGCCTCTACACCTACGCGGTCAACCACACCCAGCGCCGCAGCACCCAGACCGCCGTTCACGCCATCCACGGTATCTTGGTGCGCGTGCTCGCCCCGATCCTGACTTTCACCGCCGACGAAGCCTGGTGTCACGCCCGCTTCAAGGCCGACTTCGCGCCCGACGGAGCCCCCACCCCGTGCGTGCATCTCGCCGACTGGCCCGTCGCCGCCCCCGATTGGCGGGACGACGCGCTGGCCACCGATTTCGCCGAACTCCTCAAAGTCCGCGCCAAGGTCAACGAGGAGCTCGAACCCATGCGCCAGGCCGGTAAACTCGGCAAATCGCTCGACGCCGCCGTCACGCTCACCGTTTCGTCCGCCGACCCCTTGGCGGCGGTGCTGCAACGCCACGCCGAATTTTTGCCCGAACTTTTCATCGTCTCGCAGGTCTCGGTCCAGGTCGGTGACAACCCCGCTCTCGAACTTAACGCCCAACCCTGCGCCGACCTCGGCTACGTCCGCTGCCCGCGCTGCTGGCGCTGGGTGCCGGCCCTGCAATCCACCCCGCACGGCGATGTTTGCCCGCGTTGCGCCGAGGCCTTCGTCCCCTGAAACGACGACCGGCCGCGTGCGACTTGCCCCCTCTTTTTTTGATTAACTTTTAAATCCCAAAAACCACATGGCAAAATCCACCCGCAAGCCCGTTCCCGCCCCCAAGTCTCCCGCCAAAAAAGCCAAACCCGGCAAAGCCAGCCCCCCCCCCGCCAAAACCAAACCTGTCAAAACGACCAAACCCGCGAAGCCCGCTAAGTCAGCCCGGGCGAAGAAGCCCGCCAAGCCGACGCCCAAGAAACCCCTGCCCGCGTCCAAACTCATCTCCCCTGTTAGGCCCCAGTCCAAAACACCCGTGAAACCCTCTAAGAAAACCGTTGGTAAACCCGTCAGCAAACCCGCCGCCGCACCTGCCAAGGTGAAACCCACCGCCAAACCCGCGCCCGCCCCGGTCGCCAAGGCGGCCCCCGCCAAAACCCCAGCCAAAGCTCCGGCAAAACCGGCGCCCGCGCCCGTGAAAGCCGCCAAAGCCCCGGCTCCGGTCGCCCCCCCCGTCCCCGTGGTCGCCAAACCCGTGCCAGTCCTCAAGGGCAAAGACGCCGTGCGCGCCCGCATTTTGGCCCAACGCGCCAAACCCGCCAAACCCGCCTCCTTCTCGCTCGACGAAGTGCTCGCCATCGCCCGCACCGTCAAAGTCGCCGCCGAAGCCGCCCCCGTCGCCCCGGTTGCCCTCATCGCCACCAAGTCCGGCAAAACCGCGCCTTTGCCCCCCGATGCCCTCAAGCCGGCCGCTCCCGCCAAGGTGAAGGCCGCCTCCCTCGCCGACATCCTGGGTTTCAACCCCAAGGCCCGCGCCTCCCACGCCGAAAACGAGGAAGCCGCCATCCCGGAAAAGTATAAACGCTACTACAAACTCCTCATCGAGCTGCGCAACCACGTCACCGGCCAGGTGGACCAACACAGCGAAGAAACCCTCAAACGCTCCGCCAAGGAAGACTCCGGCGACCTCTCCAGCTACGGCACCGACGGCGGCACCGATTCCTTCGACCGCGATTTCGCCCTCAGCCTCGTGGCCAACGAACAGGAAGCCCTCGCCGAGATCGAAGCCGCCATCCAGCGCATCAAGTCCGGCAACTACGGCGTCTGCGAACACACCCAGCAGCCCATTCCCAAAGAGCGCCTCGTCGCGGTTCCCTTTACCCGCTACACCGCCGCCGCCATGAAGGAGATCGAGAAAACCCGCTACAAGGTGCGCGGCCAGTCCGGCATCCTCGGCGAAGGCGAAGAGGGCGGCCCCAAGATGGAAGACGACGGCGGCGGCGAATAAGCGCCCCGCCTCCGAACCCACCACGACCAGGTGCGACCGCATACGCCGCCGCACTTCATCGATTAAACGCCTACGCTGCCGTGGACCTTGAAGTGCCCGATACATCGCCCGTTAGCCCTCCAGCGCCCTCCAGCGCCCCCGCCCTCGCTCCGAGCTGGCCAGACCGGGTGAGGTCCTACCTGCGGCTCTGGAGTCTGGCCCTGATCGTCCTCGCCCTGGATCAGCTTACCAAAGCGTGGATCGTCGCCCGGATCGACTTCGCCGACGCCCCCGATGCCTGGCCCCCGACCGGCTCTATCACCCTCATCGACGGCTTTTTTTACCTCGTGCACGTCGGCAACACCGGCGCCGCGTGGAGCCTGTTTGAAGGCAAGAGCACCCTTCTCGCCCTGCTCGCCGGCATCACCCTGGCCGCGATCTTTATCTGGAGACGCCACCTCGGTCTAAAAGAACCGCGCGTCCAACTCGCGTTCGGCCTGCTCTGCGGAGGCATTGTGGGCAACTTCATCGACCGCCTCCGCTACAATCACGTGGTGGACTTCCTCGATTTCCATTTCGGCGCCTACATCTACCCGACGTTCAACATCGCCGATGCCGGCATCTGCATCGGCGTCGTGCTTTACCTCTACCACTCGTTTCGCGAGCCCGCCTCTGCTTAGTAAACCGGACGCCCGCCCCACCCTGCCATGCCCTCCGCGCCGGTCGCCGTCATCGATATCGGGAGCAACTCGATCAAGATCTTGGTCGCCCACCGCCTCGACGACGGACGGATCGAGCAGCTCAAAAACAAAACCCTCGATTGCCGTATCAGCGCGGGCATCGCCGCCGCCGAGCCCCGGCTCTCGGAGGACGGCATGGAGCGCGGCCTGGCCGCCATCCGCGAACTTCGCGTCCTCGCCGCGCCCTACTCCCCGGCCCGCATCGCGCTCGTCGCCACCAGCGCAGTTCGCGACGCCGCCAACGGCGACGTTTTCCGCGCCCGCGTGCTCGCCGCCACCGGCCACGCCGTGCGCCTGCTTTCCGGCGACGAAGAGGCCAACTTGATCGGCCTCGGCCTCACCTGCGACCCCGCCCTCGCCCACCTGCGGGATTTTTACGTTTTTGACTTGGGCGGCGGCAGTCTGGAATGCCTCAGTTTCCGCGACCGTCGCATCACCCAGTCCCTGAGCCTGCGCCTGGGCTGCGTGCGCATGACGGAGAAGTTTTTCGCCGATCCCGCCGCGCCGCTTGATCACGACCGTTGCACCGGCCTGGCCCTGTTTGTGAAACAAGAGCTGCGCCGCTCCGGTTTTCGCTTCGATCTGCCCGCGCCCGCCGCCGCCGTGTTCACTGGCGGCACCGTCACCACCATCCGCGTGCTCAAGGGGGCGCTGCACGGCGTCAGCCTGGCCGATACGCCCGCCGTGGTCGGAGTGGACACGGTAACCGCGCTCTTGGACGAACTCGCGCCGCTCGACCTCACCGGCCGCCAAGCCGTGCCCGGCATGCCGGCGGCGCGGGCGGATGTATTCCCGGCCGCGCTGGTCACCGTGCTGGCCATCGCCGAAAGCGCGGGACTCGACCACTTCCACCACAGCCTGCACAACCTCCGCTGGGGCATGGCGGCGGAACTGCTCGGGGCTTCGGACGCTGAGTGAATCGCAAGTCCATTTTACCCCTATCCATATAATTGTATCCGTGTAATACCCCGCCCCCTTCGTTTGGCTCTAAAATCAAAAACAGCGGCCAGACCCTCTGGATTAGCCCCGACCGGTTCTGCGCCGAATTCATCGCCGATGTAGGGCGGGTCGCCGCAACCCGCCGCCCCTGCTCAAT
The DNA here is from genome assembly GCA_026398135.1 of Verrucomicrobiota bacterium. Lineage (GTDB taxonomy): Bacteria > Verrucomicrobiota > Verrucomicrobiia > Opitutales > Opitutaceae > IMCC26134_A. Next base: position 12,957 of record JAPLTN010000063.1, read on the forward strand.
ACGCATCGAACACCACAATGTTCATCACGGTCGTTCTGCTAAGCGGCGGAGCGGGTGCGCAGTCCGCGCAGCGTGAGCAGTTCAGCGCCCCAATCGGTCAAATCAGGCAAGGATTTGGGTTCCGAGTTTCGCCTGCGCCCGGTGCGCGCGCTGTAGTCGGCCAGATGTTGAGCGACAAAGGGTTGGCCGCCGATTACCGCGCCGTCGGTAAAATGACGC
>JAPLTN010000001.1 GCA_026398135.1 Verrucomicrobiota bacterium
CCGAGCCGTCGGCGCGCCAGCCGGTCGGGCCTTGGATCACGCTCAGGCGCAGGGCGGCGGGTTCGCCGGCGGTTTCGTGGGACCAGCGGGCGAGTTCGCGACCGGCCGCATCGTAGCCGATGGCCTCGATTTTGCCGGGCGCCCACTCGACCTCTGGGAAGGTGAATTGGAAGGTGTTGGTGCGCACGGGAGCAGCGGGCACCGGCTGGCCGTTGAGCAGGAGGGCGACCTTATCCACGCCGGGGCTCACGAAGACATACATCGGCTTGCGGGTGCCGGCGGGGTAATTCCAGTGGCCGGGCAGGAAGACGGCGGGTTTGCCCTCGGTCCAGAGTTCGGGGGTGTTGCTCCACCTCGGTCCAGAGTTCGGGGGTGTTGCTCCACATGGTCTTGTTGTGGATGTAGGCGTCCTTGGGGATGCGCATGCCATCGACCGGGCCGCTGCGCCGGAAGGTATCGACGCTGCGGGTGAAACTATCGGAATCGGCGAAAAAGATCTGGGTGCCGCCGTTGCAGACCGCCTCGCCGGTGCCGGGGCGGGCCTTGTAATACTGTTCGTAAACGATGGCCTGGATCAGGCACATGTTGTCCTGGTTGCGGTTCCAGCCGCCGGCGTTGTCCACCAGCTTCCACTCGCCCTTGGTGTTGAAATACGGCGGGGACCAGCGGTCCCACCAGCGGCGGGGGCCTTCGTCGCGCATGAACTCGGTGTCCACCGACAGGCGGTGTTTTTCTTTGCGCACGCCATACATCCAGGAAACCCACTCCTTGCCCTCGGAGCGGCCGCCCATGGGACGCCGGTAGCCGCGGGGATCCCAGCGGTCGCGCAGGTCGATCATCTCTTGGACGTGGGCGGGAGTGATCACGTTGTTGGCCGCCTCCCAGAGCACGATGCTGGGGTTGTTGCGGGCGTAAATGATCGTGTCGCGCATGATCTCGACGCGCATCTCCCATTCGCGGCCGATGGAGTCGTTTTCACGGTCGGCGCCGGGCATGATTTGCATCAAGCCCACGCGGTCGCAGGACAGGATGTCTTGCGGGGAAGGCATGGTGTGTTCCCAGCGCACGATGGTGGCATGACCCTCGACCATCATGCCGTTGGAATAGTCGTGCAGCCAGTCGGGGTAGGAATTGCCGACGGCGGGCCACTCGTTCTGGCTGCGCGGGCTGTAGCCATGGGTCATAAGCACGCGGTTGTTGAGAAAAAACTCCGCGCCGCGCACCTCGATCTTGCGGAAGCCGGTCTGGATGCGGCGCACGTCGGGCGCGGCTCCGGGCGCGGCGGTGACGATGGTATAAACGTCGTAGAGGTAGGGGTGGCCGGGCTGCCAAAAGTTCAAGCCGCCGACGTTGCGGTTGAAAACGAAGGTGTGGTTCGCCCCCGGCGCGATGCCCTGGCGGCCGGTGAAGCTCGTGACCTCGACTCCGGCGCGGTCCACCACCACGGCGCGGCACTCGACCTCGCGGGCGGCCGCCTCGTCATTGCGCACCTGCACCTCGACGCCGAGGTCGGCGGTGCGTTTTTCGGTGGAGATATTCTCGGCGTAAACGTAGGTGCCCTCGGTCTTGAACGAGGAGTAGAGCGGCAGAGTGGCGTGGACCTTGGGCAAGACGTGCAGGATGACGTTTCGGCAGATGCCGCCGTAGAGGGAGTTGAAGCCGGGGAAAAACCAGCACATCGCGGTGTCGGTGCCGAACTCCTTGTCGTTGCAATCGATCTCGGCGTGCAGGGTGTTTTCCGAGCCGAATTTTACGTAGGGCGTCAGGTCGTAGCCGAAAGCGGTAACGCCGTCGGAGTGGCGGCCGAGCAGCTGGCCGTTGAGGTAAAACTGGCCGCGCTGACGGATGCCCTGGAACTCGATCACCAGCTTCCGCCCGGCGTAGTCGGCGGGCACGGTGAAGTGCTTTCGGTAAGTGAAGGCCCCGAGGTCGCGCAGGCCTTTTTTGAGGCCCTGATAGGCCTGGCGCTCGTGGTAGGTGTGCGGGGTGGAGACGCGCTCCCAGGCGGAATCGTCCACGCCCTCGATCGGGAAGCTGCCCTGGGCCACGCGCCAGCCGGGGTTGAAGTTTAACTCCAACGAGGCCGCCGCCGGCGGGGTGTAAGCGGCGTGCAGCGGGGAGAGGAAAAGGAGGGCGGCGAGCGATAAAAGGCCTGTTGACGAAAGGAGTTTCCAAAAACCGCGCCACGCGTTGCCAAGGTGTACGGAGAGTAACGGTGGTGAATAAGCGGAACGAGGAGTCATGGTTTTTTAAAGCTTGGGTTCAGGGCAAGATCGGGTGGCCGTCGGTTTAAGGAATAGCCTTCATGGCGGCGGCATAGCGGCGGCCCATTTCCTGGGCGGCTTCGGTCGAAAAATGGAGAGAATCGCCTTTGTGCCCCAGTCCCTTGGAGTCGGCGAATCCGACACGCGGCAGGCTGGCCGGAAGGTGCGTCAGGGCGATGCGCACGGTCTCGACATAACGGGATTGTACAAACTCGCCGAGCTGCCCGACCACGATAGGCAGATCGGGTTGGCCCAAGTCGGACCGGATATCCTTAAACATCTGGTTCAGTCGCACTTCGTAGGATTGGGCGTCGGCGGCGTTCACGCTATCCCCCTCGCCTTGGTGCCACAAAATTCCTTTGAGCCGGCCCGCCGCCGCCGCCGTTTTAGCCCGGCGCACCGCCGCTTCATAAAGATCGCCGCCCTTGACCCAGCGGCTCAGCGGGGTGCCCCCGACCGCGCAGGGGATCAGTCCGATGACGGTTGCGGGGGCGGCGGATGCCAGCATCGCGGTCGCAAACGAGATACCCGGCCCTATCCCCGAACCGCCGGAATGCATCGGCTCGCGGGCGACCCACCAGCGGCCCTTACCATCCACGAAGCCGATCCGGGGGTCGGTGGCTTGCGCCTCCAACCCCGCGGTGTCGCGACCCACCATGTTCGATTGCCCCAGGAGTAAATAAAGATCCACGTTCTGCCGGGCGGGCAGAACAAAAGCCTGGCGTGGAGCAGGTTGCGCCGCCGCGCCGGAGGCTGGAGTCAACGCCGTGATCGGGACCGCAGGAACAGCCGGCACTGCCGTGGCGGCGGGCTGGGCCGGGGCGCCCGAGTCGGTCACTTTTAACAATATCAGACCGGACCCCAAGCGGGATTTAGTTTGTATTATTTGCGGTGGATTGACCAGGCTCAGCACGGTGTAAGCCAAGATCACACCGGAGGGATTTTTGACCCCCAGCTTTTCACCCGTCGGGGTCGCAGCGGGATACTCCGCTTGGAATTTAGCGAGATCTTTGTCATACACCGCCAAAACGATGGCAGAAGGCGTCCCGGTTAACACCAAGGACCGGTCGGAGCAGGACTGTTGGGGCACGGGCGTGGTGCCGAGCAGCGACTCCGGCACTCCGCTTAGCGCCCACGCCCACTTGTCTAACCGGTCAAACCACGGAAAGGCCCCTTCGGTGACCACATAAGTCTTGGCCGGAGTTTGGGCAAAGACGGTAACACAGGCAGCGAGAGCGCCCAAGGCGGCCAGACTGCGGATAAAAAACCGGGCGGGAAGCTTTAAGAACATGGGGTAGTGGAGTGGAAAGTGCGGCGGTCGATCCTTAACGAGGCGTGCGCAGATGAGCCGCCGGACTCATCGGCCATCCCGAGACCCGGACATCTGACCTGATCGCCCCAAGGACAACTCAAGGCGAGCTGAAGACAGGGGTGAATAAAAAGGCGGCACACATTGATTGTATGCCGCGCAAATTAAACGAAATACAAAAGAACGTATCCGGCCAAAACACTGAAAAAGAGCACTTGCATTAACGCAAAGTCGCCAAGCCTCAGAATTCGCAAAGGGCAGAAAAGAGAACTTTAAACGCTCTTCTCTGCGCCTTTGCGCCTTTGCGTTAAATATCTGAATCGAAACGCTCTTGATCTTAGGCGCGCTTGCGACGACGCACCGCCGCCAGAGCCAGACCGAACATGCCGGCCAAGGCCGCATAGGTGGAAGGCTCGGGAATGGCTGATACGGTGACCGTACCCCCACCGGTAAACACGCTGGTCAAGAAGCGTGCATTCAATTCCGTAGCCGTGTAGGTGCCCGCAGTCACAAAGGTGCTCGATACGGAATCTTGGATCGTGAACAGGCTTTCGCTGCCCACAAAGTTGAAATTAATGCTGGCAGCCGTGCTGCCGCTGTTAAAGAAAAGCGTAGCACCATTTGCGATGGAACTGCTGTTACCCAGGGTCAGCAAAGCGCCATTTTGCACCGTGACATTGCCCGTGCCGAAATTACCGGTGGTCGAGGTTGCCAAAGTGCCCGCCGACACTATGGTGCCGCCGAAATAGGTATTCACCCCAGAGAGTGTGACCGTGCCACCGGTCGTTTTGGTGGCAACGCCACTGCCGCCGAGGATGGCGCTAACCGTGCCGCTTTGCAGAGCGTAGCTGCTACCCGTCAATACGCCGGTAGAGCTGGAGATGGCACCGCCTGAAACCGTCACCGCTCCCACCGTATCGCTGTTTGTTCCCAGCGCCAAGGTGCCGCCTGAAACCGTCACCGCGCCGGTGTTGGCCAAAGTATTGGTGGCGTTGCCCAAGGTCAGAGTGCCCGACGAGATCGTCGTGCCGCCCGTAAAGGTGCTGGTGCCGGAGAGCGTCTGGTTGGCCCCAGCGATAACCAAAGCGACTTTGCGGGTCCCTGAACCGAGGGTGTCTCTGATAACACCCTCGTAAGCTAATGAGGTTGAGCCCGTAAGCGTGAGAGTGGAATCACTCGTAGTCGAACTGTTGCCAATGTTGAGGTTCGTGCTGGCCGCCCCTACAAAGCTGCTAACACCGACCAAGCTCTGGTTGAAACCGGCCAAGTCGAAATTGGCGGTGCCTTGCCCGTTACCCAGATCCACCGAGCCATTTGTCGCCAAACCGTTTGTAGCTCCAAGCGTGGCAGACGAGAAGGTGCCGCCTGAGCTGCTCACGCTCAAAGCCGAGTAAGAGGAGCCACTGCCGCCATGATACACCACCGCGCCGCCACGCTGCGACACCGTTCCCCCAGTGTAAGTGATCTTACCCAGGAGAACGAGAGTGCCGCCGCCACCTTGTAAGTGGCCGCCTCCAGTAGTGCCAGCTGTGATGGTGATGTCGCCAGCTAAATTCGCAGTGCCCCCGCCCACTTGAATCGAACCGCTTGAAGTCGTCGATGTGCCGGGCCCGATATTGATATGGTTGGTAAGAGTACCGGTTAAGTTATCGAGATAGAGCTGCGCTCTATTTCCAACCGTATCGCCGAGGGTGATCGCGCCCGTGCCATTTAAAGCCGTGGCATTGCTGACAGAGAGGGCTCCGTGAGATATCTTGATGCCTCCGGAGAGGCCGGAATTATCACCGGTCAATACCAAAGTTCCCGTGCCCGCTTTGGTAAATCCACTGGAGCCGAGCAGGTTGGTGGCGATCGTTAAAGCCGCCGCGTCGTTATTAGTGATTAGGCTGCCGCTGCCCAGTGTAAGGCTGGTGCCGCCGGATATCGTGACGGTATTCGTGTTGGCCGACCCTATGGTGATATTTCGGACGCTCTGCGCGCCGGAAACGGACACGATGGACGCGGTGGAGAACCCCGCCGAAGCAGTGCCGAAATTCACGTCGTCCGTGGCGAGGATGGTGGTGTTGGCCACGGTACCCGTGCCGTCAATGGTGGTGCTCCATAAGCCGTCAGCGTCCCAAGTGCCGTTCGCGCTGGTGCCAAAGCCGGCGGTGGTGTTGTTTGCGTCCCAATAGTAGGTAACGGCATGGGCGGCCGACACGGCGGCTAGGCTGGCAAACGCGGCGAGCAAGACGCGGCGGGCGGAGGTGAACGAGGAGGTTTTCATAGGTAAATTAAAGATTTGTAACGATTGGCTGATTTCTGAATCCCGCACCCAAGCGGCGGAAACCCAGGGGTTTTGGAGCGCGGGCAAAAGTCAAAATAAGTTGTGTGCGTGTGGGGGTTTTAGTGAGCTTCCGTTAAAGAAAGAGGACCCATTAAAGTTGAAACTAATGGTTCTGAAATAAAACGCGAATGCAAGCGCCAGTTTATTCAACGTAAACCAAGAATCCTAACCTCAAACCGTTTATATCAAATGTTTTAATAATTTTTACTGTCTTAATTTAGGGTTAACGAATCATGCCAACAGCCTGAGATAACCGGACTTTGGGCATCGAAATGTTCACCGCAGATTGCAGAGATCATTCCGATTGGCCGACAAGATGAACAGAATGTCGGAATTGGCCGGGGACGGCCAACGCTACACAAACCACCTGATGTGACTAAGCTACGCATTACATGTAGGGTTAGCCGTCACGGCCAATTCAGATCCACTTGAAAGCGCATCAGAATAGGCACCAGTAACCTTGCCTTCGCTGCGGCACTTATCGTGTTTTTCGTGGCTAGCTTCAATTCTCCGGTAAATCGACGATGGGTTGGGGCTGCACCGGGCCACGCTAAAGGGCCCCCCCTCAAGATGAACAGAATGTCGGAATTGGCCGGGGACGGCCAACGCTACACAAACCACCTGATGTGAGTAAGCTACGCATTACATGTAGGGTTGGTCGTCACGGCCAATTCAGATCCACTTGAAAGCGCATCAGAATAGGCGCCAGTAACCTTGCCTTCGCGGCGGCGCTTATAGTGTTTTTCGTGGCTAGCTTCAATTTTCCGGTAATTCGACGCTGGATTGGGGATGCAAAACGCGCAAAACCATGCCTTCATTTTTGTGACTTCTGTGATTTCTTGCGGCCAATTTTCGTTTTTAACAAGGTAGAATTCAGGGGTTATTGGCATAAGCATCGCCACCTTGCGCCGTAACTCCGACCCCCGGCCGAATGGGCCCGGCTAGGCCCGCCACACCACGGTTTCGAGCGGCGCAAGCTCGGGGCCGGCCCGGCGCACACAGGTCTTGCCGGGCCGCCAGCTGCCGGTCGTGGTCAAACAGGTTGCTTTGACCGAAGTTCCCCGGGCATTTCGGTTTAGCAAGGACACGACGAGATCGACCGCCAGTTGCGCCTGAACTTCGCGTTCCTGATTCACCCCGGTCGTCTCCGCCGGCACCCCCTCTAACAAATCCAAAGAAGCGTAGCCGAGCCCGGCCGGCACGGCGATACCCATGGAGCGAATGAGCGCGAGCAACTCTGCGCCGGGACTTAGAACCACATCCGGCCGGTGGCGATCCAGCCAGGTGCGCACGACGGAAGGCGTGAACTCCGGGCAGATCAGGGGGACCAGCCCCTGTCCGCGCATTTGATTCCAATAAGCGTAACCGGCGGTCCAGCGGTGGTGGGTGGAAAACTCGATGGCGGTATTCAGGGCAAAGCCGATGCGTCGGTAACCCAGGGCCTCCAACTCGGTTAACGCGCGGGTGATGCCCGACAAATGATCGTGCCGCACCTGGGGCAATATCGGCCCGGTCATGGTGTCGTCCACCTCCACCGCGCAAAAGTGCTTCCACTCCACCGGCAGGGTCAAACGCCCATCGCGGCGCAAAGCATGGGGTGGAGGCAGTACCAGGAGACCGACAATCCCGCGTGAGCGCAAAATCCGGTTGGCCCGTTCGGCGGAAAGCCCCTCCTCCAAAAACCAAAACGGCTCGACCGTGTAGCCATACTCAAGGGCACGGGCCTGCATGGCCAGAAATTGCGAATTGGCCGGATCCCACTGCGCGCGGGTTTTGCGGGTTACGAGGCAAGCGATCACCTCGCCGGTGTTTTTATGCCGGGTATTGACCGTGGCCCGGAGAATGCGGGCCAGTTTGGGATTGCGGCGGTAGCCGTGGGCTTTGGCGAACTGCTTGATGCGCTGGATGGTGGCTTCGGGCAGCTTGGGACTCTCGTTGAGCGCGAGGGAAACGGTCGAGGCGGACACCCCGGCGAGCTTGGCCAGATCGCGCAAGGAAAGGGGTTTCGCTTCGGGGTTCATGGAAAAGGATGCGCTCAGTCCGCCCACAGTTCAGGGCGGTTATACACCGCGAGCATGCAGCGGCGTGAAGTTGGCGGCGTCAAGACGAGTGCGTGGCATAAAATCGGAAGGGGTAGTACAAAACCGTGATTCCTCGTGCCAAGAACGAGGTTAATCCTTTAATCCACGTAACATACTTATTGTTAATGCGTTTTTAAGCAAGCCTTGCAGGCATTGTACTTCAACCAAAAGCCCGGCGCAAAAAACGATGAATGCATGCCTGATTTATCCCTGTAACGGCCAGTTCCCGTTTGCCCCGAGGTGTACAACCGCTCGCTTTAATTCTACTTTGTTAAACCCCGGGGTGAAGTTCCCGCTCATGTGCGCGTTACTTTTTTGGCCGGGGACGGCCAGCACTGCAAAAGAAACAGGTCCTTTTGCTGGCAGGAATGTGTCGCGTTGGCCGTCCCCGGCCAATTTCTTATCTCAGTTCCGAACCCACTTGGCGTTAGCGAGGATAAGAGGCTGAGCTTGGTTTTTTAACCCGGAGCGAAAGGGACTCGGAGGCGATTCGAGTTGGAGTCCCGGCTTTAGCCGGTCTGGGCAGGGGATGGATGATTCGGACCGCCTAAAGGGAGGTCCTAAATCCGCCCACGGCACCACCTGAGTCATTTCGTCCAGAAAACGATGCGCTCGGGTGCACGCGCAGCCCAACGAAAGAAAGGGGGGGGGTGGTGTCGTTTATAACTTTATCATTTCCTTGGTAGAATCTTACGAAATTTACTTTAGTTTTTAAGAGGTTCCTTAAGTCTGTTTTCATGCCCGACGATCAACTCGACTTCGTATTCGACTCGGCGCCCGCATTGCAGCCGGGACCGGTGCCGCATCTCCGCGACGAAATCGCCCGGATCTGGGGCCTGCCCCTCGGTGAACACGTCGAAATCACCCTGCTGCGCGGCTCGTGCGACGCCCTGCGCGGTCGGCTCCAGCTCGAAGCCGGCCCCGACCTGCCAATGAATCCGCGCCAGCCGCTCGCCCTCTCCATCGCGGGTGTGCGTTTTTCCAGCCGGGATATTGAACGCTGGAAACTCGCGTAAACACCGCGTGCTTCAGTTACACAGACCGGCGAGCCTGCTCGGTGCTGATTATTTGAACCGCAGCTTCGCCACCAACTCAGTCGCAATGAAGCGTATCGTGGGCGTGGCCCGACACCGCTAATTGATTAAGCAAAGCGCGAGTCATTGATTTTAATGGTTAAGCATTCCTTGCTCCTAACGTATGGATCTATTTTTTCGGTTAAGTAACCGAGCCTATGTCATCGACCCATAAAACCGTCTTGGAAATATGCGCGGGCGCAGGCGGGCAGGCCCTGGGTATAGAACTGGCCGGTTTTCATTCGGTGGCTGCCGTAGAAATCGATCCGTTCGCTTGCGCAACCTTGCGGCTGAATCGGCCAAACTTGAACGTGATCGAAGGCGATGTCCGCGAGTTTGACGGACGTAAGTTCAAAGGCGTCGATTTGCTCGCTGGCGGCGTCCCTTGCCCCCCTTTTTCCATTGCGGGCAAACAATTAGGCCAAAACGACGAGCGCGACCTTTTCCCCGAGGCACTCCGTCTGGTGCGAGAAATCCAGCCCCGGGCGGTAATGTTGGAAAACGTGAAGGGATTCGCCTCCGATAAGTTTAAGGAATACAGAACCAGCTTATTTCAACAGTTCCACGACCTAGGCTACATCCCGTCATTTCAAGTTTTACAAGCTAGCGACCTCGGTGTGCCTCAACTGAGACCTCGCTTCGTGCTGGTTGCTCTTCGGCCCGCCGACTTCATCAAATTTCAGTGGGGATTTGCACCGATTAAACCTCCGTCTGTGGGCGAAGCTCTAAGTGATTTGATGGGATCGAACGGCTGGAAGGGCGTGGGATCCTGGATCGAAAAGGCTAAATCGATCGCGCCAACCCTGGTTGGCGGATCCAAAAAACATGGCGGCCCTGACCTGGGCCCCACCCGCGCCAAGCGTCAATGGGCAGAACTGGGAGTGGATGGCATGGGAATCGCAAACGATGCGCCCGATGGAGATTTCCCGCTGCATGCCAGCCCTCGACTAACCACCAGAATGGCGGCGCGCATCCAAGGATTTCCCGATGACTGGCTGTTTTCGGGAAAGAAAACCGCAGCCTATCGCCAAATCGGAAACGCATTCCCTCCACCGGTGGCGCGCTTTGTGGCCTCACGTATTCTCGAATGCTTCGCCTCCGTCAAAAAAAGCAACTTGGCTTATGTTAAGGCGGAACCCGCCCAAATGATTCTGATGGAAGGTCGCGGCCGTAAATACTCCTCCCATGCCACGTCAAAAAAGCTCAAAACAACGACTCCTTGATCATCTTCTGGCCAATATAGGTCGAGTCATAGAGGCCAAAGAGCTGCAGGAAATCTCCGGCTGGGCCGCAGAGTGGGGACGTCGTATTCGTGAACTGCGAGATGAACAGGGATACCAAATTTTATCCCACAAAGACCGCGCCGATTTGAAACCAGGGCAGTATCTGATCGAAACGACCAAACGTAAACCTGCCTTCGAAAGAGGTGTATCCAAAGAAACTCGCGCCTATGTTTTCGAGCGCAATGGCTACACCTGCCAGATGTGCGGTGTCGCCGCAGGCGATGCCGATTATTTCCATCCTGGTCGCACGGTACGTCTCACGCTCGGCCATATTTTGGACAAATCCAAAGGAGGTGAGGATACCCCTTCAAATCTCCGGGCCGTGTGCACCAACTGCAATGAAGGGCTGCAAAATGCCGCACCTCAAAAGCCGGATCGCATCCATTTATTAGCCCAAATTCGACGAGCTGCGATTGAGGACCAACAAGCCGTGTTCATTTGGCTGACAGGGAAATTTAAGAACCAAAAAATAGCTCCCGTAAAATCCAAGGTGAAATCATCAAGAGCGTAAGCTCACCCCGTAAGTTAAGGGAGGTCCTAAATTCTCCGGCGGGCTATTTTTCCGACCGCAGATGCGCCACCAGCCCGGCCGTGCCCTCGGCCATGCTCACGCGCGGCGCGTAGCCTAAATCCCGCCGCGCCGCGCCGAGATCGAACCAGTGGTCCTTGGCCAACTCCGCCGCGATAAACCGCGTCATCGGCGGCTCGTCGGCCCGTCCCAGCAAGGCCCACGCCGCCTCGCACCCCGCGCCCAAAGCCCGCGCCAGCGCCAAGGGCACGCGGCGTTTCGGCAGCGGCGGGCGCCCCAGCGCGCGCAACAACCCGTCCACCCACTGCCAGAGATTCACCGGCTCCCCGTTGGTAATGAAGTAGGCCTTCCCGCCCGCCCGCCCTTCAGCCAACGCGCGCTCGGCCAGCAGTTGGGCGTCGGCGGCGTTTTCCACGTGTACCATGTCCACCCGGTTTTGCCCGCCGCCCACCACCCGCAGCCGTCCGGCGGCGGCCCGCGCCAGGATACGCGGAACCAGATGCGGGTCCCCCACTCCCCAGATCAAATGCGGCCGCAGCGCGCAGACTCGAAACTTCTCCGTGTGCGCCGCCCGCGCCTCCGCCTCGGCCAAGGCCTTGGTCAGCGGATACGGCGAGGGACACTTCGTGGTCAACGGCAGCGACTCATCCGCCCCGGCCAGATCCCGGCCATTATAGACCACGCTGGGCGTGCTGGTATGGACGAAGCGCGCCACTCCGGCGGCCCGCGCCGCCGCCAGCAAGGTCCGGGTGGCGAGTACGTTATCCCGATGGAAATCCGCGTAAGCGCCCCACACCCCGACGCGCGCCGCGACATGAAACACCGTGCCCGCGCCCCGCACCGCCTCGGCGCAGACCGCCGGATCATGCAAAGCCCCCGCCACCACCCTTACCCCGGCCGCCTCCAGCTCCGGCCGCGGCGAGCGCGAGACGATCGTCACCGCCCGGCCCGCCGCGCGCAACCGGGCCAAAACCCGGCCGCCCAGAAAGCCCGTCGCCCCGGTGACCAGCGCCGCACCCGGCGCCCAATCCGAAGAAAACTGTGCCCCGGGCGCGTTCATCGTTTCGGATCCGACTCGTGGCCGACCGCTCCCTCCGCCGCCCAGCGCGCCAGCGTAAGCCGGTGGATTTTGGCGTTGTGCCGCACATCCACCGGCAGGGCCTCGCGAAAATAGAAAACCTTGATCGCCGTCGTATGTTCGTGGCGCAGCGCGATCGCCCTCAGTTCACGAGCTAGGCGGCGGCAATCCGAGCCCGCGCGGATCAACTCGGGGCCGTTCGGCTCAATCACCAGCGCCGGACGCTGCCCCCCGGCCGGACCAAGCCCGATCAGCGCGCACCGGCGCACATCATTGTGAATATCGAAAAGCGGTTCCACGCAGGCGGGATAAAGCGGTCCGCGCCCGGTGTGCACCGTCTCGACCTTGCGTCCGCAAAACCACAGCCGACCCACGGAATCGAAACGCCCCAGATCGCCCATGCGGTGCCAGACCGCACCGTCCGCACCGGCGATCTTGGCCAGCGCATCCGCCTCCGGCAAGGCGTCGTAGTTTTTTGTCACCGACGGCCCGGTGACGATGATCTCGCCCACCTCGCCTGCCGCCAGTTCGCGAGCTTCTTCCAGCCGGGCGATCGGGCCATCGGACGGCGCGATGATTTTAACCAAGTTCTGCGGCAGCACCCGACCGACGCAGACCCCGCCCCCGCGCAGCGTTTCCAAAGCTGTGCCATGCACCACGTCGGCGGCGGAGATCGTGCTCACCGGCAATACCTCGGTCGCGCCGTAGGGGCTATGCAATACACCCCGGGGCATGACTTCGGAGAGCGTTTCCCACAGCCAGGGCGGCACCGGCGCTCCCGCGCAAAGCACGCGGCGCAGCGAAGGCAGCGTCTGGTGCGTGCTCTGGCAATGTGCGGCCAAGTTTCCCCAAAGCGTCGGCGAACCGAAGGAGGTGGTAACGCCCTCCTGCAAAATAGCCTGCACCAGCTTCGCCGGATCGGCCCGGGCGGGGCGCGAGGGATCCAACTCGGGCACGATCGTGGTCATGCCCAGCGCAGGGGCGAACAAGGCGAACAGCGGCAACAGCGGCAGATCCACCTCGCCCGGCTCGATGCCGTAGGTTTCCCGGATCAGCCCCACCTGCGCATCGAACTGGCCGTGCGTGTAACACACGCCCTTGGGCGCGCCGGTGGATCCGCTGGTAAACAGGATGGCCGCCAGATCCTCCGGCGAACACTCCAGCGCGGACGGCGCATCCGCCGGACGAACCGCCCCGGGGCTCGTCAGCCGGGCGGTATTCGAGCCGGACACCGCTATGCGCAGCTCCACGCTGCGAAACGCGGCGCGAAACACCCGCGCGGCCAGTCGCGCGGCCGGTATGCCCACCAGCGCTCGCGGCCGGCTGTGGGCGACACAGCGCAAAAAACTTTTCCGCCCCATGCCGGGGTCGATGACCACGGGCACGGCCCCCAACTCAAACAAGGCAAACACCACCGCAAGCAGCGGCAGCCCCTGCCGCACCATGACCAGCGTGCGATCACCAGGGCGCAACCCGTCGGCGGCGAGCCGGGCCCGCTGCGCGGCGACCTCGGCGGCGAGCTCCGCGTAGGAAAGCGTCAAATACTCGATTCGCCCGGAACGGCGGCCGCGCGGTATTTTGAGCGCAGCCTGGGCAGGATGCGCGGCGGCGTAGGCGGCCAGGTGACGGGCGATGTTGGCGGAGGAAAACAAGGATTGACGAAAAGAGCGAAAAATCCCGCCGCGTCGAGGGTTGGGCGCAGGCGCAAAAAAAACCGCACCCGTTACGGATGCGGTTTAGTTCTACTTTGTTAAAAACGAGAATTGGCCGAAAAAAGTCGCAGAAATCACAAAAATGAAGGCTTGGTTTTGCGCGTTTTGAGCCTTTTTTCGGCTATTCTGAGGTGTTTCCGCCGTAATGTTTCCGGGTTAACAAACGAGAACGGGAGAAGAGGTCGGCGGCGCGACTCAATAATCGTTGTTGGTGATCAATCCCCAGGCGATTTTGGTCTGGGTGCCGGAGGGTTTGCCGGCGTTGCCGATCAGGTCATTGGAATTCGCGTCCAAGGAATATACCGGAGCTGGCTGATAGGCTCCGCGCTCGATTTCAACCAAACCAAAAAGAAGGTTGGTTTTGCTACCGGTGCGGGTGGTTTGATGAGCGCAACCAGTGAAACTGGCCGCGACAAGGATGAGGGCGAGGGGCAGAAAGGCCTTGGTATTCATTGGGGAAATGTCGAAATGTGCGGTAAGGCTGAATTTGGCAAGCCTTGCCTCAATCCATCGTCCGCCGGCGGGTCGTGAACATTAAATCGCCCTTTAAAACCAAGGACCAACGCGATGTATGAAAAATATTTTCACTCGACCCGACCTGAATCGGGTGGGTGGCTTATGGTTTGCTTACCTGCTTCCTTTACCATGCGTCCCCCCCTTGTCTCAACCCACACCTCCGCCCCGATTCGCCGGCCTATGCCACGGATGGCCGTTTTTGGCCTGATCGGACTCGCCTCTTTGGGCGGGGGCCTGAGCGGCTGTGCGGTGCATAAGGTGCAACTCGATCCGCGTCCGCTGGTTGCCGCTACTCCGATCAAAGAAGAACCCGCCGCCGACGCGCCCGCCTGGTGGTCGGAATGGTCCATGCCCCAGCTAGACGCCCTCATCCGCGAAGCCTTGGCGCGCAACTTTGACGCCGCCGCCGCCAAGGAACGCTTCGAGCAAGCCCTCGCCACCTACGGCCGCGCCAAAGGCGCCAACCGCCCGCAACTCAATTTAACCGGCGGTTATTCCCGCGATATTGAGGCCGACAGCCGCGCCCTGCGCGACGACCAATGGTCGGCCGGCCTCAGCGCCACTTGGGAACTGGATGTTTTTCGCCGCCTGGACAACACCCGTCTGGCCCGCAAGGCCGACGCCGCCTCCCGTCAAGGCGCGCTCGACACCGCCCGCCTCACCGTCTCGGTCGGCGTGGCCGAAGCCTACTTCGGCATCGTGGAGCAACGCAGCCTGCTGGCTTTGCTCCAACAACAGGCCAAGACCGCCTCCGACCTGCTCCGCCTCGTGGAGCAGCGTTATGAACAAGGCGTGGTCTCCCGCCTCGACGTGCTCCAGCAGCAATCCCAACTCTCCGACCTGCGCAGCCAGATCCCCCCCGCCGAAGCCACCTTGGGCGAACTCTACGGACAACTTGCCACCTTGCTCGGCCGCCTGCCCGGCGAAGCTGATTTCGCCGCTCAGGCCTCCGCCAGCAAATTTCCCGCCCTGCCCGCACTCCCCACCATCGGCGACCCGAGCGCACTCCTTCGTCTCCGCCCCGACCTGCGCTCCGCCCAGGCCGACTTGATCTCAGCCGACGCCGAAACCGCCCGCGCCCTCGCCGACCGCATCCCGCGCCTCAGCCTCAGCCTCGACGGACTCAAAACCTACAACCGAGGCGGCGAATTCGGCACCATCATCCTCGGGGCCAGCCTCGTGCAACCCCTGCTCGACTGGGGCAACCGCCGCTCCGAATGGGTCCGCACCAAGGCGGTTTATCGCGAGCGCCTGAACACCTTTACCCAAAGCTACATTCGCGCCGTCTGGGAAGTGGATTCCCTCCTCCGGACCGGGTCCAAACAGATCGAGCTGCTGGAACGTCTCGAAGAGCGCAAAGCCCTACTCCAGGCGACCCTCGATCAAGCCCGCAGCCGCTACGATTCCGGCCTCACCGACTACCTGCCCGTCTTCACCGCCGTGCAGCAGCTCTACGCCATCGAACAGCGCCTGGTACGCGAACAACGCCGCCTCGTCAGCCTGCGCGTCTCGCTCCACCGTTCGCTCGGCGGCCCGCTCGGGCCGGAACCGACCCCGGCCAAGTCCTGATCCGGACATCCCCGGCCCGGCTGCTTGTTCGGCGAGCGCCGCGCCCAGCCACGAGTTGGCGGCTGCGTTCCTGGATCCTAAAAATCCCCCGGACCCGGCCGCAGCAGCACATCCTCGGCGACGGTATTCGCATCCAACGAAGTGAGCGCGACCACCGCCTCCGCCACGCTCGCCGCCGTCATCAGTCGCTCACGCGGCAGGTCCGATCCCGCCCAGATCGGCGTCGCGATCGCGCCGGGATGAATCGCCATCACCCGCAGTCCCGTGCCGCGCGTCTCGGCCCGCAACGCCGCCGCCAACCCGGTCAGCCCGTGCTTGGCCACGGTGTAGGCCGCGCAGCCGGGCAGCCCCACCTTGCCGCAGATAGAACTGATAAACACAAAATCGCCCGTGCCCCGCTTGAGCAGCGCGGGCAGAAACGCGTGCGTCACCAGATAGGAGGAGCGAAGGTTGCCCGCGATCATGGCGTCGAACAACGCGGGCGGCGTATCGGCCAGCTTGGCCGGAGTGAAGCGCCCCGCGTTGTTGATCACGATGTCCGGCGCACGGTGAAACCGCTTGGTCACGGCGGCGGGCAGGCGGGCCACCACCGCCTCGTCGGCCACGTCGCAGACAAACGCATGCGCGTCCGCCCCCAGCCGGGTGCACTTCGCCTCGCTGGCGGCAAGGGTCTTGGCGGTGCGCGCCACCAAGGCGAGCCGCACGCCGGGGAACGCACGCGCATAGGCCACCGCAAGCGCCGCGCCCAAGCCCTGACTCGCGCCAGTGATCAAAACGAGCGACGTGCGGGCGGAGGGCTTTTTCTTAACGGAAGGTTTCATTCCCCAAGAGCCCAATCAGAAACGCGCCCCTTAATCCCGCTAAAACCGCCGGCGCGACCTCCAACGCCTGCCTCACCCAAATCGCAGCCCAAGCCGGGCTCGTGCTCGCCACGTTCGACCGCGGCATGCCCGGCAAGCACGCATCCGCTGAACCGCCGGCTCCGGCGGCGGTTTCCAGGCTCAACACACCAGGCTGCGGAAGGCGTCAAACTCCGCCGTCAAGCCGCCCGGCACGCCCTTGCAGATCACGCTCACCGCATCGTGCGAGTGCAGGGATTCGAGGTGCGAGCACGCCACCTGGAAGTCCACGATGCGTTTTTCCTTCGCCAGTTCACCGTAAACGAGCCGCGCCGCGTCCTCGACAAACTTGATGTGCGCCCCGTTCAGCTCGGCAAAGGCCTGCTCATCCTCGCGCTTCACCATCACCTGCGTCTCCGTCACCAGCGCGCGCAGCACGTGGTCGCGCAGCTCTTCGAGATGTAATTTCGCCTTCGGCCCCAGTTCGACCAGCACGCGGGCCTTGGAACGCTGGTTGTGCGGTATGCCATAGACCCCGCGCTTGTCGCGGGCGTGCTCGGTCAGCTCGGCGCTGCACGGGCAGGCAGACGAATACACAAAATCCAGCTCGATGAAACGGCGCACCGTTCCGTCTTCCGCGAGCCGTCCGAGAAATGCCGCCTGGTAATACTGCCAGCCCACCAGGCCGCTGCGCAGCGCGGTTTGTTTCACCGGGTAGGAAAAATCCAGCCGCAGGCGGGCGGACAGGGTGCCGACATCGCGCCGGTAGATTTTCAGCAGCCTGGCCACCATATCGGGCGAGGCCGCCTCGTCCGCGTTATCGTAAAACGAGCGCACGATCCGGCTCATGTTTATGCCCTTCAAATTCGCCGCCAGCGAGACCGTGCCCGTCACCGAGGTCTCCAGAGTGTGCACAGTCTGGCCATCGCGAGCCAGGTAGCGCAGCGGCAGTTTAAAGCCCGACACGCCCACCTGCTGGATCGCCACCGGCGCACCGGGAATCGCGTCCACCGCCTCCATCATATCGGGCAACGACTCCTTGTATTCCGGCGTCAGGGTAAACGCCGCATCGTAAGCCCGCACGACGCGCGGGGCCGGTCCGCCGGATACGCGGTGCAGGTACATCGTTTTCTTGCTCGCTGCTGCTTCGGCGGCGGCGGCGGACGGGGCTTTTTTCTTGGCTGGCATGGTCGTTTTTGGCGGATCGTGAGAGGGCGTCAGGCGGTTGGGACGATAACCGTAGCCCCGGCGGGCGGGGTTAGCTGGCGCGGAAGATAAGGACGATGGGTTAAGATGGGTTAAAGCGCGGGCTGGGGACCGCGATACTCGGCAAAGTTACGCGGCGTCTCAAAGAGCTTAACCGAGTGGAGTCGCCCCGATTTTATGTGGGGCTCGATCTGATTCCAGAACGCGATCACGAGGTTTTCCGTGGTCGGAATCACCCCGCGCAAAAACGGCACCTCTACATTCAGATTACGATGATCGCAGGGGCCGGCGATTTCGGCGGTCAGGATATCCCGCAAGGCACCCAAGTCTAACAAGTAACCGGTCTCGGGGTCGGGCTCTCCGGCCACCGTGACCTCCAGCACATAGTTGTGGCCGTGCCAATTGGGGTTGGAGCACAGGCCGTATTTCTCCTCGTTCCAAGCCGCGCTCTTGGTCGGGTTCACCAAGCGGTGGGCCGAGTTGAAATGCACCTGGCGCGTCACGAAAACCGTGCCCGCCAGCGCACGCACCGCAGGGCGCACGGGAGTCGCAGAAGGAGCAGAGCGTTTTTTAGTGACCGATTTTGCCATGAAAGTCGCTCAACCGAGCAGCAAAACGCGGCGCGGTCAACGGGCGGGAGGTTTTTGGCTGGCTCCTCCCCGGCCAGGAGCTACGCCAACTCCTCCCCATGGCCATGCGTCTTCAAATCCTCGGCAGCGGCAGCGCCGGCAACGCCGCCCTGCTCCAGACCGAGGGCGCGCGCGTCTTGATCGACGCCGGCTTCTCCTGCCGCCGTCTTCAGGAACTGCTCCGCGCCGCCGGCACCCGCTTGGAAGAGATCGACGCCGTCTTCCTTACCCACGAACACGGAGACCACGCCGCCGGGGTGGAGGGTTTTAAAAAACACCCCCGCACCGAACTCTACGCCAACGCCGCCACCGCCCGCGCCGTGCAACAAAAAGCCGGTCGCGAGGCCACCTGGCGTCTCTTCGAAACCGGCGCCACCTTCCGCTTCCGCGACCTGGAGGTGACCAGCTTCTCCGTCCCCCACGACGCCCAGGAGCCGGTCGGCTTCCACTTCGCCCACGGCGCGGAAGGCGACCTGCTCGCCCCCCGCCGCGCGCTCGCCTGGCTCACCGACCTCGGCCACGTGCCCGGCCACGTTCACGCCCACCTGCGCGCCAGCGACGTCATCGTGGTCGAGAGCAACCACTGCCCCCAATTATTGGAAGCCGACCACCGCCGCCCCTGGAGCACCAAACAACGTATCTCCGGCCGCCACGGGCACCTCTCCAACGACGCCGCCCGCGAACTCTTGGAAGCCAACGCCCACTCCGGCTGGAGGCGCATCTTCCTCACCCACTTGAGCCGCGATTGTAACAGCCTCGCCGCCGTCGAGCGCAGTTTCGCCCCGCTGCGTACCCGCCTGGGCTCCGGCTGCCCGCTGGAAATCGTCGCCCCCGGCGGCGGCACCTCCGCTTGGGAATGGTAATCGCCTCCCCCCTCCAAGCCCCGCCCTTGCCTCTGGCATTAGAGCCACTCATACCAAGAAAGCTCCGAAATTAGACAATAAACACCGCAACTCCGTTCTCGCCGTCCCGCGCCCGCATCCTTTGTTCTCATTCTTGTATGTCTTCCACCTTTCGCCGCACCAAGATCATCTTCACTCTAGGGCCCGCCACGGAATCCGAGGAGATGCTCGAAAAAATGATCCGCGCCGGCGCGGATGTCGCCCGCCTGAACATGGCCCACGCCAAACATGAGTGGTGCCGCATGGTTATCCGCCGCATCCGCGCCGTGTCCGCCAAAGTCGGCCGCGAGATCGCCATCATGATGGACATCAAAGGTCCCGAGATTCGCACCGGCGATGTGGACCACCCCATCCTGCTCGAAGCCGGCCAGATCTTCGACTTCACCGTCCGCCCCGGCGCCGACCCCGAAAACGGCGAAGAAATCCGCTCCGTAAACGTCAACTACCGCGATTTGGTCAACGACATCAAAGTCGGCGACACCGTGCTGGTGGACAGCGGCCTCATCCGCCTGAGCGTCCTCGAAAAACACGACACCCGCATCCGCTGCCGCGTGCTCACCCCCGGCGAACTCAAGTCCCGCCGCCACATCAATCTCCCCGGCGTGAAGGTAAACCTGCCCGCCTTCACTGACAAAGACCGCGCCGACACCCTCGTGGGCATCGAGGAAGGCATCGATTTTGTCGCCCTCTCCTTTGTGCGCGAAGGCCGCGACGTCGAGGAACTGCGCAAGTTCCTCCAAGACAATAAATCCAGCGCCCAGATCATCGCCAAAATCGAAGATCAGTCCGCCATTCTCAATCTCGACGACATCGTCCGGGCCACCGATTCCCTCATGGTCGCCCGCGGCGACCTCGGCATCGAGTGCCCCTACGAAGACCTGCCCTCCATCCAGCGGCGCGCGGTCAACACCTGTATCGCCCACGGTAAATCCGTCATCATCGCCACCCACATGCTGGAATCGATGATCACCCAGCCCATACCCACCCGCGCCGAGATCACCGACGTCGCCAACGCCGTCCACGAACGCGCCGACTGCGTCATGCTCTCCGGCGAAACCACCGTCGGTAAATACCCCCTCGATTGCGTGGCCGTCTTCCAAAAAGTCGCCGCTCGCGTCGAAGTGGATCAAGTGAACCCGCTCCCCTACCCGGCCCACATCCCCGGCGATAAATACAAGCTCCTCGCCGCCGCCGTCCGCCTGGCCGACGAGATGCCCAACGCCTCCCTGCTCACCTTCACCCGCCGCGGCTCCATGTCCGCCGGTCTGGCCGCCATGCGCCCGGTCAAGGCGCCCATCTACGCCATGACCAACTCGGTCGAAACCCTGCGCAAATGCCGCATCCTGCGCGCCGTCGAGCCCATGTTCCTGGAGCTCGATTCCGACCCCAACGAAACCATCGAGAAGGCCATTTCCCTGCTCCTCAGCGCCGGCCTGGTGAAAATCGGCGACACCATGATCGTCGCCACCGACATCCTCACCAACGACCGCCTGGTGGACAGCATCCAGGTTCGCCACGTTCGCTAACGCGCGTCACCTCCGGCAAAGCACCGGCCTTCGGGCCGGTGCTTTTTTTGCGTCTCAACACTTTCGCAAAGCCGCCAGCACGATGCCCGCCGCCACCGCCGCGTTGAGCGATTCCGCCCCGCCGTAGCGCGGAATCGTGATCCAGCGCGACACCGCCGCCCGCACCGCCGCCGACGGCCCCCTCCCCTCGCTCCCGATCACCAGCACCGCGTTCGCCGTCGCCGCGAGCCCGTGCACGCTCTCGCCCTCCAAGTCCGCCCCCAGCACCGGCACTCCCGCCGCCCGCGCCTCCGCCAGCGCCGGTGCCAGCGGCCCCGCCACCACCCGCACCCGGGCGAACGAGCCCATGCTCGCGTTGATCACCTTCTGGGAAAACAAATCCGCGCTATCCGGCGAAAGCAGCACCCGCCCGCAACCGAACCAATCGGCCAGACGCAACAAGGTGCCCACGTTACCCGGATCCTGAATACCATCCAAGGCCAGGGTCAGGCCACGCGCCAGTTCACCCGGCTCCAGCTCGGCCCGCCGCATCCGCCCCACCGCCAGCACCGGCGAAGGCGTGGGGAAATGGCTGATACGCGCCAGCTCCTCCGCCGACACCCACACCGGCGCGCCCGCCCCCGGCGGCAACCCGGAACCATTTAGCGCATAGAGCTCCTCGAACGCATGCCCCGCCGCCAGCAACTCGGCCACCACCTTCACGTTTTCCACCACGTAAAGCCCCGCCGCCTCGCGGGCTTTTTTTTCCTGCAAGGAACGCAAACGGGAAACCTCGGCCTTGGTGAGCGGCATGCGTTCACGCTGCGACCACCGCTCGCCCCTTGGCAACCCGCCGAATCGTAATCTCATGCCCCCCGCCACCCCCACTCCCACTTCTCCCGCCCCCTCCCTCCCTCGCAACCCCCTCTGCCGAATAAAGATAAGCCCGGCCCCAAGCCTCAAGTAACCTATTAGGTTACTTGAGGC
>JAPLTN010000103.1 GCA_026398135.1 Verrucomicrobiota bacterium
CGGCCTGCCCGGCCGTATGGGCGCAGCCTGCCCATTTTCCGACGACGGGCTGCTTCCCTCTCTTGGATTTATGCTTTTGGGCGCATCAATTTACCTCTCGAACCCGCCGACTATCAATTAGCAGGTGCGCTGCCGAACACTAATGTTCTCAGGGACTAATAAATAGACTTAATGCGATAAAATGTATTGCTAAAGATAAATTGAGCCGCAAGTTTGATCCGCATGAGTTCTCTTGAAGACACGACCCCACGATCTATTGCGACCTCCCCAAGCGAGTTTCAGGACAGTTATGGTGACCGCCTCGAGGTTTGTTACTCAGGTGCCGTTTACGACGTATTGCGCGCGATGGGCCTGCCCGACCAAATTTTGCCTCGCACCATTCGTTCGCTTGATCCGACCCGAGCTCTAGCCGGTCGTATCTTCACCGTGAGCGGTCACCTGGACTTTACCGTGGACGGCCATACCACACTCTTGGAGTGGACTCGTATGCTCTCAAAAGCACCGAGCGGCTCGGTGGTGGTTTGCCAGCCGAACGACGATTCCCTCGCGCACATGGGCGAACTGAGCGCGGAGACCTTCGTTTACAAAGGCGTGCGCGGTTACCTTTGCGACGGGGGCTGTCGCGACTCGGTACGCATCCTTGAGACCGGCCTGAGAGTTTGGAGTCGTTACTTTACGCCGCGCGACGTCGTCGGGCGATGGGTGCCCGGCGGCTTCGGCGAACCCATCGTGATCGGCGGCGTCTCGATTCGTTCGGGCGACTACCTCATGGCGGATCGCGACGGAGCGCTCATAATACCGCAGGAACACATCCAGGAAGTCACCGAGAAGGTCGAGGAAGTGCTACGCACTGAAAACAAAGTGCGCACCGCCATTCTCAATGGCGTGGACCCGGTCGAAGCTTACCTTCGGTTTCGAAAGTTTTAATATGGCAACGACCATTCATCTCTCACCCGACGACAACATCGTGGTGCTTGCCGGCTCCTTAAAAGACGGCGAGGTCGTGCGCATCGGCAACGCCACCTTTGGCATCAAGGGCGGGTTGGGGCTCGGCCACAAACTCGCATGCCGGCCGATTCACAAGGGTGAAAAAATCTTCAAATACGGCGTCCCCATCGGCTCCGCTACCAAAGACATCGCGGCGGGAGAACATGTGCACCTGCAGAACATGAAGAGCGATTATCTGCCCACCTACACACTAGAGGCGGAACACCAGTTCAAAAAAACATCATGACTCCGCAAACATTGGAAAACGTCTGGTGCCGCCCCGATGGCCGCAAAGGCATCCGTAACACCCTCGTAATCGCCTATCTGGTCGAGTGCGCCCACCATGTGGCGCGGGAGATCCAATTCCATTACCGCGAGCAAGGCGTTCACTTGATAGGGTTTAGCGGTTGCTACCCGAACGACTATTCGTTCCGCATGATGACTTCGCTTTGCACCCATCCGAACGTCGGCGGCGTGCTTCTGCTCTCGCTCGGCTGCGAAGGTTTCAACCGGCACGGTCTTCGTGATGCCATTCGGGCCAGCGGGAGGCCCTGCGAACTCCTCGTTATTCAGCAAAAGGGTGGCACAAGGTCCACCATCCAGGCTGGCCGCCAGCAAGTGGAGGCCATCCTCGCCGATATGGCAACGCAGCCGCGCGGCACTATGCCGATCTCCGAGCTGGTAGTTGGCACGGTCTGCGGCGGCAGCGACGGCACCAGCGGCATCACCGCTAACCCCGGCATCGGACGCGCGTTTGATCGTTTGGTAAAAGCCCGCGCCACCTGCATTTTTGAGGAGACCGGCGAGCTGATTGGCTGCGAACAGATCATGGCCGCGCGGGCGGTAAATAGCGAACTCGCCGAAGTGTTAAACGCTTCGGTGGAGAAAGCCGCTCGCTATTACGCGGTGCTCGGCCACGGCAGTTTTGCCCCCGGCAACGCCGATGGCGGCCTGACTACGCAGGAGGAAAAAAGCATGGGAGCTTATTCCAAGAGCGGGTCGTCACCGATTAGCGGGCTCATCAAGCCGGGCGACGTCCCGCGCAGCGGGGGCCTCTACCTGCTCGACGTAGTGCCCGACGGCGAGCCGCGCTTTGGTTTTCCCAACATCAACGACAACGCCGAGATCGCCGAGCTCATCGCCTGCGGCTCGCACGTCATCTTGTTTTCCACCGGTCGCGGTTCCGTCGTCGGCTCGGCGATTTCGCCAGTCATTAAGGTGTGCGCAAATCCCGAAACCTACCGCAACCTAGCTGAAGACATGGACGTTGATGCGGGCCGTATCCTGGAAGAGCGCGGCACATTGGACGAAGTCGGCGATGAAATCGTTGACGTAGTGTGGGCAGTGGCTCGTGGCCAGCAGACCGCCTCGGAGTCCCTCGGCCACCAGGAATTCGTGCTCGGCTACAAATCCTTCGAACCCATTGGCCCGACCTGTCACCCCACCTACCAATGAATCTTCAACTCCAGCACCATGTCGTGATAGTTACTGGCGGAGCCAAGGGCATCGGTGAAGCGATCACCCGCGCGTTTGCGGAGGAAGGCGCGACGGTGTGCATTTTCGGACGAAACCCCGACGAGGGCCGACAACTCGCCGAAGCCTGCGTGGCCAAGAGACAGCGCGTGGAGAGTTACGCGGTCGAGTTGACCGACGAAGACGCCGTGCGCCGCGCCGTCGCCGAGGTTTTCGCCCGTCACCAGCGTATTGACGTAGTGGTTAACAATGCCGGCGGTAACGATGCGGTGAGTCTGCGCCACTCCACGGCGGACTTCCGCGCCTCACTGGAGAAAAACATCGTCCAGTGTTTTGCTCTCGTCCATCACGCGCTCGACCACCTCATCGCATCCCGGGGCAACGTCGTTAACATCGGCTCCAAGTGTTCCGTGACCGGACAGGGCGGCACCAGTGGCTACGCCGCCAGCAAGGGCGCGATGAACGCCCTGACCCGCGAGTGGGCGCTCGATCTGGGAAGTCACGGCATCCGGGTGAATTGCGTCATTCCCGCCGAAGTCATCACCCCGCTCTACGAACGCTGGCTGGCGCAAGCACCGGACCCTGCCGCCGCTCGCGAGCAACTCAACCAAACCATCCCGCTCGGCCGCCGCACGACGACGGTGGAGGAGATCGCCCGCACCGTCGTCTTCATCGCCTCGCCCTGCTCTTCGCACACCACCGGGCAGCTCTTGTTTGTGGACGGCGGCTACGTCCACCTCGACCGCGCGTGCACCCAGCCGACCAGCCACCTCAAATCAACCTAAAACTCCGGGCTCACCCCCGCCCCTATGCTCAACTCACTCGATATCATCGTCATTCTCGGCTACCTGCTAGGCGTCGTCGCCCTCGGCCTTTGGGCCGGCACTCGCGGCGGACGCGAAAAAGCCCTCGCTGGCGGCACCGCCGCCGAAGGCGACACCACCGGCTACTTCCTCGCCGGCGGCACCTTGCGCTGGCCGGTCATCGGCATGGCGCTCTTCGCGACCAACATTTCGTGCGTCCACCTCGTGAGCCTCGCCCAGTCCGGCTTCGATACCGGTCTTCTGAATGGCAATTTCGAGTGGATGGCCGCCTTCACCCTCGTGCTGCTGGCGCTGTTTTTCGCCCCGTTCTACATCAAGACGCGAATCACCACCCTGCCCGACTACCTGGAACGCCGCTACGACCGCGCTTGCCGCGACTGGCTCGCGGTCATGTCCATCGTATCCGCAGTGGTTATACACATAGGCTTTTCCTTCCTCACCGGCGGCCTGGTCCTGGAGTTTCTCTTCCCGGAGTTCGGCGGCATCTACACGGCCATCATCGTCATCGCCGCGCTGACCGGACTCTACACCGTCGTCGGCGGCCTGCTTGCCGTGGTGCTCACCGAAACGGTGCAGACCGTCGTCCTTCTGCTCGGTGCCGCCGTAATCACTGCCGCCGCCTGGATGCGGCTTGGTGGCTGGGGTCCGCTGGTGGAAACCCTTCAGGCCACCGGCACCATGGAAAAGCTCTCCATGCTCCGCCCGGCGGGGGACCCGAGCGGCATGCCTTGGTATGCCATCGTGCTCGGCTACCCCGTACTTGGCATCTGGTATTGGTGCGCCGACCAGACCATCGTGCAACGGGTGCTCGGCGCTCGCGACGAGAACCACGCCCGCACCGGAGCGCTCTTTTGCGCCCTGCTTAAAGTCTTCCCGGTTTTCCTCTTCGTTCTCCCCGGACTGCTCGCCTTTGCTCTCCATCAACGCGGCGCTCTCGACCTCTCCAGCCTCACGGTGGACGGCGTGGTCAACTCCAAAAATGTTTACTCCGTCATGATCGTCGAGCTCCTGCCCATCGGTCTGCGCGGTCTGGTCGTCGCCGCCTTGCTCGCCGCCCTCATGAGCACCGTCGCCGGGGCGCTCAACTCCATCTCGTCTCTCGTCAGTCTCGATCTCTACAAACGTTTCCGCCCCGCCGCCCCCGAGAAAAAACTCGTCCTCGTTGGCCGCATCGCCGCCATCCTCGCTCTCGTCGGGTCCATCGCGCTCATCCCGCTGCTCAACCGCTACGAGAGCCTCTTTAACGGCCTCAGCACGATCATCGCGCACATCGCCCCGCCGGTGACATCGGTCTTTCTCATCGGCATCTTCTGGCCCGGCGCCACCGCGCTCTCCGGACGCCTTACGCTCTGGTTCGGCTCGGCTCTTGGTGCCGGCGTCTTCGCCTTCAACTCCTTCGTTCCCGACCAGCCCCTCGCCAAGGTGCCGTTCATGCTCATGGCGTTCTATTTTCTCGCCGCCTGCATGGCCTTCCAAATCGCCGTCAGCCTCGCCAAACCCGTCACCGCCGAGCAACGCGCCAACGCCATCTGCTGGAAGTCCCCACTGGATCCTCTCCGCGCCCCAGGCTGGCCCGGCTTAGGCAATTACAAAATCCTCTCCGCCCTCGTTCTCGTGGGTGTGGGTGCCCTTTATTACGTCTTTCGTTGAGTTCATGAAGCGCCTCGTCCTCTTCCTTCCCCTGTTATTCGCTGGCTGCGCGATCACGCCGGTCTCGCTTGCGCCCAAGCCGGCCGTTCCGGCGGAGCGTCACCGGCTTCCGCCCATCGCGCCTATTTACGGCCCGTCCAACCCCGCGCCGACGCCCGCCACTGCACCGGGCGTTAAACACTTTGTCTCGATCGTCGGCCTAGATCCGGTCACGCAAAAAAAGTATCGCGAACTCCATGCCAAGGTCTGGCCCGAGGTCGTGGCCGCCATCCGCAAAGCCCACATTTCAAACTACCGCATTCACGTCGCCGAGTTGGCCGGCCGCCTCTACCTTTTCAGCACCTTCGACTATACCGGCACCGATCCCGAGGCCGATTTTGGTTCCATTGCCCAAGACCCCACCACCCGCGACAAGTGGTGGCCCCTCACCGACGCCTGCCAGATCCGCTTGCCCGGCACCCCTGCGGGTGCCCAATGGCGCGATTTGGAGCAAATTATGTATTTGCCCTAAGACTCGTTCCTAAAACGCGGGACGCTATTGCCACGCTGCGCTTTGAATTCTCCCGATCACTCTTCGTAAACTTCCGCGTCAATCCCCCCCAAGATGCCGCCCATCAGCCTGCTCACCGACGCCCACGTTCACCTCTGGGATCCGGACCTGCTGCGTTACGATTGGCTCGCCTCGGCCCCTTCCATCGGCCGCGCCCACACGCTTGCCGATTACGCCGCGGCCACCGGCGGGCTCCCGGTCGCCTCCCGCGTGTTCGTGCAATGCGAATGCGACCCCGCGCAAGCCCGCGACGAGGTCGCCTGGGTCGCGGCGATGGAGGGTATTGACGCGATCGTGGCCTACGCCCCGCTGGAAACGGGCCGCCGTTGCGCGGACGATCTGGCCTGGCTCGCCGCGCAGCCGAAGGTGCGCGGCGTGAGGCGCAACCTTCAGGGGGAATCCGATCCGGACTTTTGTCTGCGAGACGACTTCATCGCGGGGGTTCGCGCCCTGGCCGCCCATCGCTTCACCTTCGACCTTTGTATCAACCGCCACCAATTACCCGCTGCCACCCGTCTGGCCGAAGGCTGCCCGGAGGTGACGTTCATCCTCGACCACCTCGGCAAGCCCGCGATCAAAGACCGGAATCCAGAGCCCTGGCGCACACACCTGGCCGCACTCGCCCGGCTGCCCAATGTGGTCGCCAAACTTTCCGGCCTGGTCACCGAGGCCGACCCCGCCGCGTGGTCCCCGGCCGACCTCCGTCCCTACGTCGAGCACGCGATCGCCTGTTTCGGCTGGGACCGCGTGCTCTTTGGCGGGGACTGGCCGGTGGTAAATCTCGCAGGCGGTTACGCCCGCTGGATCGCCGCGCTCAGGGAACTCACCGCCACGGCCTCTTCCGCTCAATTACACGCTCTTTTTCATGCAAATGCCGCCCGCGTTTACCGACTGAACTCCCTTGACCCCGACTCTCTTTAACCATGACCACGCTTCCAACCCGCTTCACCCGTAAACACGCCCTCGTCACCGGTGGCGGCTCCGGCATCGGCCGGGCCATCGTGCAACGCCTCGCCGCCGAAGGCGCCCACGTGGTCATACTGGAGCTCAAGGCGGAGGCCGGCCAGGCCGTCGTGGACGAAATCCACGCGGCCGGCGGCTCCGCCCGGGTGATCGAGGCCGATGTCGCCTCGACGGAGTCGATGCAGGCGGCTTTCGCCACCATCGAGCACCTCGATATCCTCGTTAACAACGCGGGCATCGCCCACGTCGGCAGTGTGCTGAGCACCGCCCCCGCCGACCTCGACCGGCTCTATGCGGTCAATGTGAAAGGAGCCTACCACACCCTCCACTTTGGCATTCCCAAGCTGCTCGCCCGGGGCGGCGGCGCCATCCTCAACCTCGCCTCGATTGCCTCCAAGGTAGGCCTGCAGGACCGTTTCGCCTACGGCATGACCAAGGGCGCCATGCTGAGCATGACACTCTCCGTCGCCCGTGATTTCGTGGACAAAAACATCCGCTGCAACTGCGTCTGCCCCGCCCGCGTACACACGCCGTTCGTGGACGGCTTCATCGCGAAAAACTACCCCGGACGAGAAACCGAGATGTTCCAAAAACTTTCCGCTTCCCAGCCCATCGGCCGCATGGGACGTCCCGAAGAAGTCGCCGCCCTCGCCGCATTCCTCTGCTCCGAAGAAGCCGGCTTTATCACCGGCTCCGCCTACGACATTGACGGCGGCGTCACGCTCCTCCGCTAAGCCCCCACCCTTCCTCGCTTTTCCCGATTATGAAACTCCTCCGCTTCGGCCCCGCCGATTTAGAAAAAACCGCCGTCCTCCTTCCCGACGGACGCCATCTCGACGTCTCCGCCGCCTTCCCCGACTACGACGAGAAGTTCTTCGCCACCGACGGCCTTGAACGCCTCCGTGCCTGGCTGGCCTCGCCTGCGGCCGCGTCGGCCCCGCTCGTCCCGGCGGGAGTGCGCCTCGGCCCCCCTATCGCCCGACCCAGCAAGATCATTTGCATCGGCCTCAACTACCGCGACCACGCCGCCGAATCCGGCATGGCCGAGCCGGCCGAACCCGTGGTATTTTTCAAATCCACCAGCGCGCTCACCGGCCCCTCCGACGAACTCGTCATACCACGCGGATCACTAAAAACCGACTGGGAAGTCGAACTTGCCGTGGTGATGGGCCGCACCGCCCGTTATGTCAGCGAGGCCGAAGCCCTCGACTGCGTCGCCGGCTACGCCCTGCACAACGATTACAGTGAACGCGCCTGGCAGCTCGAACGCGGAGGCCAGTGGGTCAAGGGCAAGAGCGCGGACACCTTCGCGCCCATCGGTCCATGGCTGGTTACCCGGGATGAAATCGCCGACGTCGGCCAACTCGCCCTCACCCTGAGTGTAAACGGGCGCGTGTTCCAGAATGGCAACACCCGTAACCTCATTTTCAACGTCCCCTTCCTGATAAGCTATCTGAGCCAGTTCATGACCTTGCTGCCGGGTGACGTCATCTCCACCGGGACCCCCGCCGGAGTCGGTCTGGGACAAAAGCCCCCGCTTTATCTAAAGCCCGGTGACGTGATTGAACTCGGCATCGAAGGCCTCGGTCAGCAGCGCCAGGTCGCGCGCGCGTTTAGTATATAACAAACTGACTCGGGTACCGCCCCCCTAAGATACGGTATTAATGATTTGCGAACGCGGAATGCATAGCGTTCAGCAGCATTTCCCTCATCTGAGTATCGTTATCCTTCATTAAGTTAGTCGCCGATGACCCGAAAAAACACAACTCTACTCGTCCCATAAAACTTGGTGCAGCATCGATTTAGACGGATTCCTTTAATTAATGTCACTGACTCCGCCTACAATTTCGTCTAACAGCAAAGACGAATCGCGTCCCAGCATGGTGCCCAAATACATTTATACATGGGGTTCAGGAGTCGCCGAAGGTAACGGCGGAATGAAGAATCTGCTTGGCGGCAAGGGCGCAAATCTCGCCGAAATGACACGCATAGGCCTGCCCGTGCCACCCGGCTTCACCCTCACCACAGAGGTCTGCACTTATTATTACGCCAATGAGCGCACCTACCCCAAATCGCTTCAGGCCGATATCGAGACAGGAATCCGCAACATGGAGCAAATCATGGGCTACCGCTTCGGCGATTCCACAGGATTTCCATTGCTAGTGGCCGTGCGCTCCGGCGCCCGTGAGTCGATGCCCGGCATGATGGATACCATTCTCAATCTGGGCCTCAACGACCAGACAGTCCTCTCCCTCGCACGCGCCACGCAGAACGACCGCTTCGCTTGGGACTGTTACCGGCGTTTCGTCCAGATGTACGGTGACGTCGTACTCGGTGTGCAAAAAAAACCAAATGAGGACCACGAGCCGTTCGAGGTCGCCATTGCCTCACTTAAACAGGAGCGTTACCAAGCCGAGATCGACGACGCCTTGCTTACCGCCGACGATCACCAAGAACTGGTGCGACGCTTCCAAGCCATCGTCCTCGAACGCACCGGCCGACAATTCCCGTTCGATCCATGGCAGCAATTATTCGGAGCCGCTGGTGCCGTATTCGGCTCATGGATGAACGACCGCGCTGTTGTTTACCGGGCCAAATATCACATCCCCAGCGAGTGGGGTACTGCGGTCAACGTCCAAGCCATGGCCTATGGTAACACCGGTGAAAATTCCGGCTCAGGAGTGGCCTTCACTCGTAACCCCGCCAACGGCACCAACGAGTTCTATGGCGAGTTTTTGCTCAACGCACAGGGCGAAGACGTGGTCGCCGGCGTACGCACTCCACTTCCCGTCGCCGAGCTCGCCGATAAAATGCCGGCGTGCTTCGCTGAATTGCTACGCGTGCGTGCGGTGCTGGAGACGCATTTCCGCGACATGCAGGACATCGAGTTCACCATCCAGGAGGGCAAGTTGTTCATGCTTCAGACTCGAAACGGCAAGCGCTCAGCCATGGCCGCGCTCAAAATCTCGATGGATCTACACCGCGACGGTGTAATCGACTGGCGCACTGCGGTATTGCGAAACCCGGCCGATCAACTCGAACAACTGCTGGCCCCGGTTTTCGACCCTTGCGAGGTGGCCAAAGCTTCCCGCCTTGCCACCGGCCTCCCGGCCGGTCCCGGCGCCGCGTCCGGCCGCATTTATTTCAATGCCGAGCACGCCGTACACGCGGCCGCTCAAGGCGAAAAGGTGATCCTCGTTCGCCTCGAAACATCCCCTGAAGATTTACGCGGCATGATCGCCGCCGAGGGCATTCTCACCGCCCGAGGGGGTGTGTCCTCCCACGCCGCTCTCGTCGCGCGTCAGATGGGCAAGGTCTGCGTCTGCGGCCTCGCCTCCCTCCACATCGACCACGACCATAAACGACTTCGGATCGGTCAAACCGATTTTACCGAAGGCGACGCCCTTTCCCTCGACGGAACACTCGGGCACGTTTACTCCGGCCAGATTAAAACGGCCCCCTCCGAGATCATCGCAGGTCTACTGCACGACGACCCGGTCGCCCGCACAACAGAGAAATTCAAGGACTACCAGCAGCTCATGGAGTGGTGTGCTGCCACCACACGCCTCCAGGTGCGCACCAACGCCGATACCCCTGAGCAAACCCGCCAAGCCATCGCCTTTGGTGCCTCCGGCATCGGCCTGATCCGCAGCGAACACATGTTCTTTGCCGGCGACCGCATCGACGCGATGCGCGAGATGATTCTCGCCGACTCCACCCCCGCACGTGAAAACGCCCTGGCCAAACTACTTCCCTTTCAACGCGACGACTTTATCGGGATTTTTACCGCCCTTGATGGTCTGCCTGCTACAATCCGACTCCTTGATCCGCCGCTTCACGAATTTTTACCCCACTCCCATAAGCAACAACTCGACCTTGCCCGTAAACTCGATCTTCCGATCGAAAAAATAGTACAACGTGTCCATGGACTCGCCGAATTTAACCCCATGCTTGGGTTCCGCGGTTGCCGCCTCGGCATTAAATACCCGGAAATCACCGCCATGCAGGTGCGGGCCATTTTCGAGGCCGCCGTCACCGTAGCCAACGCCAAGCCCGAGATCATGGTGCCGCTGGTCGGGTTCAAAAAGGAACTCGACCTCCAAGTTGCCCTCATCCACCAAACCGCCAAAAAAGTAATGGCTGAACACGGCGTGACGCTTCACTATACTGTAGGAACGATGATTGAGGTTCCGCGCGGAGCACTGACCGCCGATGAGATCGCCCAAACGGCTGAATTCTTCAGCTTCGGCACGAACGACCTTACGCAGACCTGTTTGGGAATGTCGCGCGACGACATTGGTACATTCCTGATTCCCTACCAGGAAGCGGGAATCTTCAAATCAAACCCGTTTGCAACCCTTGATCAAAGCGGAGTGGGTCAACTCATCGAAATCGCCATTAGTAAAGGACGCCACGCCAGGCCCGATCTCAAACTTGGACTTTGTGGCGAGCACGGTGGTGACCCGATGTCCATACGCTACTGCCATCAAATCGGTCTCACGTATGTCTCCTGTTCACCTTTCCGCGTACCTGTCGCCCGCCTCGCCGCTGCCCAAGCCGCGCTCTGTTGCCCTTGAAAACCTGATTATGATTCAACAACATAGGCTCCTGAACCCGGGCAGAAACCGCTGACGCCGGGCAACTCGCATTCACCCTGAACGTCAAAACGGCCTTACCTTCCAGAACGGCAATACCCGCAACCCCATCTTTAAAACCCCATTCCTAATCAGTTATCTGAGCCAGTTCATGACCTTGCTGCCGGCTGACCTCATCTCAACGGGCACCCCGGCTGGTGTAGGGCTGGGACAAAAGCCCTCGCTTTATCTTAAACCCGGCGATGTCATTGAGCTCGGAATTGAAGGCCTCGGCCGGCAGCGCCAAATCGCGATCGCCTGCAGCTTATAACTACTCCCATACAACTACTCCGATTCGCAAGACTCTTTTGAATATACGTCATTCGCATCAGTCTTATCAGGGTAGCCCAGTCTCCACTCGGTCTGCATTCAGATGGAGATGCTTTGGGACTTTTAATATTTATTTCTTGTAAATTAAACCCAGAAACCAAACTTAATCGTCACGATCTGGCGAAACCCCTTCGACTTAGATTGTATGTTCACCCGTCATTTAGGTTATGATATCGTTACCTCGCAATCCGACTGATTTCGCTGAATTTCGTGTGGAATCAATTCAACGCAAAATAGTTGAGAACCAAGATCGGCGTGGCTTTGCCCTGCTTATTACTATAGTCCTCGTGTCTTTTTTGGTGCTTATCTTGGTCGGCCTGGCGACCTTTACCCGAGTGGAAACGCAGGTCGCCGCCAATAGTCAGCAATTCGCCCAAGCCCGGCAAAACGCGGTCATGGCGCTTAACTTAGCTCTCGGCCAATTGCAAAAATATGCAGGACCGGACCAGGCCGTTACTGCGCGAGCGGATATAACCTCGGCGACCCCTTTAAAGCAACCGTATCTGACCGGAGTTTGGAAAACGACCAATACCTCCTCAATACCGGACACTTGGCTGGTCAGTGGAAATGAAAACCATATATCACCTCCACCCGTCTCCCCGCCCGTAAACCCCGACACCGCGCCCAATCCTTCGACACTAGCCAAGGACACTCAGGTTTTCCTCGTTAGCAACGCCACGGTTGGAAACGATGCCCAACGTGTATTGCTAAACAAGCAGCCGATTACCGTGCCATCTGGAAGTGTTGCGGGAACAGCCGGCCCTGCGG
>JAPLTN010000020.1 GCA_026398135.1 Verrucomicrobiota bacterium
CGCATGGCCCCCCGCTGCGCGGGTCTGAAAAGGGGTCGGGGTGTTACATGGATACATTCTGATAAACTCGCTGTAGAGCTACAAAGTATAAGTAATTGGTTATTATGTTTAAATGATTAAATTTGGTAAATTGTATCTATGTAACACCCCGACCCCTTTTTCAGCCCCACCGACGGTTTTATCCGTCTGTTCCGGCCGCCATCACGGTTTCAGCACGATTTTCCCAAACTGCTCGCCGCGTTCCATCTGCTCAAAGGCCCGCGTCGCTTCCGCAAAGGAAAACACCTCGCTCACCACCGGCTCGATACGATGCCGGGTGACCGCCGCCAGCATCTCCGTCCAATCCGCCGGGCTGCCCATAGTGGACCCAAGCAGACTGAGCTGACGCCAAAAAATCTTCCGCATCGGCAGCACGTTCGGGTTGCCCCGGGTTGCGCCAAAAAAGACGATCCGCCCACCCGGCGCGGCCAGATCGACCAAGGACTCGAAGCCATTGCCGCCCGCGCTGTCGATAATCACGTCAAAAAGTCCGCCCGTCACCGCCTGCGCCGCCTCCGCCCAGCCCGGTTTGGTATAATCAAAGCCGCCCCGCGCCCCCAGCGCCACCGCCCGGGCGATCTTTTCCGGCCGCGACGAAGTCACCCAAACGTCTGCGCCCGCCGCCACCGCGAATTGCAAGGCGAACAAGGCCGTCCCGCCTCCAATGCCGCCGATCAAAATACGTTCTCCCGCCTGCAACCGCGCCCGGCTCATCACCGCCCGCCACGCCGTGAGTCCCGCCAAAGGCAATGCCGCCGCCGCCTCGTCGCTCAAATGCTCCGGTGCCAAGGCCAGTTGCGTCACCGGCACCGACACCCGCTCCGCCAGAGTGCCTTCGCGCGGCAGGCCCAAAATCGAGAAATCCGCGCCCTGCGTATCCTGCCGCGCACCCCAGCCGAACGAAGGATTCATCACCACTCGCCGCCCCACCCACGGCGAGTCCGCCGGCGTGCCCACCGCCACCACTTCGCCCACCCCGTCCGAACCCGGGATAGAGGGAAATTTCAGGCCCGCATACTGGCCGAGCTTGATCCACACATCGCGATGATTGAGCGCCGCCGCCGCAATTTTAACCACCGCCTCGCCCGGCAGGGGAACCGGATCGGCAACTTCACGGACTTCGAGTTGGTTAACGGCGATAAGTTGGATGGCGCGCATGGAATTCACCCAGCAAAGGCGTCCACCGCCTGCGCGCCAGCTTGCAGTGAACATTACAGGTTGGAAATTCGCCCTTTCCGCGATCAAACAGCGCGGTCGTGCTCATCGCCCTCCACAAACCCTACGGTGTGCTCTCCCAGTTCACCCCCGAGCCCGGCTCGAAATGGCGGACGCTGACCGATCTCGCCCCCAAGTTGCCTCCCCGTGTTTACCCGCTCGGCCGACTCGACGCCGATAGCGAAGGCCTGCTCCTGCTCTCCGATGAGCCGGGGCTCAACACCCGCCTGCTCGATCCCCGCCACGCCCACGAACGCGAATACTGGGTGCAGGTGGAACGCCTCCCCGACGTCGCCGCCCTCGCCCGGCTCGCGGACGGCGTGCGCCTGCCCGATCACGCCTGCGCCCCGGTCCGCGTACAAGGGATCCCTGAGTCCGAAATCGCCCGCCTGCCTCCCCGCGATCCCCCGGTTCGTTACCGCAAAAACGTCCCCGATAGCTGGCTTTCGCTCGCCCTGCATGAGGGAAAAAACCGCCAGGTTCGCCGCATGACCGCCGCCATCGGCCACCCCACGCTGCGTTTGCTGCGCATGCGCATCGGCGGCGTCACGCTGGCAACTCTCGATTTACTCGCCACGCCCGGTGCCTGGCGCGAACTCACGCCCGTCGAGCGCGCCGCGGTGTTTGGAAATCCGCCCTAAAACGGCGGCCCGGCAAATTCAGGATTGGAGGCGGCGGCTCCGCTGTTGGATGTTAGGCGCATGCCCGTCCCGCACTTCGACCTGCTGAAAACCGATACCGCCACCGCCGCCCGCCGGGGACGGCTGCGCACCCGTCATGGCGTGATCGAGACCCCCATCTTCATGCCGGTCGGCACCCAGGGCACGGTGAAGGGCGTTACCCCGGTGCAACTGCGCGAACTCGGCGCGCAGATCATTCTGGGTAACACCTACCACCTCAACCTTCGCCCGACGAGCGAGCTGGTGAAGGAACTGGGCGGCCTGCACGCCTTCATGGGTTGGGACGGCCCCATCCTCACCGATAGCGGCGGCTTCCAGGTGTTTTCCTTGGCCAAGCTGCGCAAGATGCACGACGACGGGGTGGAATTCCAAAGCCACCTCGACGGCAAAAAACTCTTTCTCGGCCCGCAAGAGGTGATGACCATCCAGGCCAATCTCGGCAGCGACATCGCCATGGTGATCGACGAATGTCCGCCCTGGCCCTGCGAGCGCGACGCCACCGCCGAGGCCTGCGCGCGCTCCCTGCGCTGGGCTACGCGCTGCAAGCAGATCGCCACCGACAACGGCTTCCTCGCCGCCGGGCACCACGTCTTCGCCATCGTGCAGGGCTCCACCTACGACGATCTGCGGCGCGAGGCGGCCGAAGCGCTGGCCGCGTTGGATTTTCCCGGTTACGCGGTGGGCGGGGTGAGCGTAGGCGAGCCGGAGCCGGAGATGCTCAAACAGGTCGGCGCGACCACGCCCTTCATGCCGGTGGACAAGCCCCGCTACACCATGGGGCTGGGCACGCCGCCGCAGTTGTTAAAAATGATCGCGCTCGGCGTGGACATGTTCGACTGCGTGCTGCCCAGCCGGGTGGCGCGCAATGGTCTGGTTTTCACGCCCGACGGTCCGCTCAATCTCAAGAACGAGCGCTTCCGCGCCGACCCCGGCCCAATCCACCCCGAGGCGCTCAACTACACCACGAATTTCTCCCGCTCTTATCTGCGCCACCTCATGGTCGCGGGCGAGATGCTCGGCTGCACCCTGCTCACCATCCATAATCTCGCCTTTTACCTCGATCTGATGGCGCAGGCCCGCGCCCACATCGAGGCGGGGGATTACGGCCTGTGGCACCGCGCCTGGGTGACCCGTTACGAGGCGGGGGCGGCGGCGCGATAATCGTGGTTTCGTGCCGTCACGCAAACGCTTGATTCACCCCGGCCCGCCGCACTGACTTTGACCCATTCGCATGCCCGCCGATCCCGTCGAACTCTTCCTCGCCCGCTGGCACGGCACCGAACGCGCCAACAAAGACCTTTTCCTATCCGAACTCTGCGACTTGCTCGGCGTGCCGCGTCCCGACCCCGCCGGACCCGCCTCCGCCGACAACGCTTACGTCTTTGAGCGCGCCGTCCCGCTCAAGCACCCCGATGGACGCGTGACCACCGGCCACATCGACCTCTAAAAACGCGCCTGCTTCGCCCTTGCGGCCAAACAGGAGGCCGCCGACGCCCGCCCCGACTCCGTCGGCCCCGTCGCCGATCCCGGCGCCTTGCCCGAGCTCGCGCTCACCCTCGCCCCGGCCGATGTCCGCGCCGCCCGCCGCGCCGATCCCTACGGCCGCGCCATGCTCTCCGCCAAGGCCCAGGCCGAGCGCTACGTCCGCCACCTGCCCGCCACCGAGCCCACCCCGCTCTTTCTCGTCATCTGCGACGTCGGGCACTCCTTCGAGCTCTTCGCCGACTTTACCCAAAAAGGCCGCGCCAACCTCCCGTTTCCCGATGCCCGCGCCCACCGCGTGCTGCTCACCGATTTGCGCGAGGAAAAAGTCCGCGCCCGGCTGCGCGCCCTCTGGCTCGACCCGCTCGCGCTCGACCCCGCCCGCCTCTCCGCCGCCGTCACCCGCGAGGCCGCCCGCCGCCTGGCCGAGCTCGCCAAGTCCTTTGAGGATGCGGGCAACGAGCCTCGTCAGATCGCCGCCTTCCTCACCCGCTGTCTCTTCTGCATGTTTGCCGAGGATGTGGGCCTGCTTCCCAAGGACGGCTTTCGCGCCCTGCTCGAAAGCCTGCGCGCCACGCCCCACGGCGTCGCCGCCACGCTGGAACAACTCTTCCGCGAGCTCAATACCGGCACCGCCTTCTCGACCGTCCTGCGCGTAAAACTCCTCCATTTCAACGGCGGCCTCTTCGCCGACTCCACGGCGCTCACCGTCAACGGTGCGCAGCTTGATTTGCTGATCAAAGCCGCCGGTCTCCAGTGGAGCGAGGTCGAGCCCGCCATTTTCGGCACCCTGCTGGAGCGCGCCCTCGACCCCGCCGAGCGCCACAAACTCGGCGCGCACTACACGCCTCGCGCCTACGTCGAGCGACTGATCCTGCCGACCGTCATCGAGCCGCTCCGCGCCGAGTGGGGCAATGTGCTCGCCTCCGCCATTTCCCAGGCCGAGCGGGGCCGCACCGCCCGCGCCCAGGAGGAGGTTTTTAAATTCCACCGCCGCCTCTGTTCGGTGCGCGTGCTCGATCCTGCCTGCGGCTCGGGCAACTACCTTTACGTCACGCTGGCCCACTTCAAACTCCTCGAAGGCGAGGTGCTCGATGCCTACGAACGCTTCGGTGGCGCCCGCCGCGCCGAGCGCGGCCCCCGCGCCATCGGAGCCGAGACGGTGGACCCGCACCAGTTCCTCGGCATCGAGCTCAATCCCCGCGCCGCTTACCTGGCCGAACTCGTCCTCTGGATCGGCTACCTCCAATGGCATTATCGCACCCTCGGCCAGGTCGCCCCCGCCGAGACCGTGCTGCGCAATTTTAAAAACATCGAGCACCGCGACGCCGTGCTCGCCTACGACGGCCCTGTCGGCGGCCAGCCCGTCACCCGCAAGATGGTCGAAGACGAAGGGCCGGATGCGTTTCCCGGCCTGCCGAAGCTGTGGGAAATCTACGCATTCACTCCGGGCGAAGCGCCCCGCCCGGGTCAGTTTCTCACCATGTGGGACCGCCGCTCCACCCATCAAGTGCTCTTCCTTGGGGTCGTGCCCGATACGTCGAAACGCGTGCCGTTTCTCCGCTATCCGAATGCCCGCCCTGCCGATTGGCCGACCGTTGACTACGTCGTGGGTACCCCGCCGTTCCTTGGTAGCAAAATGATGCGCGACGATCTGGGAGACGCCTACGCCAGCACGCTGCGCCAAGCTTATCCTGAACTACCCGAGACCATTGATTTCGTCATGTATTGGTGGCACAAGGCCGCCTTACTCACCCGCGCAGGCAGCATTCACCGCTTCGGACTGATAACGACCAATAGCTTGCGCCAAACCTCCAGCCGCAGCGTTGTCGCCCTGCATGTTCGGCCGGTCGATAAAACGCCGCCACTCGCGCTCTGCTTTGCCGTTCCAGACCATCCATGGGTGTACACCGCCGATGGTGCTGCCGTGCGTATCGCCATGACTGTTGGTGGACGCGCCGACGATACACAAACCGGTGTTTTAGCAGAACCTACCGCCGAGTTTGTAAACGATGGCGACGAACATGAATACGATGTCACCCTCGAATGCCGACGAGGCGTGATATCACCTGATCTCACTGTCGGTGCTGATCTATCCGCCTGCACGCCGTTACGCGCAAATTCCGACTTGGTTTTCATGGGGGCCAAACTCGTCGGCGAAGGCTTCATTGTAACCCTTGATCAAGCCCATGCCCTTGGCCTCGGTACTGTGCCAGGCCTGGACCTTTACATTAAGCCCTTCCGTAATGGCCGCGATCTGACCGAAACCCCCCGCGATGTGTGGGTGATTGACCTGTAAGGACTGTCGTTGGACGAGGTGCGTTCACGGTTCCCCCAAGTTTTTCACCATCTCTCGAGCACGGTGCAACCGCAGCGCGCCCAAAACAAACGCGCCAGCTACCGGGATAATTGGTGGATTTTCGCCGAACCCCGCGCCCGCTATCGTGCCTCCGTTGCTGGCCTCCCTCGCTACATCGCCACTAGCGAGGTCGGTAAACACCGCTTCTTTGTATTCCTCGACGCCACCGTCTTCCCTGACGGGGCGCTCATCGCGGCCACCCTCTCGGACGGCTACCACCTCGGCGTGCTCAGCAGCCGCATCCACGTCACCTTTGCCTTGGCCGCTGGCGGTCGCATGGGAATGGGCAACGATCCGCGCTACCAAACAACGCGCTGCTTCGATCCATTTCCTTTCCCGGAAGCGACGGAACTCCAGCGCCAAAAGATCGCCAAACTCGCCGAGGCAATCGACGCGCACCGCAAGCGCGCCCAAACCGATCACGGCCTTGGCCTTACGACGATTTACAACGTTCTCGGGAAACTTCGCGCCGAGACAGTTTTTAACGCTGCCGAGCGTAAGGTCTATGACGCCGGGTTACTCGCCACGCTTCGCCTCCTTCACGACGAACTCGATAT
The DNA here is from genome assembly GCA_026398135.1 of Verrucomicrobiota bacterium. Classification (GTDB taxonomy): domain Bacteria; phylum Verrucomicrobiota; class Verrucomicrobiia; order Opitutales; family Opitutaceae; genus IMCC26134_A. Next base: position 6,333 of record JAPLTN010000020.1, read on the forward strand.
CGCTGTCGCCCAAGCCTATGGCTGGCTTCCAAATCTGACCGATCAGGAAATCCTCCTCAACCTCGTAGCATTAAACCACAAGCGCGCCGTAGAGGAATCACGCGGCAAGATCCGCTGGCTGCGCCCCGAGTTTCAGGCCCCCGCACAGAATCCGCTGTCTTTAACTCTTGGCCAAAAAACTGCGAAGTCTGGTTCCGCCGCCAGCACGTCCAAATCCCGCGCCAAACCCGTCTGGCCCAAGGAACGCCCCGCCCAGGTCGAGGCCGTGGCTGCTGCTCTTAGCGCCGCCGAGCTGGCCGCTCACCGCCGCCGAGCTGGCCGCGACCTTCGCGCGCGGCCAGAAAGAGCCGGTCGTCGAAATCCTCGCCGCCCTCGTCGTCCTCGGCCGCGCACACAAAGGCGAAAAACGAGGCACCTTCACCGCCGCCTGACGCCACCGCACCCGTTCCTCAAATCAAGGGTTGGTTACGGAATTTCCAGAATGGACGCAGTGGTATCGGCCTCGAACTGCGCCATCCTGAGTTTCTCGTGCTTGAGCAAGGAGACCACATCGGAAGTCCGGCAATTCCCCAGTCCGATCAGGATTACCTTGGGCGGAGCGCCACGCAAAATGGACAACTCCATGAAATCGTCGTCATTCGTTACCAGTGTAAACCTGTTCGCAGCGGCACACCTCCACAAGGCCAGATCGTCGGCACCGGTCAGATTCTGATCGCGTACATGGGCGGATGACGGAAAAGCCTCCGTCAGAAGACGGGGCAGATCCGGCGAAAGATTTTCGTCGAACAACAGTCTCACGCCGCGTGGGTCACAAAAGTGCGGCGATCCCGCTCGGCGGCGAAGGCAAAGCACGCGAGGATGTCTTCATGCGTGAGATCGGGAAACTCTAGCAATAGCTCAGACTGAGAAGTGCCGGCGGCTAGGTAGCCAAGCACGTCATAAACGGTGATTCGGGTGTCTCGGATGCAGGGTTTCCCGCTGCGCCGACCCGGCTTGATGGTGACTCGATCCAACAAATTCATGTCTCGGAAAATGGCGAAAGATGCCGGTGAATGCAAGGTTTGCGCTCGCGCATTCCAGGCTTGCCCGGGCCTCCGCGCTCGATGTTTCCGGAAGCCTTCGGCGATACGCCGAAGGCAACACGCGAGACGCGTGCGCTCCCCGGACCGACGAATCCAGCCGTTGGCCGATAGATTGTGCAAGCAAGAGGCTTGTCGCAGGGTGGGGGGGAGGTTTTCGTCAGCGGCACTTAACTATCATGCGTATCCTCGTCACCGGCGGCGCCGGCTTTCTCGGTTCACACCTTTGCGATCGTCTGCTCAAGGACGGCAACGACGTCATCTGCCTCGATAACTTCTTCACCGGACGAAAGTCCAATATCGCCCACTTGCACGGCCGGCCCGACTTCGAGCTGGTGCGCCATGACGTGATCGATCCCTTCAAATTCGAGGTGGACCAAATCTACAACCTCGCCTGCCCGGCCTCGCCGCCGCACTACCAGTACAACGCGATCAAGACGGTGAAAACCTCCGTGATGGGCGCGATCAACTGTCTCGGTCTGGCCAAGCGCACCAAGGCCCGCGTTTTTCAAGCCAGCACTTCGGAGGTTTACGGTGATCCGGCGCTGCACCCGCAGCCGGAGAGCTACTGGGGCAACGTCAACCCCATCGGCATCCGTTCCTGTTACGACGAGGGCAAGCGCGTGGCTGAGACGCTGTTCATGGATTACCACCGGCAAAACCAGGTCGATATCCGCATCGTGCGCATTTTTAACACCTACGGCCCGCGGATGCATCCGAACGATGGCCGCGTGGTCTCCAACTTCATCGTGCAGGCGCTGCGCGGCGAAGACATCACGATTTACGGCGACGGCCTGCAGACGCGTTCCTTTTGCTACGTGGACGACCTGATCGAGGGCTTCGTACGCCTCATGAACCAGAACGCCGTGACCGGCCCGATCAACATCGGCAACCCCGGCGAATTCACCATGCTGCAACTGGCCGAGCTCACGCTGAAACTCACCGGCGGCAAGTCGCAGATCGTGCATCGCCCCCTGCCCGGCGACGACCCGAAGCAGCGCCGCCCGGACATCACCCTGGCGCAAAAACACCTGAATAACTGGGCTCCGACCGTGGCACTCGAAGAAGGGCTGACGCGCACCATCGCCTACTTCCGCACCCAGGTGTGAGTAGCTTGGCGGGTCCGGTGGCACGCGCCTTGCGGCGGGGAGCGCCATGAACCTGTTTTCCGTCTGCTGGCGGCGTGCCTTATGCGCCGTCTTTTTCCTCTCGATCTCCGTCTGTCTCGACGCGGCGGAGCCCATGCACCGGCCGAAAGTCGTGGTCGTTGCCACGTTTGAAATCGGGGCCGACACCGGCGACGCACCCGGCGAGTTTCAGTTTTGGGCCGAACGCGAAAAACTGACCGAAACGCTCACGGTGCCGGGTTTGGACCACCCCGTGCGGTATAATCCGGCGACGGGGGTTTACGGCGTGGTTTCCGGCACGACGGTGCGGGCCGGGTTGCAGGTATTGGCGCTCGGGCTCGACCCGCGTTTTGATTTCTCGCGCTCGTATTGGTTGGTCAACGGCATCGCGGGCGTGAACCCCCGTCTGGCCGCCGAGGGCAGCGCGGCCTGGGCGCGTTACGTGATCGACGGCGACATCGCCTACGAAATCGATTCGCGCGAGGCCCCCGCCGACTGGCCCTACGGCATCATGGCGCTGGGCAACAAGACTCCGCTCGGCAAACCGGTCATTCCGGCCTGGGCTCCGAAGCCCATGATGTGGACGCTCTCGCCCGGCCTGGTCGCCTGGGCCTACGCGAAAACCAAGGATCTGAAGCTGGCCGATTCGCCCGAGGCGGCGGCGCACCGCGCTCTTTACGCGGCGGATTTCCCGGCGGTGGCGGCGGGACCGCGGGTGTTGTTGGGCGACAGTTTCGCCGCCTGCCGTTATTGGCACGGCGCGGTGATGCAGAAATGGGCCGAAGACTGGACCGCGCTCTACACCGAAGGTCGCGGCCTCTCTGTCATGACCAACATGGAAGACCACGGCATCGCCAACGCCCTGACGCGTCTGGATGCGATGCACCGGGTGGATTTCGGGCGCGTGCTGGTGCTGCGCACGGGCAGCAATTTCTCCATGCCGCCGATGGGCCAGAGTGCCGCCGCCAGCATGGTCGCGGAGTATCAGGGCATGCTGCCCGCGCTCGAAGCCGCGTATCAAGTGGGCTCCAGCGTGGTGGCGTCCTTGCTGGCGGATTGGCCGGCGCACGAAGCTGCGCCGCCGCGTGCGGAGTAGGCTCGGCCTACAGGGCGCGCCAGGCGCTGCCGAGCAGGGAAAGCATGAGCCCGAGGCGCAGCGCGCCTTCGAGGGTAAGGATGACGAGCACGCGTTTGAGCGGGCAGTTGTGGCGCAGACCGAAACCGACCAGCCAGATTAAGAGCATGCAAATGGCGTGCAGGCGGGTGGGGCGGGCGGTGAGCATCCACATTAACCAAGCGCCTTCTGCCAGCATGGCCCCGGCCCAGAGGGCGGAAACCCACTCGCCCGGTCCTTTCTGGCGGGGATCTCCGCCGGCGAGAATCTGTTTTACCCCGAGCAAACGTTCCGCCGCGAAAAGCTGCACCAGTTCAAAAAGCATGAACAGCGGCGCGAGAAATACGGAGAACGGGACTTCCTTCATTGCATTGCGACGCTGGGTGATGAGGCAGGCGGGTAAATCGGGAAAATGCCGGTCCAGCCATTTACTGGCTGGCTATCGTTCGCAGCGCTGGTGCCCCCGGCCGGAGTCGAACCGGCACGCCCTTTCGGACAAAAGATTTTAAGTCTCGTGTGTCTGCCATTCCACCACGGAGGCGCGTTGCGGCAGGTATGTCGGAGCTTTGCAGGCTGCTCGTCAACCCTTGGTCTTGGCCGCGTCGGAAAGCGGCTTGAGCACGCGGGCATCGAAGACGAAGGGGCCGCCCGGCAAGAGGCTGGCGAGTACGCCGAGTGCGCAGGTTTTCCAGTTCCAGCGGTAATCCAAGGCCACCGGCAGCAGCGCCAGCAGATAAAGGAGAAATAGCACGCCGTGCGCCATGCCGACGTAACGCACCGCGAGGGGCTGCCCGGCCAGGTATTTGAGCGGCATCGCGATGAGCACCAGAACGAGGAATGACAGGCCTTCGAGCAGGCCGACGAGACGCAGGCGACCGAGAGAAGTGGAGAGCATTTCCGGCATAACAAAACCGAAACGCTCCGCGCACAAGCGCCACGGCTCGATTTCACCTTGCGATTGGGCGGATGTTTACCCGCGGCAATCGCTCCTTGCCCTCGCGCCACGGGCTGGGCTTCTTTTTTCGTTTACCACATGTCCCAGATCATCGCCGTCCTCGATTTCGGTTCCCAATACACCCAGGTCATCGCCCGCCGCATCCGCGAGTGCCAGGTCCTCTCCAAGATCTACCACTTCGCCACCCCCGCCGCTCAACTCAAGGCCGACGGCGTGATCGGCATCATCCTCTCCGGCGGACCGAGCAGCGTATTTGCCAAGGAGGCACCCATGCCGGACCGCGCGCTTTTCGAGCTGGGCGTTCCCGTGCTGGGCATTTGTTACGGCATCCAGCTGCAAGGCCACCTGCTCGGCGGCAAGGTTTCCAAGAGCACCCACCGCGAATACGGCCACGGCTTGCTCACCCTGCAAAAGCCGGGTCGCCTCTTCAAGGGCCTGCCGAAAAAGTTCAAGGTCTGGAACTCCCATGGCGACCGCCTGATTGCGTTGCCGCCCGGCTACACCGCCATCGGCACCACGGAAAACTCCGAGTTCGCGGTGATCGAGGACCGCAAGCGCAACTTCTACGGCATCCAGTTTCACCCCGAGGTTTTCCACACCGAGCACGGTATCGACGTGATCCGCAATTTCCTCGTTGGCATCTGCGGCGCGGGCCAGGACTGGACGACCAAGGACTACATCGCTCACGCCGTGGCCGACATTCGTTCCAAGGTAGGTAAAGAGCGCGTATTGCTCGGCCTCTCCGGCGGAGTGGATAGCTCGGTCGCCGCCGCCTTGCTGCACAAGGCCATCGGCAAACAGCTCACCTGCGTGTTTGTGGACAACGGTCTCCTGCGCGCCGGTGAACGCGAGCAAGTCGAGTCGCTCTACGCCCGTAATTTTAACATCGATCTGCGCGTGGTGGACGCCTCCAAGCTTTTCCTCAAGCGGCTCAAGGGCGTCTCCGAGCCCGAGGCCAAGCGGAAGATCATCGGCAACACCTGCGTCGAAGTCTTTGAAAAATCGCTCCGCTCCATCGGCGGCGCCAAATGGCTGGCCCAGGGTACGCTCTACCCTGATGTCGTCGAGTCGGTGGCCATCGCGGGCAATCCCGCCGCCCTGATCAAGAGTCACCATAACGTCGGCGGCCTGCCCGAGCGCATGAAGCTCAAGCTGCTCGAACCCCTGCGCGAACTCTTCAAGGACGAAGTCCGCGCCGTGGGCGAGGCCCTCGGCCTGCCGCGCGAGGTGGTCTGGCGGCAACCCTTTCCCGGCCCCGGCCTCGGGGTGCGGGTGGCCGGCGACATCACCCAGGCAAAACTCGATGTGCTCAAGGCGGCCGACGCCATTCTCCAGCAGGAGATGATGAGCAGCGGCTACTACTGGAAGGTCTGGCAGTCCTTTGCCGTTTACCTGCCGGTGAAATCCGTCGGTGTGATTGGCGACGAGCGCAACTACGCCGACGTCATCTCGCTGCGCATCGTGGAGAGCCGCGACGCCATGACCGCCGACTGGGCGCGCCTGCCCTACGACTTGTTGGCCAAGATTTCCTCCCGCATCACCAACGAGGTGCGCGGCGTCTCCCGCGTGCTGCTCGACATCAGCTCCAAGCCGCCCGCCACCATCGAGTGGGAATAAACAATTGCGGCATCGGGCCCGCCCGCGGCCAAACGAGTCGTCTACTAACTTACGCAGACACGGAACCCGGGGCCGTGTCTGCGTTCTTACGTTCACGATCTTTTTCCCTTAAACCCTTTCGTCATGGCCTCACCACTTCGTTCACTCCTTTGCATTTCCACCGTTTTCGTTCTTTGCGCAGCCGGGCTTCGTGCCGATGAACCGTTGGCGATCCTTGACCGCGCTCGCGCCTACCTTGGGGAGGAAGCGGCGCTCACCTCCGTGACCGGCTTGCGCATGGTAGGTAAACTTGAGGTCACTTCGGCCGGAACTGCGGATTCGCCTCCGGCCCAGCTCGAAATCCTGTTTCAACAACCGTTTCGACAACGCATCAGCGCGACCACGGCGAACCAAGTCGAAGTCACCGCGCTAGACGGCTACGACGCCTGGCAACGCGTCACCGATGCCGCCGATACCAACAATACCACTCGCTGGCAGATTACTTTACTCGGTCCCGATCAGATCAAACGTTTGCGGGCCAATACTTTTGAAAATCTCTCCTTTTACCGTGGCTTGACGAACCAGGGTGGCAAAATCGAGGACCGCGGGCCCGCCACGGTGGATGGCATCCCTTGTCGTAAAATCGCTTTTATTCACGCGCCCGACATCGTTTTCATCCGCAGTTTTGAGCTCGCAACCGGCCGTCTCGTGCTGACGGAGACGGACAGCGGCACGCAGATTCGCGAAGAGGGGGAAATCAAGGTTGCCGGTCTCCGGTTTCCGCAGCGCATCAGCACCACCGCGCAGTTGCCCGACGGCAGCACCCGAACCATCCGCGTCACCTTTTCGACCGTTGATGTGAACCCGGTGATTGATCCGGCGGCTTTCGCCATCCCGACCTTGAACCCGTGAGTTTTCGCGGGCTGTTTAATTCTACTTTGTTAGAAACGAAACATGGCCGCAAAAAGTCGCAGAAGTCGCAAAAAATGAAGGCTTGGTTTTGAGCATTTTGAGTCTTTTTGCGGCCATTCTTTGGTTTTCTCGGATTTAACTTACACGTAAACGCCGCCGCCGAGCAGACGCGGTCCATCGTAGAGCGCGAAAATCTGTCCGGCGGCGAGTCCGCGCTGCGGCTCGGCAAAGACCACCCGGCCTGAGTCTGGTCCGGTGGAGGTGAAACTCAGTCGCACCCGCGCATCGCGATAACGCACCCGGCCTTCGAACTCGCGCGGACCGTCCGCCGGATTCGGAGGCGTGGGCGTGTTCCAGCGCAGTCCCCGAATCTCCACTTCGCGGGTAAAAAGTCCGGGCGCGGCGGCACCATCAAACGCCACCAGCAAGGCGCGGTCGGCGGCGCGTTTACCGACCACGACGTAGGCTTTGCCGTCGGTGTTGGACGGGATGCCGATGCCCTTGCGCTGACCGAGGGTGAAAAAGTGCAGCCCACGATGTTCCCCGAGCATGCGGTCGTCGTCGGCCCGCACGATGGGACCGGGGGCATCGGGCACGTAGGCGCGAAGGAAATCGGCCATTTTCACCTGACCGATAAAGCAGATGCCCTGGCTGTCTTTTTTCTCGGCGGTGGACAGTCCGGCGCGGCGGGCGAGCGCGCGCAGATCGGGTTTGAGCAGGTCGCCGACCGGAAACCGCGCGTCGCGCAGCTGGTCCTGCGAGAGCATGGCGAGGAAGTAGGATTGGTCCTTGTTCGGGTCCGCGCCTTCGAGCAGGGCGAAGTCGCCGGGGCGGTCGGGCAGGGGAGCGCGGCGGGCGTAGTGTCCGGTGGCGATGGCGGCAAATCCGTGTTCGCGCGCCCATTGGCGGAGCACGCCGAACTTGATCTCGCGGTTGCACATCACGTCGGGGTTGGGCGTGAGGCCGCGGGTGTATTCGTCGAGCAGATAGGCGACGACTTTCTCCCGGTATTCCTCCATCAGGTTTACCACGCGAAAAGGAATATCGAGCTGGTCGGCGACGCGGCGGGCGTCGGTGATATCCTGTTCCCATGGGCAATCGCCGAGGATGTTGTCCTCGTTGATCCAGTTTTTCATGTAGGCCGCCTCGATGGGCACGCCGGCGTCGCGCAGTCGAAGCGCGGCGACGGAGCTGTCCACCCCGCCGGAGAGGGCGACGAGGATTTTCGCAGGGTTGGGGACGGCGGTCATGGTTTAAAAACGAGGCGCGCAGCGTTTGCCGGGGGCCGGGGAAATGTCCAGCGCGGGCGGCGGCTTGGGGCTTGTGCCGATGGGGCCAAACGGAATTATTGAACCAGAATGGCCAACCGCGCTAACGCTCTCGTCTCCGCCACCCTTGAGTCCCCGACGCGGGGCATCATTGAACTGCGTCAGGACTGGGAGGGACGCAGCGTGCCGGTGTTTGTGGTCGGGGGCGGCAAACTGCGGCTGAAAAAACTTACGCAGGTGTCGTCGGAAAACTTCGCCTTGGTCAGCGGCTATCATTTCCCGAGCGAGGATGAGATTGAATTTGTTTTCGATCCGGCGGCTTATCCCGAAGTAAACATCAAGACTGAGGCCGTGCATGTGGCGGGGGAGTTTAACGGCTGGCGCGGGGCCGACGAAGTTTCGTGGGCCATGGAGCATGGTTTGCGCGCCGGTCGCTCCGTGCTGGTCTGGCGCGGACCCGCAGCAAAAGTGGTGCGGGCCGGGGCCCGGTTTAAATTCGTTACCGGTTCGCACCAGTGGTTGCCGGTGGATTGGTCGGCCCCCAACGCGGTTCGGGACGAGAGCGGCAATCTAAACCGGGAAATTCAACCCGACCGCACCGGCTCGCATCTGTTCACGTTTGATCTGAGTGCGCCGGCGGACCTGTCGGGCAACCTGACCGTGCGTTGGTCGGAAGGTCGCGGGGTCGAGGAAGTGCCGTTGCGGCCGGGCAGGTTTTTCTTCGAGTTGGGCACCCAGTTGCCCCTCGGGGCTTTACCGAACGGGGAAATGACGGTGTTCCGGCTGTTCGCGCCCCGCGCCAAGTCGGTGGAGCTGGTCTTGCAGTCCACCCTGTCCACCCAGGAAACCGCCTTGCGCTACCGTCTGGCGCGCCGCTCGGACGCGGAGGGGGCGGCGGGAGTGTGGCAGATCATCTTGGAGGGTAACCTGCATGGTTGGTATTATTGGTATCAGGTGGATGGTCCCTGCGATGCGTTCGGTGTATTCGATCCCAAGCGTCGTATTCTGGATCCGTACGCCTTGGCCACGGTGGGCCGGGAAGGACCGGGCATCGTGGTGGACCGCACCCGCATCGGGCCGGCGCTGCCGGGGGATCATTTCCAGACTCCCGCCTGGCATGATTTGGTGATTTGCGAAACTCACGTGCGGGACTTGGTGGCCTATGCGCCGAATGCGGCGGGGGACCGCATGCGGCGGGGATTCTCGGATCTCAAGGCGTGGGTGGAAGATCCGGATTTTTACCTTTCCCGGCTGGGGGTGAACTGCGTCGAGCTCCAGCCCTTGCAGGAGTTCGATAGCGTCACGCAGGAGGAGTATCACTGGGGCTACATGCCGGTGAACTACTTCGCGCCCGCCAGCGCCTACGCCACGCGGCCGGACGCGGCGTCGGGTCTGCGGGAGTTGCAGGAGTTGGTGCGCGCCTTTCATGCCCGGGGCATCGCGGTGGTGGTGGACGTGGTTTACAACCATGTGGGCGAGCCGGCGCACTTGGTCTTTTTGGACAAACTCTACTATTTTGAGCAGGACGCGGCCGGGCAGATGGCCAACTGGAGCGGCTGCGGCAACGACCTGCGCACCTCGGCGGCGATGGCCAAGCGGCTCATCATCGACAGCTGCGCCCACTGGCTGGAGTTCTTTGGCGTGGATGGCTTCCGCTTTGACCTCGCCGATCTGGTCGGCCCGGCCGTGTTGCGCGAAGTCGAGACGGCGCTGAAGCGGATCAAGCCCGACGTGATCCTGATCGCCGAGCCCTGGAGTTTCCGCGGTCACGCGGCGGGCGAGCTGCGCGACACCGGCTGGGCGTCTTGGAATGACGGATACCGAAATTTTCTTCGCGACTATGTGCGCGGGGGCGTTCCGCGCCAGGCGGTCGAATATTTCATCAAGGGTTCGCCTTGGTATTACGCCAAGTGGCCGGCCCAGACCGTCAACTACACCGAGTCGCACGACGACCGTTGCTGGATCGACGTCATCACTGAAAACGCCAACCAGGACGGCCATCTGCCCACGGTGAACGACCGCATCCGCACCCACCTGATGGCGGCGACTTTGTTTTGCTCCATCGGCATTCCCATGATCTCGGCCGGTCAGGATTTCCTCAAGTCGAAGCACGGGGTGAACAACACCTACCAGCGGGGTGATCTCAACGCCTTGGACTACGCGCGTATTTTCCGGTTTCCCGCCACCCACGCCTATTTCGCGGATTGGATCGCGTTTCGCCGCTCGGAGGAGGGGCGTTTGCTTCGCCATTTTTCCCGGGCCACGGAAGGTTTTTTTGAGTTTCGTTGGGCGGAGGGAAGCAGCGCGACGGCCGTCGTGTTTAATGCCGATCTCAGTCGGGGGCCGCAGCGGCTCTTGTTTGCGGTCAACGGCACCACGTCCGATGTGAGCATCGCGTTGGATGAATGGGCCGCGCCGCATTGGTGGCAGTTGGCGGATCAGGAGCGTTTTCTCACGCCCGGACGGATCGCGGGTTCGCGGAAGGTGACGCCTTCGCTCTTTATGCCCGCCCTTAGCTGCGGCCTCTGGATAGCCGAATAGTGCGGCCCAGGACTGCGCAGGACTCGCCTTGCCAAAGTCCGCGCAGTCCCGGCCAACCCTTGCGCCGCCAAAACCCTTGCATTCGAGAGGGGTGCGCCCTTTTTTGTTTCTTTCCGCGTCCGCAAGGCGCGGTTCCTCACCACCGCAAATAACACCACAAATCGAAGCCCTATCATGGCTATTAAAGTCGCTATCAATGGTTTTGGCCGCATCGGCCGCCTCGTCTTCCGCGCCCTCGTTGAACAGGGCCTTCTCGGCACCACGTTCGATGTCGTGGCCGTGGGCGATATCGTCCCCGCCGACAACCTCGCCTACTTGGTGAAATACGACTCCACCCAGGGCAAGTTCCAGGGCACCGTCACCTCCAAGAAGTCCTCCCCGGACAAGGCCGAGGACGATGTCCTCGTCGTCAACGGCAAGGACATCCTCGTCGTCTCCGCCAAATCCCCCGCCGAGCTCCCCTGGGCCAAGCTGGGCGTCGAACTCGTCATCGAGTCCACCGGTCTCTTCACCGAGGCTGAAAAGGCCAAGGGCCACATCACCGCCGGCGCCAAGAAGGTCATCATCTCCGCTCCGGCCAAGGGCGAAGACATCACCATCGTGATGGGCGTGAACGACGACAAACTCGACGTCTCCAAGCACAGCATTATCTCCAACGCTTCCTGCACCACGAACTGCCTGGCTCCCCTCGTCCACGTCCTCCTCAAGGAAGGCTTTGGTCTCGAGGAAGGTCTGCTCACCACCGTGCACGCCTACACCGCCACCCAGAAGACTGTGGACGGTCCCTCCAAGAAGGACTGGAAGGGCGGCCGCACCGCCGCTCAGAACATCATCCCCTCCGCCACCGGCGCCGCCAAGGCCGTCGCCCTCGTGTGCCCAGAGGTCAAGGGCAAGCTCACCGGCATGGCATTCCGCGTGCCCACCCCCACCGTCTCGGTCGTCGATCTGACCTTCAAGACCACCAAGGAAACCTCCCTCGCCGAGATCAAGGCCGCCATGAAGAAGGCGTCCGAGACCTACCTGGCTGGCATCCTCGGCTACACCGAAGAAGAGGTCGTCTCCACCGACTTCATCCACGACAAGCAGTCCTCGATCTTCGACGCCGGATCCTCCATCGAGCTCAACTCGAAGTTCTTCAAGCTCGTGTCCTGGTATGACAACGAGTGGGGCTATTCCAACCGCGTCGTCGATCTCACCAAGAAGATCGCCGCCCAGCTCTGAGCGCCGCAAGCGCTGAAAAATAGCGAGTAGCGGGTAGCGAGTAGCGAGCATTCAAAACCGCTCCTGCCGCCCCGTTACTCGCTTTCTTTTGTCATCGGGTTCGTGCGCCGCGCGCTCTGATCCTACCCGCTACTCACCACCCGCTACTTTTCAAATTCCGACCATGGCCAAATATAAATCCATCCGCGACCTCGCCCTTGCCGGCAAACGCGTGCTCATGCGCGTCGATTTTAACGTCCCGCAGGACAAGCAAACCGGTGCGATTACCAACACCGCCCGCATCGCCGCCGCGTTACCCACGATCAAGTTTGCCCTCGAACAGGGCGCTTCGGTTGTGCTTATGTCGCACCTCGGCCGCCCGGACGGTCAGCGCATCGAAAAATTCTCGCTCAAGCCCGTCGCGGCCGAACTCGAGAAACTCCTCGGCAAGCCGGTCAAATTCCTCGACGACTGCGTCGGCCCCGCCATTGAAGCCGCCTGCGCCAAACTCGTCCCCGGAGAGGTCGTGTTGCTCGAAAACCTCCGCTTCCACATCGAGGAAGAGGGCAAGGTGAAGCTCGAAGACGGCACCTCCAAAAAGGCCGACCCCGCCGCCGTCACCGCATTCCGCGCCTCCCTCACCAAACTCGGTGACGTGTTCGTGAACGACGCCTTCGGCACCGCTCACCGCGCCCACAGCTCGATGGTTGGCGTCACCCTGCCGCAGAAGGCCGCCGGCTTCCTCATGCAGGCCGAGCTCGATGCCTTCGCCAAGGTGCTCGACAACCCCCAGCGTCCGCTGCTTGCCATCCTCGGCGGAGCCAAAATCGCCGACAAGATTCCCCTCATCAAGAATCTCCTCGGCAAGGCCAACAAGATCATCATCGGCGGCGGCATGGCCTACACCTTCAAGAAGGTCGTTTACGGTAAACAGATCGGCGACAGCCTCTTCGATGTCGAAGGAGCCAAGATCGTCCAGGACCTCGTCAACGAAGCCCAGGCCAAGGGCGTGGAATTGATTTTCCCGGTGGACTATATCGCGGCCGACAAATTCGCCCCCGACGCCGCCACCCAATCTGTGGATGACGACTCCGGCATCCCCGCCGGCTGGCAAGGCCTCGACGCCGGTCCCAAGTCCATCGCGCTCTACCGCACCGCCATTCTCGCCTCCAAGACCATCATCTGGAACGGACCGGCCGGCGTGTTTGAGTTTGAGAAGTTTGCCGGCGCCACCAAGGCCATGGCCGAAGCCATCGCCGAGGCCACCGCTGGCGGCGCGATCACCGTGGTCGGCGGCGGCGACACCGCCACCGCAGCCAAGAAATTCGGCGTGGCCAAGAAGGTCTCGCACTGCTCCACCGGCGGCGGCGCGTCCCTCGAGTTCCTCGAAGGCAAGGCCCTGCCCGGTGTCGTATTCCTGGAAAGCTAAACTCTCGAAGTAGCGAGTAGTGGGGAGTGAGTAGCGAGCATTACGCCCGCAAAATCTTGTCCGTTAACTACTCGCTACCCACCACTCGCTACTTACTACTTTAAAACACATGTCCCTCCGCAAAAAACTCATCGCTGGAAACTGGAAGATGAACAAAACCGCCGCCGATGGCGTCGCCCTCGTGGCCGACATCGTAGCCGCCGCCGGCAAGCAAAACGACGTTGAAGTCGTGGTGTGCCCGCCCTTCACCGGGTTGGAAAGCGCCGCCGCCAAGCTCGAAGGCTCGACCATCAAGCTTGGTGCGCAGAACATGCACCCCGAGGCCTCCGGTGCCTACACCGGCGAGATCTCCGCCGGAATGCTGCGCGCCCTCTTCGTCTCGCACGTCATCCTCGGCCACAGCGAGCGCCGCAGCTATTTCCACGAATCCGACGCCTTCATCAACCAGAAGGTGCTGGCCTCGCTCAAGGCCCAGTTGAAGCCCATCCTTTGCGTCGGAGAGACTCTCGCCGAACGCGAGAGCGGCAGCACGCTCAAGGTGGTGCAGACCCAGCTCGAAGCCGGCCTCGAAGGCGTTTCCAAGGAATTGGCAACCAACGTCGTCATCGCCTACGAACCCGTGTGGGCCATCGGCACCGGCAAGGTCGCCAGCACCGAGCAGGCGCAGGAAGTGCACGCGTTTATCCGCAGCCTCCTGGTAAAGCTCTTCGGCGACACCATCGCCCAGAAAGTGCGTATTCTCTACGGCGGCTCCATGAAGCCCGCCAACGCCCCCGAGCTTTTGGCTCAGAAGGACATCGACGGCGGCCTCATCGGTGGCGCAGCCCTCGAAGCCCGTAGCTTCGTCGAGTTGGTCACTGCCGCGATTGCGATCAAGTAAGGCGTGCGACTCCGGTCGCCCAGCCCTTTCAAGCCCCGTCCGCCGGACGGGGCTTTTTCTTTTTCAGGACCTGCGGAAACAACACCGCGAGATCGGGATCGCCCTTGGCCATTTCGCGCCAGCTTTTGTCGCGGTTAAAAACATCGACCAGCAGCGCGCGCGCCTCGTCCAATTCGCCGAGCAAGGCGGCGTAGCAGGCCAGATTGTAGTCCACCAAGACACTCGGCCGGGAGATGAGGCGGCGGCCGGTGAGCAAGGTTTCCTGCGCTTCGGTGATGCGTTCCAACTCACGCAGCGCATAGGCCCAGGCGATCCACGGACGCTCCGCTTTGGCATCGTTGCCAACCAAGGCTTCCGCCAGCACGAGTACTTCCTGCCAGAGCGATTCGGCCATGGCAATTTCCAGCCGCACCCCGAGCGCGGCGGGACTGGCGGCGAAGTCGGGCGGAAGGGGAACCAGCTCTGCACGGGCTTGGGCGAAGAGCCCAAGTTCCATAAAGCCTATGGCGTAAGAGAGGTGTTTTTCTGGGGGAATCACGCATCCCAAATATGCCTGATAACTCCGGTAAAAGACATCAAAAATCCCGCCTTGGCGTGTGTCTGGGTAAGATCTCGCTTAGCGTAGCGAGAGAGGGTGCCCGGCCAAGGCGAGCGAGGCGGGGGCGGGACAGCAGGTCGTGCCGCCGACGCCAAGGCCGGCCCAGCGCGCTTTCTCGCTTCACTCGTAGACCCTCGGGCGATGGGCCGAGAACTTACCCGGACACGCCCTGGACTCAAACGCCGGTTCTTGCGGTGGCGGAAATTATTAGGGCATTTTAAATAAAACCATGGGCGGAAAATGCAGGGCGGGGTCGCGGCACCCCGCCTTGGCGTGACCGGGTTTGCGAACGGCGGGGCGCCGCGTCTCCGCCCTACATGGGCGACCTAGTCGCGGCTGCAGTTTTACTTAAAATGCTCAAAGCCTGGTTTGGCGCAGGCGGAGCGCATTGGAGACGACGCTGATGAAACTCGGCCTTACCGCGACGCCGGCGAACATGGGCTTGGGGGACCAGCAGTGATGGATACAGGCGGGCTGCGGCATCGCGGGCGTTCATTTGGAGCACAGAGCGTAGCGTCCGGTTTTTCTGGTGCCGATTTTTTCCACCACACCGGCGGCTAGCAGCGGGCGAAGCAGATCGAGAGTGCCTTGTTTTGACAGGCCGAGTGTGCTCCACAGGTCGGTCGGCGCCATCGCGCCGTGGTCGCGAAGGAGTTGGAGCAGGCGTTCTTGTTTGGGGCGGAGCACGAGTTTTTCCGGCGACTTTAGGTTGTAGGCCTGCACGCGCAGCCAAACGCGTTCGAGCGTCTGGCGCAGGCCTTCGGTGCAATACTCCAGCCAGGTTGTGAGGTCCTCGCCTTGATGGCGCACGGTTTCGAGCGCGGCGTAGTAGCGCGGGCGGTCCTCCCAATAATACTCGTCCACCGAGAAAATGTGATGGGGGTCGAAACCGCGGCGGTAAAGTTCCCAAAGCGCGAGGGCGCGGCCGGTACGTCCGTTGCCGTCGGCAAAGGGGTGTATGGCCTCGAAACGATAATGCAGGATGGCCGAGCTGAGCACGGGCGAGAGGGCGTCGGTGTGTGTGTTCCACCAGTCGAGCAGCTCGAACATGAGACCGGAGACGTCGTTTGGAGTGGGAGGCAGGTGGCGGCCGACACGCACGGCGATGGTGCGGTAGCGGCCCGCTTCGCCCTGATCCATGACCTCACCGGCGAGGATGCGATGGAGGTCAAACAGGTCTTCGTGACGGATGTTTTTTTTGGAGGCGTGTTTTTCTATATAACGAAGCCCCGCGAAGTAGTTGACGACCTCACGACGGGAACGGGCGTCGGAGGCGACGGGTTCGCGGCCTTCTTCCAGTGCCCGCACTTGCTCCAACGTAAGCGGGTTTCCTTCTATGGCGGTGGAGGCGTGGACATTGCGGGTGCGGGTGTCCTTTTGCAGGGCCGGAATCCAGGACAATTCGATGGCGGCACCGAGGATGCGTTCCCGTAGCGCCGCCACCGACTCGACGTGCGAAAGGAGCGCGGGTGTGATCGTGAAGAGCGGTTCGTAGCTCATCAAATGAGTCAAGTATGAGTCAAGTAATGAGTCAAGCGGCCGCGGCGGAGAGGCTCGTGGCAGTCGCAGAAGAGTCAGGTAGGTCGCGGACGGTGGGGGGCGGCGGCGAGGGCCTTGGCGAAACCGTGTTGGAGGACGTCATCTGCGTCGGCGCGGTTGGCCTTCTCAAAAAATCAACAAAAAGCGACCGGACCTTTTTGGCTCGAGCCCGGGAGTGGAAACAGGCGGGGTTAATGTAATGAAAAAGGATTGCTCGCCCATTGACGGGCGGGGGGCAGGTGGTGCTTCGTCTCACGGCTGGCCTGTGCCGATCCTGGCTTGCGCCTGATTTCATCCTACCATCCACATCTATGAAAAAACTGCTTCTCTCCGTTCTTTTGATCACCGGCTTGTTTAATGTCGGCTCGGTCTTCGCCGCCGACACGGCACCTAAGAGTGTCATTCACGTGGTTACCGTTACTTGGAAAGCCGGCACCACGCCGGAACAGATCCAGGCGGCGCTCACCGGCTCCCAAGCGCTGCCGGCGCAATACAAGGGTATCACCAAGGTGTGGACCAAGACGATCAAGGCGCAGGGCGACCGCACCCATGCCATCGTCATGGAATTCGCCGACGTGGACGCACTCAAGAACTACACCGACAGCGCCGCCCAAAAGGAATGGTACAAGGTCTACCTCCCCATCCGCGAGCGCAGCACCACGTTCGACATTACGAACTAAGGTAAAACTGCCAGACTAATACCAACAGTCCCTACGTGGTAAAGACTCAGATTTGAGTGCTTTAGGATACCCGTTGAAACAGCAACCAGTTCAGCTGGTTGCTGTTTCAACCTATTACCGAAGGGGAAGCGACAGCTCTTATATACAATCGCTTAATCCGGATTATTACGGGGTTGATTCTTCGGGAGTCTATGCATCAAGCGGGTCGAGTCCCATTAATAAATTATCGGCTGTGCGCCGCAGTTTCACATGGAATGGCGGTGGGATGTGTCGTAGTTGTAAGTCGGATAATGGTGATAAGTAACGCGTGGTCGGCAGCGGATTTGCACTCATTGACTCATATCAAAATCTCGCCAGCGATAAAATTAGCAAGTGAGGACCAAGCAGGGCTGCCGAAGCCAAGGCTTTTGGCGGTAAGGCTGGCATTTACCGGTCAGCACAGCCCGGAGGAGATCGCCGAGTTGACAGGGATGGCCCGCAGTCGGGTGATCGAGTGGATCAAGCGCTTTCGTGACAAGGGCGTTGAGGGGCTCAGAAACAAGCCGAGGGGGAGGAGCGAAGGCGGCACGCACCCAAGTACGCGAGCAATGGCAGCGATACATCCAAGGCTGGTGGGGTTACTTCCGGCTTGCTGAAAAGCGCTGGGACGTGACCGACCTGTCCGGATGGATACGCAGCCACATGCGCAAATGCTTCTGGCTGATATGGCATCACCCCAGAGGCCGCCTAAACGCGCTGAAACGACTGAACCTGAAAGGAGACATCCTTGGCATAGCCAGCAGCAGGAAAGGTGCGTGGGCGATAGCGAGGCGCTGGGTGCTGACGAATGCGCTGAAGAACAAGACGCTGGAACGTTACGGGTTTACCCTGCCGTGGGAAACGGCCGCGACATAGGTCGCGCTTCCTCTCAACCGCCAGATGCGGAAAACCGCACGTCCGGTGGTGTGGAAGGCTCACGGGGCGCAATCCCCGTGAGCCCATCCGATCATATAATGCCTACATATAATGCCTAGCTTGTAATTTATGTAGCGTTGGCCGTCCCCGGCCAATTCCGACATTCTGCGCATTTTGACTGCGAATTGGAATAATCCCGGCAATTTCGAGCCCGCCACCCGCCACGGTCTGGGTGTCCATTTTCCGGCGCAGGGGAAACACGAGTTTATGCATGCCCCCTTTGCTCGATGAGGACGAAAACAAACTCGCTGCTTCCTCCAGGGCTTTTCGATTCCCCCAGCGCCTATATTAAAGCCCTAGATCGCAAGTGTATCTAAAATATCCAAGAAACAAAAAATAACATTAAGCGATTGGTGCTTGCATTTACGGGGATGATTTGTTTGTAATTCGGATGTTCAATACTATCGGTTGAATTATTTTAAACCAATAGTGTTTTTAGCAAAAAATACCCCGCTTAATTTAAGCAGGTTCTTTATTAACCCCACCGCAAGTAATCTGTAATTGTATGTCTATGAAAACGAAGTATCTAAACTGCCTGGTTGCGTGTTTGTTCATGATGCTGGCATTTGCAGCAAGAGCCGGGACTAACGGAGTGAATAGTGCATATCTAAGTCGTCCATGGATAAATATTTACCCGAGCCCGGCTAATGAAGAAAAGTACCTTGTAGTTTTAAATCCGAGTCTGTCCCTATTAAATTCTTCATTAAACGTTAAAGTTGCCGTTGAGTATTTATTCGTGAATAATTCCCAAGTTGCATCTCGCTTGAGTAAATCCGTTACATTCCAGGTAACATACTCAACCCCGTCGGCGTTGCGTATCGAAAGAACCACCCCGGATTTAACCGAAAAACAAGTTTCAGATTTGAGTGCTTTAGGCTACCGGTTGAAACAGCGAACAGTTCAGCTGATTGATAATCCAACCTATTACAGGAGGGGTAGTGATAGCTCTTATATACAATCGCTTAATCCGGATTATTACGGGGTTGATTCTTCGGGAGTCTATGCATCAAGCGGGTCGAGTCCCATTAACAAATTATCGGCTGTGCGCCGCAGATTCACATGGAATGGCGGTGGGATGTGTCGTAGTTGTAAGTGGGATAATGGTGATAAGTAACGCGTAGTCGCCAGCGGATTTGCACTCATTTACTCATATTGAAATCTAGACAGCACTAAGATCTACGCCGATCTGAGTAAATCTTGGTTGATTCGGTTTTTTAGACAAATCGTCGGAATCGTGCTATTTACGAAATCAAATCCGGCGGCACGTTGGCCAGGGCCTCCTCAATAGTGGTGAGGCCCATTTTTACCTTCAGCATCGAGTCCTGGTGCAGGGTTTTCATGCCGTCCTTCATCGCGATGCGTTTCAATTCGGCCACTTCCGCCTCTTTGTTGATCGCTGCGGTGAGATCTTCGGAGTTCGTCATCAGTTCGTGGATGCCCACGCGGCCCTTGTAACCGAGGCCGTTGCAGGTCGGACAACCTTGGGGGTTGGCTTTGAAGATCGGTCCGCTCCAGCCAAGCGCCTTTTCCAGCAGCGCCTTTTCCCGGCCCACCGGTTCGTAGGATTGTTTGCAGCTCTTGCATACACGACGCAGCAAACGCTGGGCGCAGACGCAGACCAAACAGGCGGAAATGTTAAACGCTTCCACGCCCATCTCGCCGATACGGGCGACCGTGCTCGGGGCGTCGTTGGTATGCAGGGTGGAGACCAGCAAGTGCCCGGTGAGCGCGGCTTCGACCGCGATTTGCGCGGTCTCTTCGTCGCGGATTTCACCCACCAGGATGATGTCCGGGTCCATACGCAGATAACAGCGCAGGGCGCGGGCGAAAGTCAGGCCGATGGCCCGGCTCATCTGCATCTGATTGAGGCCGGGCAGGGTGTACTCGATCGGGTCCTCGGCGGTCTGGATGTTGACGTCGGGGGTGTTCACCTCGGCGAGCGCGGAGTAGAGCGTCATCGACTTGCCGGAGCCGGTCGGGCCGCAGTGCAGGATCATGCCGTAGGGCTGGCGGATACACTCGCGATATTTGACCAGATTTTCTTCCGAAAAGCCGAGCGCGGTGAGCGGCAAAGTGGACTTTTGCTTGTCGAGAATACGCATGACCACCTTCTCGCCGTGGTTCATCGGGCCGGTGGCGACGCGCAGGTCGATATCGATGTTTTTCTTGGTGTATTTCTTAAAAACGATGCGGCCGTCCTGCGGCAGGCGACGCTCGGAGATGTCGAGGTTGCACATGATCTTCAGGCGGGAGATCAGCGCGCCGGTGACCTGCTTGGGCAGACGGAGTTTTTCCTGGCAAAGGCCGTCGATGCGGTAACGGATCAAGAGATCCTTTTCCATCGGCTCGATATGAATATCGGAAGCGCCGGAGATGTAGGCGTCCTCGATGATTCGGTTGGCCAGCTGGATGACCGGGGCGGATTCCTCGCTTTCCAAGTCCTCGGCCTTGAGTTCACCGCCACCGCCCCCCTCGGAGGAATAGGCGGTGCTGATCGCCTCGGTCACGGAGCCGAGGTCCACGTCGCCATCTCCCGGGCCTTTGGAGTCTTTAAAGTACTTCTTAAGCAGCACGTCGATCAGGGTGGCCGGCACCACGCTTATGTCATCGATGACCAGCTCCGTCGCCTGTTGAAAGGCCTCGCGCTTGGCGAAGTCGAGCGGGTTGCTCATCAGCACCGCCACGCTGTGTTTATCGATGCGGCGGTAGGGGAAAATCCCTTCGCGGCGGATGAGTGCATCGCCGACGATTTCGATCAACTTGGCGTCCACTTCGCCGAGTTGGTCCGCCGAGGTCACCAAGGGGTGATCGGTCAAGCGGGCGACAAACTTGGCGGTGTCTTCCGGCCCGAGCTGGAATTTCGGGTCCATCATGCGCTGCATGAGCGACGCCGAATATTCCGCCACTTCTTGCAGAAGCGTGAGATCACCCGGCGTAAACTCGCCCTTGGTGCCGGCGGCGAGTTCCTTGTTCAGCACCTGAATCGCGCCGATCACCGTGTTGGTTTTCAACGGCACGGTGAGCATGGAACGCACGTCGAAACCCGTGGTCCCAGACAACGAGTTCATGAACGGGGCCTGCGACTCGCTGTTACGGAAAAACGCCGCTTCGCCGGTCGTCACCACCTTGCCCACCACGCCGCGATCCATGGGCAACTTGAGCTGGAGGAGCTTTTCGGCGGTGGCCTTGAACTTGGTCTCGGACTCCTTGTTCGTGCCCCAAAGGGTGGGGGAGTAGTAAATGTATTTAAAGGCGATCTCATTCCCTTCCAACACGTAGAGAGTCATGGACTGGGCCTGCAGCGCCTCGACCACCTTGGAAGCGGTGAGCTCGATCACATGCGCCATGTCTTCACGACTGGGTTGCGGCTTGGAGATGACCTTGATCAGCAGTGAACGACGAAGGGTATTTACAATTGCAGGCGTGGCCATGGACGAAAAAAGGAGAGTGGGGGACGGGAAAAGGTGGTTAGATTATAACTGCGTTAAGACCGGCTGCACCGGCCAAAGTTACTTGCCTGCGGTCGCAGGTAAGAAATGTCTTGGCGTTTAAACTAAGTGCGGCGGCGACGTGTAATAAATCCAATGTGCGAACGCCAAGTTTAAGGGTATGTTTTTCGCTGAGTTCGTCTGCGATGGTCAGGACGTCGGGCCATACCAGTGCCATTTCGGTGTAATGGCCTTCCGCGATGTTTGAAGAGATTTTTTCCAACGCTCGGCCTGCCACCGTGCCGTCACAATCCTTCTTGAATACCGAAAGACGGATGGCGTTACGCAATTCACATTTCTGCCAAGGAGTTAATACAATACTTTGGGGGTTGGCCCTCAGGTAGGCGAACGCGGAAAGCGTGTTGCTGTCATGCAACACGGTGGAAAAGAGAAAAGAGGTGTCTGGATAGACCATGAGATCAGAAGCGCTCGCGGTCCTGGGCGATTAAATCGGCACCTGACACTGCCAGCATGGGCTGCTGGAGGAGTTCGGTGAGTTGTGCGTCAAGATTGGCCCAAGGCCGCATTGCAGGGGCCTTTTTCTTCACACTGGGAGGGGTCAAAGTTGCCACAACCTTTCTTCGGGAGGTAATATCAACGCTCTCCCCATTACGGACAAATTTAAGAACTTCAGGGAAATGGTTTCTGATTTGCCGAATGGTCACTGTTTTCATGTATCACCAGTATGTCTCACGAATATAGTTTATCAACAGGTTTAAAGTTTTAAGTTGGTTGAGATACGCTGCCAGGATGCGGCGAAATCACGCAAACGCGAGGTTGCGCCCCCGCCCCCAAGCCGCAACGACAAAGCCCGATGCGTGCTCTCTGGGCCAAAATTCGCCAGTTCTGGGCGGGGAACCCGACTCCCGAGCGCGCCCGCATCGGCTCGGCGGGCGAGCGCGCCGCCGAAGCGCACCTGCGCGCCGCCGGCTTGCGCGTCCTGGCCAGAAACTGGCGAAACCCCGCCGATACCCGCGAGGAACTCGACCTTGTCTGCCAGGATCGGGAGGTGCTGGTTTTCGTTGAAGTAAAAACCCGGGCCGCCGGTGCCCGGGTGAGCGGCTACCACGCGGTCAACACCCGCAAGAAAAAGGTGCTGCTTCGGGTTTGCCGTGCCTACCTCGCGCGTTTGCGACCGCCGGCCAAATCCTACCGTTTCGACATCGTCGAAGTCGCCCACGACGTGGACCCCGCCACCGCCGCCGGCATGCAAGCCATGGCCCTGGAGACGCATCTCGCCTCGACTGCGCGCGATGGCTCGCTGGTCTGGCACTACCGCGACGTGCCTTTGTTTCCGAACAGGACGAATCACCGGCACGAATGACCCGGATTGATCGGTTTGATGCTGCGAATTCACCGCATTAACCTTGCCCGCTTCATTTGCGCTGCGCCTAGTTTCGCCCTCTCTAAGCCATGCCTGAAGCGCCCCGTCATCCCTTCCTCCAAGGTCTCAGCAAACACCGCGGCACTCCGCCCACGGTGATCGTAATCTTTGGAGCCTCCGGCGATCTTACCGCCCGCAAACTCATCCCGGCGATCTACAACCTCGCGTTCGATCACCTGCTGCCGGCCGACTTTTTCCTCGTCGGCTACGGGCGCAAGGCCATCCCGGACGAAGAGTTTCGCGACATCGCCGCCGGTGCCATCAAAGAGTTTTCCCGCCGCGAGCTGAATCCCGACGTCTGGAGCCATGTGGCGACCAACACCAGCTACGTGGCCGGCGGTTACGACGACATCCAGGCGTTTGAACGCCTCACCGCCCATATCGACGCCTTGGAAAGCAAACTCGGCCGCGAGGTGCAGGTGTTGTTTTACGTTTCCACCCCGCCCTCGGTCTTCGCCCCCATCCTGCGCAATCTCGGCGCCGCCGGTCTTGCCGCCCGCCACCTTGGCACGCCGCTGCACACCAAGGTCATCATCGAAAAACCCTTCGGCAAAGACCTCGATTCCGCCGTCGCCCTGAATGGCGTCATCCGCGAAGTGCTCGAGGAACATCAGGTTTACCGGATCGACCACTATCTCGGCAAAGAGACGGTGCAGGACTTGTTGGTGCAGCGTTTCTCCAATTCGATTTTCGAGCCGCTCTGGAATCGCAACTACATCGACCACGTGCAGATCACCGTTTCCGAGGAGGTCGGTGTCGGCACTCGCGGCGGTTACTACGAACAAAGCGGCGCGCTGCGCGACATGATCCAAAACCACACCATGCAGCTCGTCGCGCTTACTGCGATGGAGCCGCCGGTGTCGCTCGATGCCGAGGCGGTGCGCAACGAAAAGGTCAAGGTTCTCAAGGCCATCCAGCCGCTCAATCTTGGGCCCGGCGGCGACGTCGCCCGCGCCCAATACGCCGCCGGCATGATGGGCGGCAAACCCGCCAAGGGTTACCTGGAGGAGCAGGACATCCATGCCCAGTCCGGTACCGAGACCTACGCCGCCGTGCGGCTCTCGATCAACAACTGGCGCTGGCAAGGCGTCCCGTTTTATCTGCGCTCCGGCAAACGCATGGCCCGCCGCGTCACGGAAATCGCGGTCCAGTTCAAACGCCCGCCCGGCACTTTGTTCGCCGGGAGCGACCGCTTCGACCTCGCGCCCAACACCCTCGCTTTTCAGATCCAGCCCGACGAGGGCCTGTCGCTCATCCTCAACGGCAAGGTGCCCGGACTCGAAACCCGCACCCAGCCGGTGAAAATGAACTTCCGTTATTCGACGACCTTCGGTTCCAACACCCCCGAGGCCTACGAGCGCCTGGTGCTCGATGCCATGATCGGCGACGGCACGCTCTTCATCCGCGGCGACGAGGCCGAGACGTCCTGGCAGCTCTACACCCCGGTGCTCAAGGCCTGGGCCGCCGCCGGACGCGAAGGCATGGACAGTTACGCCGCCGGCGGCTGGGGTCCGGCCAACGCCGACGCCCTGCTCTCGAAAAACAACCACGTCTGGCGTCAGCCCTAAGCAGATTTCTTCCCGCGATGTTCTCGATTTTTGACGCGCTCCCCGGCCTGGAAACCCCGGTCGGAGCCATATCCAAAAACCTGGCACGCATGTGGACGACGGACGAGCGTCCCGCCCTGCTCCCCGGCGAAGACTCGAAGGCCACGCAGGTGAATTTCGTGCTCCACTTCGGCATCCATACCACGCCGGAGGACGCCCTGGCGCAGTTCCAGACCGCCACCCGTTTTTCCCAGCGTTACCCGTGCCGGGTCGTTGTTCTCTGTCCGACGCGCGACGAAAGCACCCAAGCCACCGAGTTGCGGGCCAAAATCTACGGTGAATGCCATCCCGGCAAAACCCGCGGCGACCTGCGTTGCTGCGAGTTCGTGATGCTGAGCTACCCGACCGCCGCCCGGGTTTTTCTCGAAAACCAGGTCTCCACCTGTCTCTCGACCGACCTGCCGCTCTACTATTGGGCGCATAACTTTTCCTCCTCGGCCAAACTCGGCGCCTACCAGTATCTGCTCGGCCGGGCCAAACGCGTGCTGCTGGACCGCTCGTGCGTGCCCGAGGACGATTGCGGCGAACTCACCTGGCCGCACCCCGAGGCGGTTCGCGATCTGGTCAGCGCCCGTCTGCTCCCGGTGCGCCAGACCATCGGCCAGTTTCTGAGCGCCTACGCCCCGTCCGCCTTGGTGGAGAACCTTGCGGGGGTAACGGTTCGCCACAGTCCGAGCCGTCGCGCCGAGGCCGGGGTGTTGGCCAAATGGACGCGTGATCGCCTCGTCGCCTGCGGCGCGGACGCCGGTCTCGCTCCGCTGGTCGAGCCCCTCGCCGCCGCCGCGCCGGCCGATGCGGTGGAAATCGAATTCAGCTATGGCAACGGAAACCATTTCCGTTTCCTCGGCGACTTCGAGCGGGGCTGCGCGCACATCGCGACCACCATGCGCGGCGCCAAAACCGAACTCGCCACCGCCATCGCGCTGCTCAGCCCCGAGGCCGCGCTGGCCGAGGCGATGTTCTTCTGAGACTATATTTCGCGGCGAAGTTCCGGGTGGCGCAACTTGACTAAAACGCACCCACCTTGTTCCTTTCGAGGATGAAATACAGCGTGACTTTGGTGGAGTCGGCGGAGGGCTGGGCGGTCTGGTGCGACACGCTCCCCGGCTGCTGTTCTCAAGGTGACACGCGCGATGAAGCCTTGGCCAATATCCGTGAGGCTATTACTGAATACCTCGCCGCCAAAGCGAGCGAACTCACCGGGGCTGATGGCATCCGCTCTGTGCAACACGAAGAGGTTTTGGTTTAATCGAGCTCCATGCCCAAGCTACCCGGTATCGGCCAACGCGATGCCGTGCGCGTATTAGAAAAATGCGGTTTCCGCATCATCCGCCAGGGCAAACACCTAACCCTCTCCAACGGCACCATCATGGTGCAGGTGCCGCGCCACACCTCGATCAACGCTTTCACCATGGGCCATATTGCTCAGACTGCCGGACTTACCCCCGAGCGTTTTCGTGAGCTGCTTTGAGAGAGCGCAGACAGCGGTAACTCAACCTCGACAGGCGCGCCGTTTTTGCCGCGCGGTCAAAACCAGACTGGATTCGACACCGGGGCCGCGTTTGGCTGACGCCATGAGCCAGGCCCTCGACGAATTGCGCCAGACTATCGCCCGCCTGCGGGCTCCCGACGGTTGTCCGTGGGATATTGAGCAGACCCACCAATCCCTCGTGCGCTGCCTGATCGACGAGGTGAGCGAGCTGATCGATACCATTGACCGCGAGGACTACCCGCACATGCGCGAGGAGTTGGGCGACGTGTTGATCCAGGTCGTCTTTCACGCCCAGATCGCCTCCGAACGCGGCCAGTTCGACCTCGATGCGGTGGCCCGCGAGGTGAACGAAAAACTCATCCGCCGCCACCCCCACGTCTTCGGTGACCACGGCAAAATCGACACCGCCGACAACGTCATCCTCAAGTGGGAGCAGATCAAAGCGCAGGAAAAGAAAAACGGTCCCGCGCAATCCGGCTTGTTCAAGGATCAGCCCCCGCGCCTGCCCGCCACCATGTATGCCGAGTCGGCGTGGAAACAGATCGAGAAAAAATCGCTACCGGTGGGCGATGCGGTGGATGTCGCCCGCATCCAGGCGCTCGGGCTCGCGCTCGATGACGCGGAGCTGGGCCGTCAGCTCTTTGATCTCTGCGCCGCCGCCCGCGCCAAAGGCCTCGACCCCGAGGGGGCGCTGCGTCGCCGCACCGACGCGGTCAAGGCCTCGGTCGAACGCCATGGCCAAAGCCAAGCCTGAACCCCGGTCCGCGAACGTGCCGCCCGCCGCCGCTTGCGACGCCGCCTGCGACGCTGCCGCCGAAGCAGATGCCTTGACCGCATCCTGGTGGCAGCCCTTCTCCGCGCATCTCGCTCTGGAGCGGCGCTACTCCGTCTATACTCTGCGCAACTACCAGCAGGCCTTCGTCGATTTCGTGGCCTGGCGGCGCGACGCCCTGGGCGAAGCGGGGCGCGGGCGCGAGCTGGACGGGCTGACCCCGCGGGTGATGCGGGATTTTGTGATCGAAGCCCAAGGTCGCTTTGGTCGGCGCACCCTGCATAACCACGTGTCGGGCTTGAGGGCGTTTTTCAAATACTGGCAACGTCAGGGCCGGGTGGAGAAAAACCCGCTGGTCGGGCTCGTGCTGCCCAAACTGGAGAAACGCCTGCCCCTGTTTTTGACCGAGGCGCAGATGAAATTGCTTCTGACCGGGCCGCAGCGCCTGCTCGAAAACGGCACCGAATCGTCCTTCATCGCGTGGCGCGACCGGCTGGCCATGGAGCTGCTCTACGGGGCGGGCCTGCGCGTGAGCGAATTGGTGGCGCTCGATTACGGCTCGCTGGAGGCGGACGCGACTCTGGCCCGCGTGCTCGGAAAGGGGAAAAAAGAGCGGCTGTGTCCGCTGGGAAAAGTCGCCGCCGGCGTGCTGGCGAAGTGGCGGCGCGAGTTTGCGCGCGACACCGCGCCCGAAGCGCCGGTCCTGGTGGATGTTCACCACCGCCGCCTGTCGCCCCGCACCGTGCAACTGATGCTGAAGCGTTACTTGGCGCTGGCCGGACTGCCGCTCGACCTGACCCCGCATAAACTCCGGCACAGTTACGCCACCCACCTGCTCAACGCCGGCGCGGATCTGCGGCTGGTGCAGGAGCTGCTCGGCCACGCCAGTCTGAACACGACCCAGGTTTACACCCACGTCACGGTGGCCCGCCTGCGCGAGGTTTACGACAAAGCCCACCCGCGAGCTTGAGTCTGCTCCGTGCGACTTGAAACTCGGGCGCGGCCGGTTTTTTTCCGGGACCGTATCTTGACCATGCCGATCTACGAATACTACTGCCCCCGCAACCACACCGTTTACCAGTTTTACGCCAAGACCCTGGCCCAGGGCAAATCCGTGCCGAAGTGCCCCGAAAACCCGGTCTGGCCGATGCAGAAAACCGTCTCGCAATTCGCCTTCACTGGACGTGCGGTCGAGCCCGCCGCCGCCGAAGCCGGGCCTGAAGGCGAACCGGACGACGCGCGTTTGGAGGCGGCGATGGCCGGCATGGAGCAGGATTTTGCATCGGTGGATGAAAACGATCCCCGCGCCATGGCCCGCATGATGCGCAAAATGGCGGACCTCACCGGGGAGAAAATCGACGCCGAGATGGAGGAAGTCGTGCGCAAGCTGGAGGAGGGCATGGACCCGGAAAAACTGGAGGAGCAACTCGGCTCGGGTGCTGCAGCTGGCGGCGATGTCGAGGACGATCCCTATGGCCAAGGTATGAGCGGGGACGGTGGCGCGCCCCAAACCGACCGCGAAATCAAAGAAGCGCGCATGCGCTGGCGGGTGCGCCGCGCCACCACCGCCCCCCGCCGCGACCCCGTGCTTTACGACTACGACTGAGCGAACATGGCCCCGATCAAATTTGCGCTCCAGTCCGGTTACTTGCACAGCATCAGAAACCGTTAGGCAGGCAGAAACAGCCCGGAAACGCACCGAAATAGGCCGGAAGCTTGTTCCCAGCGTATCTTGGCTACCCGATATAACGCATAAACAGCCCCCTATTTTATATCGGTGCTCCCTTAACTTATATTGACAGTCTTCTATGGCATTGAGACCAGTTTATATCAGGTGAGAAGCCTCTTATATGTCATATCGAAGGCTTCCCACCTTAATTCAACGGGATTTGAGGCTATTTTGGCCAAGTTTAGGCGCTTTAAAAGCTAATGTGCCCTCAAGTTGATCTGAATTGGCCAAGGACGGCCAACCCTACATGTAATGCATAGCTTACTCACATCAGATGGTTTGTGTAGCGTTGGCCGTCCCCGGCCAATTTAAGAGTGCTTTTGGTTCACTTTAACAAAGTAAAACCAAGTGTCGTGCGCTAATGCAATTTATCGCACTCATGGTGTAAGCCTCTGGAAATTTATTTTAATACGTACTCGCCACGAGCTGGAACTGGCTGCTAAAATGCTGGTTAGGCGGTGAACGCTAATAAAAAGCGTTAAAACATTAACTTACAAAAAAATCCAGCCATGCCTACTATCCATTCACCGGACAATGTCCGCGACCAAGCCAAGTCCATCATCAAAATCTTCCAGACCACGGCCGACCTGAAGATCAAGGTGGATAAGAAAGACTTCACCGCCGCCGACCTCGTGACCTTGGAGGCCGAGGTAAAGACGTCCGATGAACTGGTGGACGCCAAACGCGCCGAGCTCACTCCCTTGCTCAACGCCCGCAACGAAAAGGCCGCCCGCCTCAACACTGTGTTGGTGCAGGCCCGCAAGGCCATAGCCGGCTACTTCGGCGAAGACTCCGACGAATACGAACTCGCCGGCGGCACCCGCAAGAGCGAGCGCAAGTCTCCCGGTCGCCGCATCACCCCCAAACCCGCCAAGCCCTAAAACCCTGCGAGGGCCGGACGCGAGTCCGGCCCTCCAACCTATTTTGTTATGCACTTATTGAAACGTGGAAACCGCGGCTTTGCCGTGGAGACGGTTATTCTTGTCGGCGCGCTGGTGGCGGGCGCGGGCTGGTTTGGAGTGCGGGAATTCGGGCATGCGGTTAAAGAGATGAAGCAGGAGCGCGCCGTCACGGTTGCCAACGAAGCCACCACCCAGGCCAAAGGGGATGCGGTTACCGCGCTCGCCAGCCGCGATGCCGCCGCCGCCGCTCTCGCCACCGAGAAAGCCACGCGGGCCAAGGTGGAGGCCGATGCCGCCGCCGTCGGCAAAACCATCCAACGCTCCGCCGTCGAAGGCGCGGCGGCGGCGGAGCAACTGCCGGAATCGCGGCAACGCGACCACCTGCTGGATCGCTTTTCCGAGATAGATGAAGCCTCGCGCGCCCTCTACGGCAACCTCACTCCCGCCGAGATTCAGGGCTGGCGTCAGCTCACGCTCGACGCCCTCGCGGGCAAGGCCGAGGCCCAGGAGCGGCTGGATCGGCAAATGGCGGAAATCAAAGGGCTGAACGAACAGCTCCTGATCGCCCGCACCCAGCACGATGATGCCCAAAAACGTGCCGACGAAGCCCAGGCCAAGGCCGACCGCGAACAGAAGAAAGCGACGGATTCCGTGATCGTAGCCCAGAAAAAAACCGCGCTGGTCGAGAGTCTTTTCGAGGAAAACACCGGCCTTTCGACGCTGCTCTCCGGGTTTAAATTAATCCTTTTCGCCGTGGCGGGTGTGTGGGTGCTGGGGGTGCTGCTGAAAAGTGTCGCCATCGCTTTGCCCACCGGCGGCGGTGCCACGGGGGTGATGCATCTGCTGGCGAATACCTTTGGCGGCCTGCTTTCTCCGCTCTCGGTGCTGGGCGAATCGCGCTCCCGCCGCGAAACGCAGAAGCTGGTGGAAAGCACGGGGGCATTTATCGCCGATGCGCGCAAGGACATGCCTGAGGTGGCGAAGAAAATTACGGATGGTCTGGATATAGCCTTGTCGCCCGCGCACCAGCAGCGGGTGAAAGAGGTTTTTTTGAATATCCAAAGAAAGCGCGGTGCCGAGGCCGCCGCCGCCGAGGCCAAGGCGGCACACGATTGACCGCGACACACCTGAAGCCCGGGACCGTGCATCGCGTTAACTTGCCCATTACCGGACATTGAACCGCCTGATAGGTCCCGCACGCTGCAACACAAAGTGATGTCACGTTTGCCTCCGCAGGCGGGGAGAAGCTGAAACCATGTAGGGCGGGGCGAAATCAGCAATGTAGTGCCGGAAATCGCCCCTTAAATTACGCAAGTGCCTCAAATACAACAACCCCATCCCTCGAACTGCGGAACTCGGGTTAATATGTGTGGCTGTTGGGAAATTACCCCAGGATTTTATATGTATGGAGGGTGTTCACGGTGCGAATTCACCTCTTTTAAATATTCTTACGTGATACAGACTTACTGGTTGGTTTGTCACGGTAGAGGTTATTCGAATGAATTTGGCGTATTTGGCATTTATCGGGACCTCCCAAAATCTGGTGTCCATATCGCCACTAAAGCTCATGGCCTTCGAGGCTACGGTTTGATTTTCACTGTTAATCAGTTGCACAAAATAAGTGTGCGCGTAGGGAACGGCTGAAGTGATGACGGAAGTCATCTGCAAAGTAGCACCAATATCAGCAGTGAATACGTAAACCTCATCCAAATTAAATTTATAGGCATTAACTGGGCTGGATGATTGAGGACATAATATCCTCACGTAACGTGCGACAGGGGCCTTGCCCACGCCAAAAGGATAAGCTCTGAAGTTAACCACATAATCGGTGGTTGTGTGCGATACACCAATACGACGTCCTTCGACAATATTTCTATTTTCGTCTAATAATTGCACTATGTATTGTCCTTCCGCACCATAGGACAAAACCGCTCTAAAGGCCACGGATTCTATCTTAGTTGGGCAAGGCTCCCAAATTTTGCCCAAATCGACCTCCCAATTTAAATAACCGTTATTGAAGCCGTTGCGGAAAGAATAGAGGGCATTGCCATCTGAGCGGTATCCATTGACCGCACGCATTGATGAATCACCGCCAGTGGTTTTTTTCCGGTAGGCTTCATTTCTACTGTTTAACTCCTCGCTGATTGAAACCCCAAATGCTCTGATTTTTGCAACTACTTCCTCTTGTTGTTGGTAGATTTTCCGATATTCTGTATTCGACTCGCCTGTTATTAGTTTGTATTTGGCTCTTTTCAGGGCATCCGCCCCCTCTTCTTGGAGTTGTTTAAAAAGCTTGTCCCGATCGGCTGGAAACAGAGGGTTATAAATGCAAGTGCCTTCTGCGATATGTTCCGTGGTGCCGTCGGGGTAGGTGATTATCCCCGCGTAGAAGTGTTGATCGTCTAGATACGGCGGGATTCTTACTATGCTATATTTAATGGATTCCGTATGAACTATTAGTGATTGGTTTATTTTCTGTAAGCGATCCATCGTGTCGTCGGCCGCCCCCATGGCGCGTACACATGCCATGTAGTATCTGGCGCTATTGGTGTTATTAGCATCGTCGAACGATTTGTTCGCGGATTCCACCAGCAACCGATGTGCCATGAGCTTGAGCAGGCTGACTCCGAGAAACACTGGTTTTATTCGGAAATCTTTTGTCGAGCATTCAGCTTCAATTGTATTGAGTGAGCCTGCGACTGATAGTAGTAAACCGGTGTCAGGATCGTTACCTAATCGATTAAATTCAGCTTGAGCCGCCTGCCACTGAGCGGTAAGGTTTCTCAAGTCATTCTGATATATTTCCTTCTTGGCCACCAGTGTCATGATATTAATCAAGTTGGCCATGTTCATTGAGCATAATTCAGTCGAAATCTCTTTATTAAGCACTTTGCTCGTGGCTGTCCCGGCCTTAAACAAATCGGTGTAAGCTTTTCCAACAGGAAGTATCGAAGCGAACTCATTTAAAGCGTTCCATAAACTGTTGGCTGCTTTTGACCCGCATTTTTGCGCCAAAGTTGCTGGATCAGTTTCGAGATCATATTGCCCTGCATATACACTTTGTGAACAGGTTATGCCCGATAGGAGCATCGCCGAAAATAAGAGACTTTTATGTTTAACGTTTAATACATTCATGGCGGTGGTTTTTGTAAGAGGTGACCGGAACAAGTGTCATACTGTGAATCGCTTGTTTTCCGTCAAGGTCTGGCACCCTTGCCACAATTGCCTGTGCTTATTTGGGCATGATAAGGAGTGATTGAATTTGTTTTATAGGTTACCGTGCAGCTGGTGGTTAGAAATGCGTGGCTTTTTGTATGAAGAGGTTTCACGGCTTCGTTTCGTCACTATAATGTTACCAATGTTACATGGTAAATGCCTCCGAATTCTGTGCCGGTGCAGCGAAAAGGCCCCAACGATGTCCAAGTTTAGTCGCTTAGTCATTCGCATAAAGGGTCTTAAGTTATGAAAGGGCTGCGTTTAGCGGGGCATGGGAACGCCAGTGGGTGCGAAGCCAGCGGATGAACTTCACGCTGCGTTGCAGGGGGCGCAGCAGCGTGATGAGCAAATTGCCGACCGATTGCTTACGGGCCGCGGCATCGCGGGCTTGTTTCGCCCGACGTGCGGCGGCTCGGCGTTCTCCGGCTTGATCACGGATGCCCTGCTCGGTTGCCACGCGTCGCGCCAGCAACTCCATCAGATTGTGGGTCAGGCACAGGAAATGAGCCTGCGCGATCTTCGCCTCCGCGCGGCTGGACCAGGCCTTTGTCTCCTCCAGCTTGTTTTTGAGCTGATCGAAGACCTTTGCCACCGCCCAGCGCCGTTGGTAGATCCAAGCGATCAAGCCCGGCGGCAGGTTAAACTCGCTGGTGATAAACTCCATGGGCAATCCGTCGCGGCTTTGGCCGGGACCGGGTTGATAACGCACGCGGCGCATCATCACCCCCTGGCTGGTGGCGACCAAGTCATCCGCCAACACCCCGGGATTCAGGGCGATCTCGGCGATGGGGGTTACTAATTAGGGACACGTAGATTGATTCGGATTTCCTGTATCTCACTCAGGCATAAATTGATAAATCATTAATTTTCACTTTTCACGCTTCAAAGTGGGAGCACCAATCGTTTCACGAAGAAAAGGAGTTTTTTTCTTCTTGACGAACGGGTGATAGCCCGAATATGCATAATAGCACAGCACAGTATAGTCTATTTGCACAAGGTCAGCAACCCATGTCCCCGTTTAATTTTCCAGTTATAGATCCTTCCTCTCGTCGGTCGAAGTATCGCCAGATCGCTGATGTTGTGATCGAGGCAGTAAATGATGGTCGCCTGCATAAAGGGGAGGCACTTCCTTCGATCAATGAGGTGAGTGAACGGCTTGGATTGGCACGCGATACGGTGGTAAAAGCCTATTCTTTGCTAAAACAGCTTGGGGTTTTGGAGTCAGCGCATGGCAAGGCGTTCCATATTACCACCAACCACGTTGATACAAAGCTACGGGTATTTGTTTTGTTTGACGCATTCACGCCATATAAAGAAACATTGTACCGGGCAATCCGCCATTATGGAGGTGCGGATGTGGAGTTGGATATTTTTTTTCATCACTTCAATGTTCCGCTTTTTTGTAAATTGC
Source organism: Verrucomicrobiota bacterium (assembly GCA_026398135.1). Lineage (GTDB taxonomy): Bacteria > Verrucomicrobiota > Verrucomicrobiia > Opitutales > Opitutaceae > IMCC26134_A. The sequence goes on from JAPLTN010000020.1 coordinate 40,206, forward strand.
TCAACGATGCGAAAGGGCGATATCAACGTTATGTAGTCATGCCATTTACAAACCCGGAAATCTTAGAGTGTTTGCGCGGTTTCGATGACGAAAATCTTCTCCTCTTGGACAGGCGTTCGGGGTTTCAGGGCTGCAAGTGCTCGGCCCTTGTTCAGGATCATGATGTTGAACTTGAGAAAGTTCTGGGCCAGGCTGTTGATTATATTTTCCGTTACAGCAATTTCACATTGGTATTCCCGGAAGACAAAAACCATCCACTTGAAATAAAGGATGCCTTCCTGCGGTTTTGCGTGAAAAATAAAATCAAGGCCCATGTTGTCGAGCATCTCTGTGTGGATTCACCTTTGATTAATAACGCCTATTTTGTGATTGAAGACACCGATTTGGTCGAACTTGCAAAGGCGGGCAAGGCTCGGGGACTTCAGCTGGGCGTGGATTTTGGAATAATTTCCTATAACGATACTTCAATGAAGGAAATTGCCGGAAACGGTATTTCGGTTGTCTCGGTTGACTTTGCCGAAATGGGCCGAAAGACCGCACTCTGGTTACTAGGTGAAAAGTTGCACACATACGAACTGGAACCTTCCCGCTTCATCGCCCGTCATTCGCTCTGAATATATAAAACAGGGCACATGGGCATTTAATGGGAAATAATCACTCGCATATAAGCACTACGAGATAATTTTTAACGCCGCCCCTGGAATCTCACGACCCGGGACGACGTCCTGTAAAAACAATAAACTAAACATAATCGATGAATACCCCGAAGATAATCAAATGGTCTCGCATGTTGGCGATAGCGGGCACTGCCATGAAAACTGTAGCAGCGATTTTAACAGTTTCCCAGGCGATCCTCCCGGCACAGGCGGAATGGTTGTGGCCATCGGAGCCGCCGGCGGATTGTCCGGCAGTCAAGTCGGAGGCCGCCACCGGCATTGTCTTCACCGGCCGCCATGCGGAATATACCGATGCCGATACCTGGTATCCGTCGTGGGGTGCCGATGGCCGGCTCTATTCGCCCTTCACCGATGGCTCAGTCAACGGGGTGCGTTCCTTTTCGGGCGGCAAGGATGCGGTCGTCGGCCATGCGGTCATCGTCGGCGACGATCCGCTCAAGCTCCAGGTGCTCGAGCCAGGTACTATCCCTGGCAATCCGGCCCCCTACGGCGGCCGCTACCCCGCCGGTGGCCTGATGCACAACGGCATCTGGTACATCGGCACCTACGGCCTGTCCAACGGCAACTACGGCCTCAACTGGCCAATCCTGGGGCCCTGCGCCGGCTTCCACATCTCGAAGGATCTCGGCAAGACCTGGACGCCTTCGCCGCTCTCGACCGAACCCGGTAAGGCCCTTTTTCCCGAGCCAACGAAGTTCAAGGATCCGATCAAACTGGGCGCGCCGCACTTTGTCGACTTTGGCAAGAACATGGAGCATTCGCCCGATGGCAAAGCCTATCTGGTCGGCCATGGCGCGACCGAACGCGACCTGGAAGACCGCAAGGCGAACGCCAGCTGGATTACCGGCGACCAGATTTATCTCTGCCGGGTCGTTCCCAGCCCCGAAACCATCAACGATCCGGCCGCCTACGAGTTCTTTGCCGGGAACGATGCTTACGGCAAAGCCATCTGGTCGGCAGATTTCGCCAGAATCAAACCGATCTTCGAGTGGGACAACCGCCTCGGCTGTGTCACCATCACCTACAACGCGCCACTGAAGAAATACCTGATGTGCGTGACCGATGGCGGCACGACCGAGAGCAAATACAACACCGGCATCTTCGAGGCCGACCAGATGACCGGTCCTTGGAAGCTGGTTTCCTGGATGCGGGACTTCGGGGAGCAGGCATACTTTGTTAACATCCCATCGAAATTCATCTCGGAAGACGGCCGGACCCTGTGGCTGTGCTACTCGGCCAATTTCTGCAACCTCATGTGGAAGCGCCAGGCCTACCGGGCTGATCCGCCAGGCAGCGGCTACGCCCTGTGCCTGCAGGAACTCCGCCTGCTCAAACCTGGCGAGGCGCCGCCGCCGGAAACCCTGCTGACCTCCCGCGCCAACCTGGCCCGCAAAGCCAGCGTGGTCGCCAGCTCAACTCACAAGGATTATGCGGTGGCCGGGCTCACCGACGGCGTGGCCGGCGGCTTTCCCGGCGACATCGCCAACGAATGGTGCTCCAACGGCGAACGCGAGGGTGCTTTCGTCCGCCTGGCTTGGGAGGCGCCAGTCACCATCGGCAAGATCAGCCTCTACGACCGGCCCAATACCTGGGACCAGGTGCAGGCCGGCCTGCTGGTTTTCTCCGATGGCACCACCCTGCCGGTCGGCGAGCTGGCCGACGATGGCAAGACCGGCACCGAGGTGACTTTCGCGCCCAAGACCGTTTCCTGGGTCGCCTTCTTCGTCACCAAGGTCAAATCCAGCACCAGAACCAGCACGCTCAACGTCGGACTCTCTGAAATCACCGTGACCAAGTAAACCCAATGAGTTCGAGCCGAATGGCGCTTAGTTAAGGGGGTGTATCGTCTTGTAATACTTGGATCGCCCCTTCAGGGCTTTTATCATTACCTTATGATGCCTAGGGCGTTGCCCTAGGCTAGAGTAAGACGCCCCGTTGGGGCTACCCTGCCTAACTAAGTGCCATTCGGGTCCGAGCCAATGTGATCGTCGAGGCAACGGTGTCTCACGACCTGAATTTTTGCCCCCATATAACAATCAACCAAAGGTAAATAATGTACGCATCGAATATGATTAAATATTCCCTGATTCTAGCAATAGTTGGCACCGCAACTATTGTATTCGCGGCGGATTGGCATGTTTCTAAAAGCGGTGACGATAAAGCCTCCGGAACCTTGGCGCAACCCTTGCTCACGATCCAGCAGGCGGCCATGCGCGCCCAACCGGGTGATACGGTCACGGTGCATGCCGGCATTTACCGCGAACGCGTCGATCCGCCGCGCGGGGGCGAGTCGGATGCGAAACGAATCCTATATCAGGCGGCACCCGGTGAACAGGTGGAAATCCGAGGTTCTGAAGTCGTTACCGGGTGGAATAAGGTCGATGGCGATGTCTGGAAAATCGTTATCCCGAATTCATTTTTCGGGGATTTCAATCCCTTCAACGATATTATTCGAGGTGACTGGTTTAGGGACAACAAACGACAACACCATACTGGAACCGTTTACCTAAACGGCAAATGGCTCCTTGAAGCCAAGGAAATCACGGAAGTTTTCCAACCTGCAGGAATAAAGGGACTTTGGTTTTCCAAAGTAGACGACGTCAACACTACGATCCATGCCCAATTTAAAGGCGCTAATCCAAACGACGAACTTACTGAGGTTAATGTAGGCCAGACTGTTTTTTATCCAACGAAAACCGGCTGTAATTTTATCACTGTTCGTGGCTTTAAAATGTGCCATGCGGCAACTCCTTGGGCGCCTCCCACGGTAGAACAAATCGGGCTGATCGGTGTTAATTGGTCCAAGGGCTGGATCATCGAAAATAATGATATTTCTTACTCTACGTGCGTGGGAATCACTCTGGGCAAGTACGGCGACGAATGGGAAAACACGCGTGTGGCAGACTCGAACGGGTATGTTGCCACGATTAAACGGGCCCTTGAGAAAGGATGGTCACCCGCCACCATAGGTCACCATAGTGTGCGTAACAACCATATATCCCATTGTAAACAGGCTGGGCTGGTCGGTTCCATGGGGGCTGTCTTTAGCGTGATCGAAGGAAATGAAATCCATGATATTCATATGGACTGCGCCTTTTCCGGTGACGAACAGGCGGGAATTAAATTACATGGTGCGATTGATACGGTCATCCGCAATAACCACATTTACAAAGTCAGAGGCGTTGCCGGCATCTGGCTCGACTGGATGACACAGGGAACCCGGGTGTCGGGAAATCTCCTGCATGAGAACGGCAGTTACGGGGATGTCTTTCTGGAGGTAAATCACGGACCCATTCTGCTGGATGATAATATCCTTCTGTCCAAAACATCCATTAGTGACCAATCGCAGGGAACTGCCTATGTCCATAATCTGATCGCTGGCAAGATCACAACAAAGGTGGATACCTCACGGTATACCCCATGGTTTAAACCGCATTCACTTGAAGGGCTTATCCTTGCGAACATTGTTATTAAAGACTCTCGATTCTTCAACAACCTCCTCGTGGATCCCGGGCAAATGGATGACTACAAAAATTGGAATAACTTAAATTCCGTCGCCAACGCCTCGATTGAATCAAGCAAGGTCACGCTTGAGCAAAGAGCTGACGGGTGGTGGTTAAAAATCATGAGCAACGAAATTCAAGCTTCTGCGGATTGTGCCATCGTAACCACCGGGCAACTCGGCAAGGCACTTGTTCCTGATCAGCCCTTTGAACAGCCCGACGGAGCACCCTATGTCCTGGACACGGATTACTTCAACGTTAAGAGGCCAAGTGCTCCCATGCCAGGGCCGATAGAAGGATCACGCACTCGGGATACATTCGTGAAAGTTTGGCCGAAAAATAAGAATTAATGCCGCCATTCGGTCCTTATTATTAGCTATATATTCTTACAGGGCGTGTTCCTAAAAATAATCATAAAATAAATTTAATCGATGAATACCCCGAAAATAATAAAATGGTTTCTCATGTCAGTGATAGCGGCTACTGCACCTGTTGCTACCGCGATGGAGTGGCACGTTTCTAAAAAAGGCAGCGATACAGCAGTCGAGAATCACTCATGCACGATCTGAAACCGCCGACGAAGCATTTCCCAAACGATTCCAAACCTAGCACACCGGTGCAGGTAATGCTTGCCCAAACCCAAGCCGTTTCAATGTTAGTTTTAAACGAATAAACGAAGTGATTTCCTGCCCCCATACTCCTTTACCTGCGAAGGGTGAGGCACTTAGCCGACGTAGCCAGAAAGCGTCATCAGATTGCCCGATTCTAACGCCTGCGTCTGCGGGCCCGTATAGGTCGGCCATGTAACGGTGACGGTGCCAGTGAAGTTGATCACTTCGACTGAGGGCGGGGTGCCTTCGCTGTTCGACGTAACCTTGGCTTGAAACGCTGCGTTGAAAGCAGTGCCGCTGGTGACGTTGAAACTGATCGCGTCGGTCGTACAGTACATCGAACTGAAGCTTAGGGTGCCCGAAACGCTCAGGCCCTCCGCGACGCCGAGCGCATAGGCACCTCCTGTCAGCCGGATCGAGCTGGTGTTCGACGACAAGGTGACGTTCGAGAATTTAATCGTAATTTGACTCATTGTGTTTAATTTGGTGTTAGCGGTTTATGGTTACGTATCGTGCGTGCGCAAACCTCCCGCGCTGCACGGTTAAGCCGATCGCACGCCTAATCCTTGTCAGTTAACTTTTACCAAAATGGTATTGTCAATAAAAACTAACGCTCAAGGGGGGCGGGGGGGGGATGGCGCTTAGTTAAGGGGTGTGATCGTCTTGTAATACTTGGATCGCCCCTTCCGGGCTTTTATCGTTACCTTATGATGCCTAGGGTCTTGCCCTAGGCTAGAGTAAGTCGCCCCGTTGGGGCTACCGTGCGTAACTAACCGCCATTCGGGTCGGGTTGTCATATGGATGCATTTTCCCGTTTGCCAGGTCGCCGGTGATCAAGACGCCGCAAGTCCCACCAATCGGCGAGCGGCTGCCTGGCTATACGAACTTCGCGAAACCAGAGGACTGCACCCATATCGTTTTATACCCAGAAAATCCTTTTGCAGGTTATTTGGCTCAATGGATCTCTTCAACACCCGAAATCCATATATCAAGAAGGATTAGAAGGCCGTCAGCATTCGACTCGAAAATGACGTGGTTGTTTATTATAAAGCCATGTCCACCGAAACGGGAATTCTTTATCAGAATTTGATAAATCTACAGTAGAGGGACTGCGCCGCGCATAGCCGGAAACCCAGCTTGGTTTGGAATCGGAAAATCTATGCAGCCTAAACAGTCGATTGGTAATCCAGGAACCGGCCCGTCTTGGGGCGTGAGCTTTTCTTACTGAGCCTGTTTGGCGACTTTGTATTCCTTGGGCTTCTCGCCCTTGGGCAGGGCGAGCAAATCGTAGTCGCGGGCGCCGGTGATGGTAACTTCGGCGAATTCGCCCACGGGCAGGGTGCGGGGCACGTAAACGCGGCCGTCGATGTCGGGGGCGTCGGCCTCGCCGCGCGCCACGCCGGGCTCTTCCACCAGCACGCGCAGGGTTTTGCCCACGAAGGCCTGGCCCACTTGGGCCGCAATCTCTTGCTGGAGCGACATGGTTTTGTGGTAACGGGCTTCTTTCAGCTTGGTGGACAACTGTTCGTCCATCTTGGCGGCCTTGGTGCCTTCTTCCTGCGAATAACGGAAAACGCCGAGACGCTCGAACTTGGTGTCGCGGATAAAGGCGCACAGTTCTTCGACGTCGGCCTCGGTCTCGCCGGGGAAGCCGACGATGAAGGTGGTGCGGACGGCGATGCCGGGGATGCCGGCGCGGATGCGGGCGATGAGGTCGCGGATGTATTGGCTGTTGGTCTCGCGCTGCATGCGGCCGAGCATGTGGTCGCTGATGTGCTGGAGCGGGATGTCGATGTAGCGGGCGACCTTGGGGCACTCGGCGATGGTCTTGATCAATTCGTCGGACCAGTGCGCGGGGTGGGTGTAGAGCAGGCGGATCCAGAAGTCGCCGGGGATGGCGTTGAGCTGGCGGAGGAGGGTGGTGAGGGCGGTGCCGCGCGAGGAATCGACGGGCGAGCGCGGGTTGGGCCGCTGCTCCCAGGTGTCCATGCCGAAGTAAGTCGTGTCCTGGGAAATGAGGTTAACTTCCTTAACGCCCTCGGCGACGAGCTGGCGGACCTCGGCGACGACGCTTTCGACCGAACGGGAGCGGTGGCGGCCGCGAATCTGGGGGATGATGCAGAAGGCGCAGGGGTGGTTGCAGCCCTCGGCGATTTTGACGTAGGCAAAATGCTTCGGGGTGAGGCGGAAGCGGGGCGTATCGTAGTCGGGGATATACGTGCTGCGGCCCTCGATGTAGTTTTGCGGGGCGGAGCCCTTGGCGCGTTTGATGCCGGTGAGCTCCTCGATGATGGGGCCGACGCGGGTGATCTGGTCGAGGCCGATGAAGGCGTCCACCTCGGGAAGTTCCTTGGGCAGGTCCCTGGAGAAACGCTGGGACATGCAGCCGGCGACGATGAGCTTCTGGCCGGCGCGGCGTTTTTTCATGCCGCGAGCCTCGTGGGCTTCGAGGATGTGGTTGATCGATTCTTCCTTGGACGAGTCGATGAAGGAGCAGGTGTTGACGATGACGACGTCGGCCTTGTCCTGATCGGGGACGACCTCCATGCCGGCCTGGTGGAGGTGGCCGACCATGATCTCGCTATCGACGAGATTTTTCGCGCAGCCGAGGGATACGAGGGAGACTTTGACAACAGCGCTCATGGACGGGAAGGGAGGTTCGGAGACGGGAAGGGAATTACGAAACGGGACGCGGGGCGTTTAAAAATGCAAAAACCGCGGCTGGTTAAAGCCGCGGTTTTAAAGAGCAGATGAACGCGCGCTTACTTCTTGGCTTTTACGGCCTTCTTGGCAGGAGCGACCTTTTTGGCGGCTTCCTTTTTGCGCTTCAAGTAGGCGAGGCGGCGTTTCTTTTTGATACCCTTGTTATATTGTTGGCCCATGGTGGTTGGTTTTGGTGAAGGGTTACAATCGCGAGGCGCGGAGCGCGGAGTCAAGCGGCGGTTTGGATTTTGGCGCTTTGATTTACGCAGCGGGGGTCGGCAACGGAGTGGCTGGAATGCGGGAGTCGGGCGGTTGCCAGCGGCGGGTTTCTGTTTTGGGTGCGGGCATGGAAACTTCTGAAACCAAACTTTCCGCCTGCGGCTTGCCCTCGCGGGTGGTGATCTCGATGGCCGGGCGGGCGGTGCAACACACCGACGCGGAGTGGCGGGCGCGGCTCACGCCCGAGCAGTTCCGGGTGACGCGGCAGCAGGGCACCGAGCCGCCGTTTCGCAACGAGTATTGGGATCACCACGAGGACGGGGTGTATTTCTCGGTGGGCAGCGACACGCCCTTGTTCGACAGCCGCGACAAGTTTGAGAGCGGCACGGGCTGGCCGAGTTTTACCCGGCCGATCGAGGCGAAGTTTGTCGCCGCCGAAGTGGATGAAAGCCACGGGATGAAACGCGTGGAGGTGCATTGCGCGGTGGATGGCGGGCACCTGGGGCACGTGTTCGAGGACGGCCCGAAACCGACCGGATTGCGTTTCTGCATCAACTCGGCAGCGCTAAAATTTATGCCACGCGCGGAATACGCGGCATGGGTGGCAGCGCGGGGCTAGTTC
>JAPLTN010000029.1 GCA_026398135.1 Verrucomicrobiota bacterium
CAGGCAGCGAGGCCGGGATGCGGGCGATTAGCGTGCTAGGAAACGCGAAATCCAACTGTCACCGAAAGACGCATCAGGTAGAGCCTGACGGAACGGGTCGAGAGTTCACGCACCTTACCCGGGGAGGCCTCCGGCGCGAGAACGTCGGAGGAGTCAGCAAAGGCCGTAGTAGTGAAGACGCCCGGGGAAACCCGGGAAGAGCGAAGGGCCGAAGAGAAGAAGGAAAGCGGAGCGTCCCGGACCCTCGAAGGCACGGGCGGGCAGGCCTCCGAAACGAACCGGGCGAGACAACCACGGTCGCCACCCGGTTTGGTGCGAGCGGAGCAGGCGGGTGGAATCCCGTCGGCGAAACGAGCGCGGGGACCGAGTCCGGCAACGGGCGGAAAGGCAAACGATGACCGCGAAAGAAACGCCGCCGGCGACGTTGCAAGACGTCCTTGCGGCGGAAAACCTGAACGAGGCATGGGCGAAGGTGGAAGCCAACGCCGGAGCCGCCGGTGTGGATGGACGCACGGTGGGGCAAACCGCCGAGCTTATCCTGGCCGACCGGGAGGAACTGCTAAAGCTGCTAACGACCGGCCGATACCGGCCCGAAGCGGTCAAAGCGGTGGACATCCCGAAGGCCAACGGAGGCGTCCGGCGGTTAGGCATACCGACCGCGCTGGACCGCTGGTTACAACAGGCCATCCACCAAAAGCTCGGACCCTTGTGGGAACCCGAGTTTAGCGAACACAGCCATGGCTTCCGGCCAAACCGCTCCGCGCACGACGCGGTGCGAGCGGCCCAAGCCCACGTCAAAGCAGGCAAAAGCCACGTAGTGGACATCGATCTGAAGAGCTTCTTCGATCACGTGAACCACGACCGGCTGATGCACCTGGTCGGGCGCAAAGTGCGGGACAAAGACCTGCTGCGCCTGATTGGGGAAATGCTCCGGGCGCCCATGAGACTGCCCGACGGCCAAGAGCAAGCCCGCCGGGAAGGCACGCCGCAAGGCGGCCCCCTGTCGCCGCTGCTGGCCAACATTTACCTGCATCCGCTCGACCTTGAGCTGGAGAAACGCGGGCTGGCGTTTGTGCGTTATGCCGACGACATCGCGATCTTCTGCGCGAGTGCGAGATCGGCGCAGCGGGTACTGGAGAGCGTGACCAGATGGATCGAAAGCGAGCTGAAGTTACCGGTCAACCGGGCCAAAAGTGGCAGCGGACCCAGCGATGGGACCGCGCTGCTAGGCTTCCGACTGGAAAAGGACGGCACGATCCGACTGGCACCCAAAAGCGTGGAAAAGCTCAAAGACCAAGTGCGGGAGCTATGGGATGCCCGGCAAAGCCTGACGAGTGAGGAGCTACGCGAGCAATGGCAGCGATACATCCAAGGCTGGTGGGGTTACTTCCGGCTTGCTGAAAAGCGCTGGGACGTGACCGACCTGTCCGGATGGATACGCCGCCATATGCGCAAATGCTTCTGGCTGAGATGGCATCACCCCAGAGGCCGCCTAAACGCGCTGAAACGACTGAACCTGAAAGGAGACATCCTTGGCATGGCCAGCAGTAGGAAAGGTGCGTGGGCGATAGCGAGGCACTGGGTGCTGACGAGTGCGCTGAAGAACAAGACGCTGGAACGTTACGGGTTTACCCTGCCGTGGGAAACGGCCGCGACATAGGTCGCGCTTCCTCTCAACCGCCGGATGCGGAAAACCGCACGTCCGGTGGTGTGGAAGGCTCACGGGGCGCAATCCCCGTGAGCCCATCCGATCACAAAACATCAGATGTAGGGTTGGCCGTCCTCGGCCAATTCAGCTCAACTTGAAAACGAATTAGAATAGGCCACCGCTTCCACCGGTAATCCGGCGGGGTCAGTCCGGAATGGCGCTTGGTTAAGGGGGTTATCGTTAGGTCGCCCCTTCAGGGCTTTGTTTATTACCGATTGATTCCTAGGGCTTTGCCCTAGGCTGGGGTGGAACGCCCCTTTGGGGCTGCGCTGCCTAACTAAGTGCCAATCCCGTCAGTCACCTTCGTCCTCTGCGTTCCATGCCTTGCTCTGTGCGCTCTGTGGGCCGCGCTCCGGCTCGGCTCTGGGTAACCACCCGTTCTCAGCGCAGCGGCTTTCAATCCCCGGGTTTCCTCCCCCGCGCTGAAAAAACACCCTTGCCGAGGTTTCGCACCCGCTGTGCTCTTTCGCTTTACCTACTGTTCCGCATGACGACCGCCGCCGACTTCGCGCCTATTCTTATCCAGCTCATTCTCGCCGCCGGCTTAGCGTGCTTGATCGTCGGCGTCAGCCATTTGCTCGGCCAGCGGGCGCAGAAGAAGACCGCCATCACCGACACTGCCTACGAGTGCGGCATCAAGGCCGAGGGCATCGTTCACACCCGTTTTTCGGTAAAGTTCTACGTCACCGCCATGCTCTTCATCCTGTTCGATATCGAGGTGGTTTTCCTGATTCCGTGGGCATTCATTTACCGCGATTTTCTGGCCAACCATATTTCGATTCTGGCTCCCATCGGGTTCTTTTTCGGCGTGCTAGTGCTCGGCCTTTTCTATGAGGTGAAAAAGGGCGCGTTGGAGTGGGAAAAGTAACCCTTTATTTGGTCGCGGCCCTGGTTGGCCGTTGTTGGTTTTTTACCCCGTCGGCTTCTTAACTCATGCGTCTCGAACGTCACATCGCCCGCAATCGTTTCGTCGAGCTACATTCGCATGACCTCAAGGGCGCGCTGAACGAGTTGTTGGAAAACGCCGCCGCGTGTTTCTCAGATCTGCGGCGCGATGTTTTGCTGCGCGGGCTGCTCCAGCGAGAGAGCACGATGACCACCTACCTGGGCAACGGCGTGGCCATGCCTCATGTGCGGGTAAAAATGCCCCGGCGTTACGTGCTGGTGATCGGGCGCAGCCGCGAGGGCATCGTGCACGAGGGCACGCTGGAGGGCGAACGCGCCCACTTGATCATCCTGCTCCTGGCCGACGAGCGGGCGCGGGATTATCTGCAAGTGCTGGCCACGGTGGCCCGTTTGGTGAAGGAGCCCGAATTGGTCGCCAGTTTGGTGGGTGCGCCGACCTTGGGTGAGTTGCACGATCGCTTGGTGGCGGGGGTGAGCGGTTTGCTCGCCCGGCCGGTGCACGCGCAGCAAAACCGCATCAACCGCCTGATGATTCGCGAGGCCGACCGGGTGGCGCGGGGCGCGGGGTGCCGGTCCATCATGGTGTTTGGCGACACTTTTGTGGGCGGCATCGAGCCCGGCGCGTGGTTTCCCAAGGCCAAGACCATCCTGGTGACGCGCAACCACGTGGAGCTCGACGATGAATCCGCCGCCGACCGGGCGGTGCAGGTGGTGCAGGTGCGCTCGTTTTCCACCCAGCGCATGGCCCAGTTGCGCAGTGCGATGTTCGTGGCGCTGACGCGCGGCATCATATCCTTTAACGACCGCATCTGCTGCGTCGGCGGTCTGGCGGGCAGCAACCAGTTCGACACGGTGGTGATCGTGGACGTGGAGCGCGAGTTTCAGACTCTGCTGGGCGGACACGCCGATTTGCTGCCCGCCGACGTGAAGCCGGAGGTGTTGGAGCGCGTGATTGGCATCGCGATGGAGCTCGGGGTCGAGGGCCGCGAGGGCAAGCCGGTGGGGTGTCTGTTCGTGGTCGGCGACACCGCGCGGGTCGAGCGCCTGACCAAGCCGCTGGTGCTGAACCCGTTTTACGGTTACAAGGATGAGGACCGGAATATTTTGAATCCGTTTATGGACGAGACGGTGAAGGAGTTTTCCTCCATTGATGGCGCTTTCGTGATTCGTGGCGACGGCACGGTCTCGTCGGCGGGCAGTCTCTTGCAGGCGGCGGATAGCGACCACGTGTTGCCCAGCGGGCTGGGCAGCCGGCATGCGGCGGCGGCGGCGGTGAGCGTGGCGACGGACTGCGTGAGCATCGTGGTCTCGTCGAGCACGGGGCAGGTAACGCTGTTCCGGCGTGGCGTCATGCTGCCGCTGACCGAGCGGAAGTTGAACCCCGGCGCGGCCTGATACCCTGTCGCTTTTTGTGAGATAACCCTTGGTTTCTACTCGTAGGGCGTTCGCTTGCGAACGCCGGTTTGTGCGCTATCTGCTGGGCGAGCGCGGACGTCGGCAAGCGACGTCCCTACAATCGGAATTGGGCTTCACCACGTTTTCATTCGTTTAAAAGCGAGAGGTGCGATGGATGCGTCCACGCTCACTGCGCGGGTAGGACGCCGCGGGCCACCGCGTCGTCGAGCAGTTTGAGGGCGTGTTCCCACACGGTGGCCGCGCCGTCGCGGGCGTGTTGGTTGCGGGCGATGACTTTGGGCAAAGTGACGCCATGTTCCCGCCATTTTTCGCCGTCGGTGAGGACGTTGAGCAAAACGGGTTGGAGCCTATCCAGGGCGGCGGCGAATTTGGCCTCGGGCGTCGCCCGGGCCTCAAATTCATCCCAGCAGGCGCGCAGTTCCGCGCCTTGGTCGGCGGGGAGCAGGCCGAAAATGCGGTCGGCGGCGCGGGCTTCGCGCTCGTGTTGCCCGACCATGCGCGCGGAGTCGTAGGCATAGGTGTCGCCCGCGTCGATTTCGACCAGGTCGTGGATGATCAGCATTTTTAACACCCGCAGGGCATCGACCGGGGTGTTGGCGTGTTCGGCGAGCACGAGCACCATGAGGCAAAGGTGCCAGGAATGCTCGGCGTCGTTTTCACGGCGGCGGCTGGTCGGGAGAAGCGTTTGGCGAAGGATTTCCGAGAGTTTCAGGGTCTCGGTGAGGAATGCGAATTGCTGCTCGATGCGGGTCATGGCGGCCCAAGCTAATTAGGTGCGCGGGTTCGCCGAGCTTTTCCTTGCCGAAGGGGCATGCGGGGCATTCGCTAAACCCTTTTCCCAACTATGAAAATCCTCGTCGCCGATAAAATATCACCCAAGGGCGTCGCTTTCCTGCGCCAGCAGGCGGGCTTTGAAGTCATCGAGGCCTACGGTTCCACTCCGGCCCAGGTGCTGGATCTCGTTAAGGACGTTCACGCGATCGCGGTGCGCTCGGAGACGAAGATAACGCGCGAGGTTTTCGCCGCCGCGCCGCTCTTGAAGGTGGTCGGTCGCGCCGGTGTAGGCGTGGACAACGTGGATGTGGACGCGGCCACCGAGCGCGGCGTCGTCGTCATGAACACCCCGGGCGGGAACACGATCTCGACCGCCGAGCTCACCTTTACCCATATCCTTTGCTGCGCCCGTCCGATCGCCCAAGGCGCGGCTTCGATGAAGGCCGGCAACTGGGATCGCAAGACGCTCAGTGGCGTCGAGCTGCTCCGGAAAACCATCGGCATCATCGGCCTCGGCCGCATCGGCAGCGAGGTCGCCAAGCGCGCCCAGGCCTTTGGCATGAAGGTGCTCGCCTACGATCCCTACCTCACGCCCGCCCGCGCCGCCGCCATGCAGGTCGAGTCCGTCTCGCTCGATGCGCTTCTGGCCGGTTCTGACTACATCACGGTCCACATGCCGCTGACCGATGAGACCAACAACATGATCGACGAGGCCGCGCTCGCGAAGTGCAAGAAGGGTGTTCGCATCGTCAATTGCGCCCGCGGCGGCATCGTTAACGAGAAGGCCTTGGTCGCCGCCCTCAAGAGCGGCCAGGTCGGCGCCGCCGGCCTCGATGTTTTCGAGACCGAGCCCCTCCCCAAGGACAGCGAGCTGCGCTCCGCGCCCAACATCGTGCTCACGCCCCATATCGCCGCCTCCACCTCCGAGGCGCAGGAGACCGTCGGCATCGAGATCGCCGAGCAGATCGCCGACGTGCTCCTCCACGGCGCGGTGCGCAACGCCGTCAACCTGCCCTCGATGGACGCCGCCGCCGCCAAGGTCGTCGCCCCCTACCTCGATCTCGCCGCCAAGCTGGGAACGCTCGTTCAGCAAATCGCGCCCAAGCAGATCGCGAAGCTCCGCGTGGTTTTCCAGGGCAAGGTCGCCGAGCTCGACGTCAACGCCATCACCCGCGCGCTCCAGTGCGGCTTCCTCCGCCGCATCAGCGGCGAGGGCGTCAACGCGGTCAACGCCCCCACCTATATCCAGCGCCTCGGCCTCCAGTTTGAGGTCGTGAAATCCTCCGACGCCGGCGACTACACCGACCTCATCGCAGTCGAAGCCACGGCTGGCGACGGCACGGTGCACAGCGCGGCCGGCACGCTGATCGGCAAGAGCAACTCGCCCCGCCTCGTGGGCATCAACGGCCGCGATGTGGAAGTCGCCGCCGAAGGCTCGCTCCTCGTGCTGGAAAACAACGACAAGCCCGGCATGGTCGGCGCGGTTGGCACCCTGCTCGGCGGCGACGGCGTGAACATCGCCGACATGTCGCTCTCGCGCCTCACCCCCGGCGGCACCGCCTACATGGTGGTGCGCGTCGATCACGAGCCCAGCGCCGCCGCGCGCGAAGCGATCAAGGCCAACGCAAACATCAAGCTGGCGAAGTTCGTCCAGCTCTGAAGGCGCGGGCGAGCCGAGTTGGAAGTAGCGAGTAGTGAGTAGCGGGTAGCGAGCATGTCCAAACCTCCGATCCCAAATCAGTCATTCCAGACTTCTACTCGTTACTCACTACCCGCTACTCGCTACTACTCACCATGCTAATCCCCCTCATTCTCGCCGCCATCGCCGGCTACCTGTTGGGCGCTTTGCCCTTCGGGTGGCTGATCGCGCGCAAGTTTGGGATAAACATCTTCGAGCACGGCTCGAAGAATCCCGGCGCGACCAACGTGAAGCGCGTGCTCGGCGAGAAATTCGGAGCCAAGGGCAAACGCGCCGGCGATCTGGCGTTTTCCCTCGATGCTTTGAAGGGCGCGGCGGCCGCCGGCTGGCCCGCATTTTTACACGTTTACGAGGTCAAGAAAAACACGGGGGCCGACGTATCACTTGGTAGCGCGTATGCGGACTCCAATTGGGCATACATGGCTATCACCGGGCTGGTCTTCGCCCTCGTCGGCCACAGTTTCAGTTGCTGGACCCGCTTCAAAGGCGGCAAGGGCGTGGCCACTTCGGCGGGCGGCCTCTGCGTGTTGCTGCCCATCCCGACGCTGCTCGGCTTGGTGTCGTGGGTCTTGGTTTTTCAGGTCTCCCGCTACGTCTCGCTTGCCTCGATCGTAGCCGCCGTGGTGTTGCCCGCCGCCGCTTCGTTTTGGCCGGGCACGCCGCGTCCCTTCGCCATACTGGCGACGGTGATTGGCGTTTTCGTGATTTTACGGCATCGCGCCAACATCACCCGCCTGCGCAACGGCACGGAAAACAAGTTCGTTAAAAAGTCTGCCGCTCCGTCGGCCTGAAACCTGCCTTATCCTTTCCCATGAAAACCGCTCCCACCATCAGCATCGGCATCTGCGGCCTTGGCACCGTCGGCCAGGGCGTGTGGAAGCACATCGAGCGCGCGCGCCCCGAGCTCGAAGCCCGGCTCGGCGCCCAGCTCGTGCTCGCGCGGGCCTCGGTGCAGAATCTCAAGAAGAAGCGCGACGTTACCCTCAAACCCGAGCAGCTCACCACCGATCCGCTCTCCATCGCCACCGATCCCTCCATCCAGATCGTCTGCGAGCTGATCGGCGGAACCACCATCGCCCGCCAGGTGACGCTCGCCGCGCTCAAACTCGGCAAGACCGTTATCTCCGCCAACAAGGCCCTGCTCTGCGCCCACGGTCCCGAGGTTTTTTCCACCGCCCGCAAGCACGGAGGACGTTTCTTTTTCGAGGCCTCGGTGGCGGGCGGCATTCCCATCATCAAGGCGCTGCGCGAGGGTCTGGTCGCCAATCGCTTTCGCCGCATCTACGGCATCTTGAACGGCACCTGTAACTACATCCTCACCCGCATGGAGCGCGAGGGGCTGGCCTATCCGGTGATTCTCAAGGAAGCCAAAGAACTGGGCTACGCCGAGGCCGACGAGTCGCTCGACGTCGAGGGCTGGGATACCGCGCACAAGGCATCCGTTTTGGCCTACCTCGCCCACGGCACCTGGGTTTCGACCAGACAAATGGTGGTCGAGGGCATCACCCAGTTGACCCAGCCCGATCTCACCTTCGCCCGTGAAAACGGGTACGCGATCAAACTGCTGGCGGTGATCGAGCGCGACTTGGAACGCGACGTGTTGTCGGTCGGCGTTTATCCCGCCCTGCTACCCATCACCAAGGCCATTGCCAACGTGAACGAGGTTTACAACGGCATCTCGGTATCGGGCGACATCGTGGGCGAGACCACCTACATCGGGCGCGGCGCCGGCCAGGACCCGACCGCCAGCGCGGTGATAGGCGACATTATCGACGCCGCCTCCCAGCTGGTTCGCGGCGGCACTTACTTGCCGACCGCGCCCGCGACCAAGCTGGCCCTCACCCCGCCGGCCGCGCTGCGTTCGCGCCACTACCTGCGCCTCGACGTGAAGGACCAGCCCGGCGTGCTGGCCAAGATCGCCAACTGCACCGCCAAGGCCGGGGTGAGCATTGCCAGCCTCGTGCAGCGCCCGAGCGAGAAACCGGAAGCCGCGTCGCTCTTGCTTACTACGCACGAATGCAGCGAGGCCCAGATTCGGCTGACCGTGGCCCGCCTCGCCCGCCATAGCTGCGTGCTCGGCAAGCCGCTCTTGTTGCGCATCGCCGATTTCTGATCACGAAGTGGCGAGTAGCGGGGAGTGAGTGGCGGGCATCCTGGCCGCATCACTCGCTCCCCCCACTCGCCGCCGACTTCCTGCTCGCTACACACCACTCACTCCTCGCTACTTTATCGCCCACCATGTCCAGAATCGTCCAAAAATACGGCGGCACCTCCGTCGGAGACGTCGAACGCATCAAAAAAGTCGCCGCCCGCATCAAGGGTTACCGCGAAGACGGCCACGAGGTCGTCGTGGTGGTTTCCGCCCGCTCCGGCGTGACCAACGAGCTCATCGCCCGGGCCAAGGCCGTCTGCGACAACCCCGATGAACGCGAGATGGACCAGCTGCTCGCGGTCGGCGAACAGGAGACCATCGCCCTCACCGCCATGGCGCTGCATGGCGTCGGCGTGCCCGCGATTTCCTACACCGGCGCGCAGGCCGGCATCGTGACCGACAGCGTGCACACCAAAGCCAAGATCCAAGGCATCGACGCCAAGGCCATCGAGGCTGATTTGGCGGCCGGCAAAGTCGTCATCGTGGCGGGCTTTCAAGGTATCACCACGGATGGTCGCATTTCCACCCTGGGCCGGGGCGGCTCCGACCTGACCGCCATCGCGCTGGCTGGCGCGCTGAAGGCCGACAAGTGCGAGATCTACACCGACGTTGACGGCGTTTACACCGCCGATCCGCGGGTGGTGAAAGACGCCAGGAAACTCGAAGAAATCTCCTACGACGAGATGCTCGAACTCGCCTCGTCCGGCTCGAAGGTCATGCAGTCGCGCTCGGTCGAGTTCGCGCACAAATATGACGTCGTTTTCGAAGTCCGCTCCTCCTTTAACTACAACCCTGGAACCATCGTGAAAAAAGAAGTCGCCTACATGGAAAAAGTCGTCGTTCGCGGCGTCGCCGTTGACAAGGACCAAGCCAAGGTCGTCGTCTCCAACATCGCCGACCAACCCGGCTCCGCCGCCAAGGTTTTTACCGCTCTGGCCGAGGCCAATGTGATCGTGGATATGATCGTGCAAAACGTGGGGCGCAACGGCGTGGCCAACCTCACCTTTACCGTCCCCCTGACCGATACCCACAAGGTCGAGAAAACCCTCGCGCCCGTGCTCGCAAGCCTGGGCGGCGCGCAGGTCGCGATCCATGACAACATTGCCAAGCTCTCCGTGGTCGGCGTGGGCATGAAGACCCACAGCGGCGTGGCCGCGACGCTCTTCACCGCGCTGGCGGCGGCGGCGGTGAACATCGAGTTGATCAGCACCTCCGAGATCAAAATCTCGGTGATCATCGACAAGGCCAAGGCCGACGAAGCCGCCCGCGTGGCCCACAAGGCCTTCGCGCTGGAAACACTCTGATACGTGCCACCTGGATAGGATCTGGATTTTGCCGCGGACCGTTTCGGTTCGGGTCAACAGGATCGGGGCGTTAGCTGGGTGGATCAGCTCTGAATTCCACGTTTTTGCCCTGGGTTTTGGGTTATGTAGCCATGTTACGGCCCGCTATCATTTACATACCCTAAAAAATGGGTTGACGTCGTTTTTTCGGGCGAACATTAAGCCTATTGAATTAATACCATTTCGCTTTCAAAGATATAATAACCTGGTTTTAGTGGGTGCAGCCCCGGAGTTTTTTTTATGCGCCCACCCAAGGATTTTCCTCCCGATACTGTAGTGCGAATGAAGGAGTTACTAAAAAACACCCGCACTTTGG
>JAPLTN010000110.1 GCA_026398135.1 Verrucomicrobiota bacterium
ACCGTCCACATCCCAGTAAAGGGTGGCGGCTGAAGCGGAGTGGACGAAGGCTAGGCTGGCAATCAGCGCCAAGGCAGAGCTCAGCGCGTAACGGTTACGGACGGACTTATGATGTGTGTGTTTCATAGAAGGGAGGTGGATGTCTGTTTTATCCATTAATGCGGGATGCATTTTTGGAAAAAGTGAGGAGGCGAGAGAGGGTAGCTTAAGCTCTCGTGTAAGTGTTTGATGCTGGGCTGGGCGTGAATAGCATCGTCCCGTGGGGTAGTTATTTTAGGGGAAAATGTGCAAAACCGAAACCTCACCTGGCCAGATCGCGTTCGATTTCTTCCAAGGTGCGGCCCTTGGTTTCGGGTAATTTGGCGAAGATGAAGATGCCGCCGAGCACGCAAATCGCGCCGTAAAGCCAGAAGGTGCCGGCCGCCCCCAGCGTGGAGTTGAGGATGGGGAAGGTGTAGGTGAGTACAAAACACGCCAGCCACAGCGCCATCACCGCCACCGACATCGCCGCGCCGCGGATGCGGTTGGGGAAGATTTCCGAAATGATCACCCAGGTGATGGGCGCGAGCGACATGGAGTAGCATGCGATGGCCGCGAGCACGAGCAGGAGCATGGGCAGGCCGGTGACGTGGGTGTAGTAACAAAACCCGAGCACCCCATAGACGGCGGCGAGGCCGAAGGAGCCGAGGAGCATGAGCGGGCGGCGTCCGGCGCGGTCCACAAAACCGAGGGCGACGAAGGTGAAGGCGAGGTTCACCGAGCCGGTCCAGGCGATGTTTTTCAACACGCTGGAAATGTCGTAGCCGGCGGCGCGGAAAATGTCCTCGGCGTAGTTGAAAATCACATTGATGCCGCACCATTGCTGGAAGACGGCGAGCACGATGCCAAGGGCGAAGACCTTGCGCAGGCGCGGATCGAGCAAATCGGCGAGGCGGGCGGGCCGGGAGTTTTCGGTGTTGGCGGTGGCGGCGTTTTCGGCGATCTCGGCGGCGGCGTAGGCGGAGCCGCCGATGCGGGTGAGGATGCGGGTGGCTTCTTCGGCGCGGCCGTTTTTGAGCAACCAGCGCGGGCTTTCCGGCACGAAGGCCATGCCGATCAAAAACAGGAGGGAGGGCGCGGCGGTGAGGGCGAACATCCAGCGCCAGCCGTGCTGGCCGAACCAGGAGTTGCGGATGAACTCGTCGGTCGCGCCGGACGGGAGATCGCGCACCAGCCACCAGTTGAGGAGCTGGGCCACGAGCACGCCGACCACGATGGTGAGCTGGTTGATCGAGACGAGGCGACCGCGCATCGAGGCGGGCGCCACCTCGGAGATGTACATGGGGGAAAGCCCGGAGGCCAGGCCGATGGCCACCCCGCCAAGGATGCGCCAGAAGATGAAGACGGAGAAGGTTTCGGCCAGGCCGTTGCCGATCGAAGTGACGGCGAAAATCACGGCGGAGGCGATGAGCAGGCGTTTGCGACCGAAGCGGTCGCTGAGCACGCCGGTTGCGAGCGCTCCGACGAGGCAGCCGATCAGGGCGCAACTGTTGGCCCAGCCGGAGAGCGCGGCGTTGGTTTCGATGTGAAAGTAGCGCTCGAAAAACGGCTTGGCCCCGCCGCACACGACCCAATCCCAACCGAAGAGCAGGCCGCCGAGGGCGGCGACGATGGAAATGAGCCAGATGTAACCGTGGTTATACGGGTAGGCGGTGGAGGAGGCAGCGGGGCGGGAAGCGGGGGCGGTGATCATTTTTTCAAGGGGGTAAACTCGGTGATGAGATCGGAGGCGAGGGCGTGGCCGGGGTCGCGTTGGAGGACTGTTTGCAGGAGGCGGCGGGCGGGGGCTTTTTGACCGAGGCCGAGACGGGCCTGGGCTTGAAGGAAGAGGGCGGTGGTTTCCTGGCGGAATTGCAGGTCCTCGTTAAACAGCAACATGGTCGGGAGCGAGGTGGCGAAGTAGTCGATTTTGGCCGGGGTTTTCTGGAGTTTTTGCGCGTAGGCCAGCAATTCGCGAAGCAGGCGGGCGGCCTTGGTTTTTTGGCCGAGACGTTGCCAGGCCAGGGCGGAGTAGTAGGTCATTTCGGAGAAGGCGCGCACCGCCATGTCCTGGAAATCGCCGCGGAAGCTGGCCGCCTCCAGCCAGTGGCGCCTGGCGGCGGCGGGGTCGCCGTTTTGGGCGAGGGCCTCGCCGAGCCAGAAGTGGATGTCGCTTTGGTTGGCGAGCAGGTGCTTGGCTTCGCTGAGGTTGGCCGGGGCGGTGAGGGCGTGGCGGAAGTGGCCGACGGCGGCGGCGAAATCCCGGCGGGCGAGGGCGGCGCGGCCTTGCGCGAGAGCGGTGCGCACATGCTGGCCGAGGGCCTGGCCCTCGCCGCCTTCCCAAGGCTGGAATTTGCGGGTGGCCACGATTTGCGCCGCGTCGGCGGTGCGGCCGGTTTGGTTGTAGAGGGCGCAGATTTCGACCGAGAGGTCGTCGCGCTGGGCGACCAAGGCCGGGTGACGGGACAGTTCCTTGAGGCGTCTGGCCGGGGATTCGCCGAGGCGTTTCCAGAGCTGGTCGCGTTCGTAGAGCAGGCGGGCGTCGTGCGGGTTGGCGCGGAAGGCTTTTTCGTAGGAGGCGCGGGCGGCGGCGGGTTTTTTGGCGATATTGAAATAGCCGATACCGAGGTTGCGCCAGACGATGGCGAAGGAGGGATCGAGCCGGGCGGCGCGTTCCCACAGGCGGATGGCCTCGGCGTGGCGGCGGCGGTCGTAAAACAGGTTGCCCAGATAATAGGGGGCGCGGGCATCGCCGGGGTGGGCGATCCGGGCGGCCTCCAGAATAAGAATTTCCTCCAGGCGGGAGGGGAAACAGTAGTCGGGCGATGCCTGGGCGGCGGCGCGGTAGCGGGCGAGGGCGGGTTTGGGTTGGCCGAGTTGCTGGTGGAGCCAGCCTTGGTAGTAAGCCAGCAGCGGGGCGGTGCCGGGAGTGGCGGGAGCGTCTTCGAGCAGGGCGAGGGCTTCGGTGAAAAAGCCGGCGCGAGCGTGGTCGAGCACGAGATCGAGGCGGGCCTGGGAGTCGCCCAGGAAAGGCAGTCCGGCGAGGTGGCGGGACCAGCCGTCCAAGGGGTCGAGGGCGCGGGTGGCGGCGATCAACGCATCGGCCTCGGCGGCGCGGCCGAGTTGCCGGAGCACCCTGGCCTGAAGGTTTCGGGCGCGAAGGTTGTCGGTGTTCAGCCGCAGGGAGCGCGCCAGGTGGTCGAGGGCGGTTTCCCAGTCGTGTTTGCGGCAATCGAGCTCGGCGAGGGCGTGGTAACCGGCGGACTGCCAGGCCTGGTTCCAGATCGCCTTGTAGAAGGCGGCGTAGGCTTCGTCGTCGCGGCCGAGGTAACGCAGGGTCAGGCCGAGGTTGTAGTGGGGCTCGCCGTCGTAAGGGTTGGAGTTGCGGCGGGTGAGGCGCTCGATGGCTTTGCGGAAGCAGCTTTCCGCCGGGCTGAATTCACCGCGTTTGAGGTGCCAGCGGCCGAGGGCGTTGTTGCAACGGGCGTCGCCGGGGTCGCGCCGCAGGGCCTCGAGCCAGTAGGTTTCTGCGCCGCGGGTGGCGTGGCGGTATTGTTCCAGGTGCAGGCCGGTGATGTAGAGCTCGTCCACGCTCTCGATGTCGGCGGGCAGGGCCGGCTCGGTGGCGGGCGGGGGGACCTCGGTCTGGGCGCGCGGCTTGGGGGCGAAGGCGACCAGTTGGCGGCCGTCGCGATCGCACACCACCAGGCGCAGGGACTCGGCGGCGGCGGGCTTGGGCAGGGCGATGGTTTCCACAAAGCTGGCTCCGGGGGCCAGATCGCGGGTGAACGCGGCGAGCGGCTTGCCCTTGGCGAGCAGGGCGATGCGGGCCTGGGGAAAGGCGCGGGTGACGGAGACGCCGACTCGCGCCTGGTTGCCCTGGACGAGCAGGCTGACGGCGGCCTCGAGATTGGCGTGCTGGGCGGGGCCGATTTTTTGAATCGGGTACCAGAACTGGCTCCACGACTTGGTCTCGCCGGGCATGAGGTAGGCGAAGTCGGGCTGGTTGTCGGTGTAAACGCCCGCCATGATCTCGATGTAAGGCGCGCATTCGCCCCGGGTGTCGGGGTCGGTGAGGCTGCGGTCCCAGGCGTAGCCGAACTCGTGGTTGCCCCAGGTCCACTGTTTCTTGCCGGGGGAAATGTGGTGGTTGGCGACATGCACGACGCCGGCCTGGGCGGCGTGGTCGTAGCCGCCGAAAAAATCCTCCTGCGAACCCATGCACATGTAAGAGGTGGGCACGGGGATGTTGGCGTAGAAGGAGAGGTCGTTGGGCGCGTAGTTGACCGGGGTCCGGCCGCCGCTGGCGGGGGGCACGTACTGGGCCGGGGCCTCGTTCTCGGGCACGCCGGTTTTGGCGCGGGCACCGTAATCGACGCCGTAGTAGCGGTCCTGGCAAAGCGGATACTCGCTCATCGAGCGGCGGGCGTGGTCGGCCACGTAGGAGACGTCGGGCGGGAAAAAGCTTTGGTAGGCCTGATGGACGCGGGTGGCGACGTTGGCCCACCAGAGGAAGGTTTGCACGAAGGGGGTGCGGTTGTAGGCGCGGACCTTGAGCTCGATCACGGCTTTGTCGGGATGGAGGCAAACGCCGTGCATGCCTTTCATGCGGACCATGGGATCGTGGTCGCCGCACCAGACGGTGCGGGAGCCGTCGGGGTGGGTTTCGATCTCCACCTCCACGGGCATGAAAGTGGCCGGGCGGTGGTGCTGGGGCCAGTTAAACTCGACGCCGCCGGAAATCCAGGGACCGGCCAGGCCGACGAGGGCGGGCTTGATCACGTCCTGGCGGTAGAAAAAGTCGTAGCCGTTGGTCTTGTCGTGGCCGATGTGGATGCGTCCGCCGATCTCGGGCAGCACCATGAGGCGCAGGAAGTCGTTTTCGAGAATCACCGCGTCCCACGGGCGCGGGGCAGGCTGGTCGGCGATGCGGTCAAAAAAAGGCAGCGGATAAACCGCGCCGCTGCTGCCCTGATAGACCCGTTTCTCCAAAAACATCGGGTTTTTGTCGGCGGGCAAAGGCTCATAGGTCGGCAGCACGATGGGTTCGCGGCGAACGCTCACAACGGGGTGGGTCATGGTGGTAACAGCATACCCGCCCGGGGGCTGGTTTTAAATGGAGCATGTTCGGAAAAAGCTGGATTATTTTATGGCCGGTTCGGGCGCGGACGGATTGGCTGGCGGGGTCGGCGTCGGGCGGTGCTTCAGACCGCGCTCAGGGGGTGCGCACGGCGGCCGGCTGCTTTGCTGGGTAAAAGCAGTGGAAATCCCCTATTCCGTTTGCCGGGAACCGGAGGCGCATTTTCGCGATTGAATCCGAAGCCGGGCCCGCTGATACACCTTGACCATCTTATGGCCGATACCGCCGCCCAACCGCCGCCGCTTTCCATCCAACGGGCGAGGGAGGGTTTTCCGGGCCAGCATCTGGTGGTGTTGCCCGGGCCGGTTATCCAGCAAGCCGGGCGCAACGCGTTGCTGGCCGACCTGTTTCCGACGGCGGCGGGGTTTTTTCCCAAGGCCCCCGGTCATTTGGTCGAACGGGAGCGCGGGCTGGTTGAATGCATCATGATCCGGGTGGTGAGCGGGGCCGGCTGGGTGCGCACCCGCGAACGCCACGAACTGGGGGCGGGGCAATGGGTGCTGATTCCGGCGGGTGTGCCGCACGCCTATGGCGCCGATGAAACGACGCCCTGGTCGATCCAGTGGGTGCATTTTCAAGGCCGGGCCTCGGCGGCCTTCGCGGCCCTCTTGGGCGCGGGCACCGAGGTGGCGGTGCTGGCGGTGCCGCGCAGCGGGGCGCAGAACCTGGATCTGGCCCGGCTCTACGAAGGGCTGGAGCAAGGGTACACCCAGCCCAACCTGCTGGCGGCCGCGGCGCAGCTGCGGCAGGTGCTTACCGAGCTGGAGTGTTCCCGACGCCTGGGGCAACCCACCAGCGCCAGCGAGGCGGTGGCGGCCAGTCTGGCCTGGATGAGCGAGCACCTTGCGGCGCGGGCCGATTTGGGCGCGCTGGCCGGGGCGGCGGGACTTTCGGTGCCGCATTACAGCGATCTTTTCCGGCGCGCGACCGGGTATCCACCGGTCGAGCACTTCCTGCGGTTAAAAATCCAGCGCGCCTGCCAGCTGCTTGATACGACCGATATGCGGGTGCACGAAGTGGCGGCGGCGGTCGGGTGGACGGACCCGTTTTACTTTTCGCGTTTTTTTAGAAAAATCACCGGACAATCGCCCCGCGCCTATCGGCAAGTGGTGAAAAGCTAGCGCGGGCGGGTTTCGCGGTGGAACACGGAAGCCAGATGCGGAAGCCGGCGAGGGGCTCGAATTTAAAACGCGGTGGAGACAACACATGCGGAAGCGAAGGATTTACCGCGTTGTTATACCAATAACACCTCGTAACGGGACTTTAGCGCGGCCCTGCCAGCCCCGCCCCAGCGTCGATTTAACGGAGAACTGAAGTTGGCCACGAAAAACACGATCAGTGCCGCAGCAAGGCAATGTTACTGGCGTCTGTAGGCGCGCGGGAGAGCACTATCGGCCAGAATCCATAATACCAAGGTCCCCCCGCGGTATTTATATCACGGCACCGAAGAACAGCGCCAAAAAGCGCACGAACTGGCAGCCGGCCTGTGCTGGGCTTCTTTCTGGATCGCGATACAGCACGGGCACCAAAGAAGTCGTTGTAGTTCTCGAAACCCGCGCAAACGGGCCTTGGTTGGCCCTGGCCGGTGGGTCGTCGGTTTATTCAAATGGGAACGCCTGTAATTCCCCATTATCCGTGCGGAAGGGTGCCGCCGGCAAGCCAGCTCCATTGTAGAGGTTGCAACCTTCTGGATTATTTGCCCACGCATAACGAACGGCCACGGGTTTAGCTACCTGGGGACTTGAAACGACAACGCAGGCGTCTTCGATAATTGCGTCGGCCCAGACAAAAGGGGGCGGGGCGGAATAGCGCTAAGTTAGGCCGGACGCCCCAAAGGGGCACTTCATCAAAGCCCAGGGCAACGCCTTGGGTATCATACCTTATGAAACGATGATTGGTGTAGCACCGGTCGCTGACCGGTGCGGTTTGGAGGGCGGAACCGGTCACCGACCGGTTGCTACATAGTGACAAAGTCCAGATTCATCGGGACTTTGGTATAAATTCTCCGGCGGGGTCTGCGCCGCCGGAGAATTCAGGACCTCCCCTGAGTCAGATACACCGATCATATCTCATAACCAAGCGCCATTCCGCCCTGCCCCCGTCTACTTGAGCCCTGTGACATTCTCGCAGTTGAGGGTCATGACCGGTACCAGCTTATGAAAATCCAATCCATAATGTTGCAGGTGCCAGTCGCTGAGTTCGACCGCAGTACTTGGCACGCATTTGTTTCCGGTCATGGTCAGGCCTTTGGTCGAGCTCACAAATATATTGGGTAGTGGCGAACCTGTAATGCTATTGTTTATAAGCGTGATCCGATTGTGCGCTCCGGCTGGTGCCCGCTGCCCATTTCCGGCCCGTGCTTCAATTTGGATGGCGATATCCTTGCAGTCTTTGATTACGTTTCCCCGTATCTCGACGTCATTGCTGCTGCCGGATTCAAGCCACCACCATTCCGGGGCCACCTGAATTCCGTGTCCCCAATTGCCAGTCATCTTGTTGCCGATGATTTTTCCATTGCTGGCCTTGACCAAGATGCCGCGGGAGCGGTTCATTCCGAAATCGCAGTCCTGCACCAGGAAACCGTTGCCCATACGGTTCATGGAGGCGATGACCGATCCCATCGGCAGGTTTACCTCGCGGTCAAGCGTGATGGACAGAGCCTTGGTCTCGGGCTTGCTCATTGTCTGCTTGTTATGTTCGTTCATGTTTTGCTTCAGCAGGAACTCTGATTCCTCAGCACGGACTGTTCCGTCCGGGGCTATCGCGAAAACCTTGGCGTCGGGCAGTCTCTCTCCGGTGTATGAGACCAATTCCACCGGGTCGCCAACTTTCAGATTGATGTCGCGGGTTGCAAGGACCCGGACGGTTTTTTTGTTACTGCCCATGATCATGTAGTATTCGCCGCTGATGTTTACGCAATCGTCGCCCTGCCATTTGGCGGTGGAACCGATGATCTGCGGACCTCTCACGGCGTGTTTACTGTGAAAGGCGTCGGCGTTGCCGGAACGTAACCGGCGAATGCCGCGCGGCCTCAGGTCGGTCTCCAATGGCCGACGATCCAAGGAACACCGAATGTATTTTGTGCCGTCGCAATTGTATTCGAGATAGCTGAAGCAGTTGGAGGCATACAGGCGGATGTCCTCAAGAACCAGATTCTTGCAGTCGCCGCTGACGATGGCATGGCCGTTGGCGCCTCCTGGATTGTAATTGCTGTTGGTGACGAGTATGTCGCCGACTTCCTCCTTATCCTCGTCCCGATTGTATTGGTAGTTTTCGGGTTTGATCAGCCTGTAGCGGCGATTGCCGAGGGATTCAAAAGGCGTCGGAGCGCAGTAGACGACGGAGCGCTTGAGGGTTTCCGTCTTCCGGTCGAAGATCTCGACACGCGCCTCCAGGTTTTCGGGATAACCGTCAAAGATTTCGAAATCGAGCCAGCTTTTATCGGGCGCCATGGCGGTAATTCTGCCTTGTGTGAAAGGCAGTGGATCGTAGTCCACCGCCATTCCCTTCAAGGTGACATTCTCGCAGTTCTCAAAGGTGATGGCACGGACTGTCTCCGTGCAGACCATCTCCACGTCCTTGGCAATAATCTCCACATTCTTCAAATCCTTGAAATACAGGTGCTGGCCGTTCTGCGGCGTTACACGATAGACTCCGGGGGGGATGACAATTTTACTGAGTCCGGCTTTCAATCCGTCGTCGATGATCGTCCGTAAATCCATAGCTGGCGTTGCCTGCTTTTCGACGGCCGGAAGTGTTGTCGGCGCAGTCACCACAGCCCCTTTGACAATGGCTGGAAACCATACTGCAAGGGTTAGGATGAGTGCGATAGCCGACAGTATTCGACAACACCGACCCACATGGTTCGTCATATTGGCGTTTTTGAAAGTCATCACTTCAATGTTATCTATGTTTGTATTGGAAATTAATCAGGCTGGGTTGCGCGACGGGGCTTTCACTTGAAGTTTTCGCTTTGATAAAGGGTATATTCAAGGTTGTTACCATGGCGCACTGATTGATCTGGTTTTGTTTATCTGCGTTTATTCGGCGATGGTGTTTTTTTCGATGACAACCTCGCTGCATGAGGGATCCACGGTGACGCGGAGGGCGTCCGGGGTGGACGTGTTGTCGGTCACCACCAGGCCCTTCACGCTTTTTACTTTTATCTCTCCGCGCTCAAAGGTGTTGCCCACGATCCGCACGTTTTCATGCACCGGAGCCTTGGGGTCGTTCACTTTAATCGCGGCGGCAATCACGATGCCGCAGGCCACGAAGCGGTTGTTTTTAATCAGCAAATCACGCACCGGGCTGGACTCCATCCAGTGGGTGGCGTCGCCCTCGATTAAAATGCCGGGATGAGCGCACTTGTCCAAGTGGTTGCCCTCCACCCGTATTTTACCGCGCGTGGCGAAGAGAAAGCCGCGCACCGGATCCATATCCACGTGGTTGTTCAGCACGGTTATATTCGGATTCCAGGTGATATTATCGAGCACGTCGTTCGGTTCAAAACGAGGCGCCGGGGCATCCAGGCGCACCAGCCAGACTTTATCAGATATACGCTCGACGCTGGCGACGCGGGCACGAGGATTATTTGGATATTCTCGAATCGTGGCGGGGTTCATCACCGCGATTTCGTCGCCCGCAGTGTAAGGGGCGAAGCCATAGGTTTGCCGGTGCACATAACGCACCAGCAGCTGATCGGTGCCGATTTGATCAACGATGTGAAGGTAGGTTCCGTGGCAGTTGATGGCGTCGTCCTGCATGCCGGAGAGCCGGCAGGAATCGACGAGGATCTCGCCCTTGCAGTTGGAAAACTGGAAGATATCCGCCCAGGCCGGACAGGTGCGCAGGGTGTTTTTGGGCGGGGCGACATTCACCCGCTGGAAGGTGAGGGTATCGGTGAACTGGCTGACGACGCCCATGCCGGTTAAAGCGTAGATATCGCAGTCGCGAAAGGTGATCCGGGCGCTACGGGCGATATGCACGCCGACCATCTCGCGTTTGGTGTTGCGGAAATGATACTGGTGGCCGGCCGTCAAACCCGGTTCCTTGGTGGAATAATCGAGGCGCACTTTGCGCTCGCCGAGGTCGGTCGCCGTGGCCGCGGTTTGTCCGTTGGCATTCCAGCCAAAGGGTGTGCGACTCCGCCATGCCCGGCCTTCGGCGGGGATGGCTTCCTGGCAGAAGCTGCCGGGGCCCCAATCGCCGGTCCAGGTGAATTTACCATCTTTGACTTCATAATCCGATTGCTCGGCGACCTGAATCACCGCGTGGGTGGGGCCGACTTCAAGCGCCCGGAATTCGGAAACGGTCGGGCGTTTCAAGTCCAGCACCAGCCGATTGAACGTGATGTCCTCCGACTGATGATTAAAAATTTGCACCATGCGTCCATCGAAGAGGATCAGGGTTTTGCCCGGTCCCTCCACCCCGCCGCCTTCAACGCGGACGTGCTTCATGTTTTCAATGATAATCCCGATGGGTTTGGGGTCGGTGGAATCCTGCGAGTTGGATACAAACAGCGGCCGACGGACAATATTCTGGCCGCCGATCGTATGCGTGCCGGGAAGGAAACGAATCACGATGGGCTTATCCTCCGTGCCCGCACCGGAAGGCTGCAGGGTTTCTTCCTGCGTGCCGGGGGCGATGATCACCGTGTCCCCCGGGGCCAGCCGTACACGGTTAAGAGCGCCATAGGTTTTCCATGGACGACCGGCCGGGTTCTTATCGTCTCCTTTAACCGGATCGATGGTGTAGGTGGTATTGCCCTTGGACTGGATCAACGCGGCCGGCGGCTGCGGCGGAGGGGCCAGGGGGGCGGCGGCGTGGGCCGAAGACAAACCAAGTAAAAGGAAGAACAGGGATCGGGGTTTTAGGTACATGGTGGGAAAAAAGGAGCGCGGGTTTAGCTGTCCGCAGGGGTATAGGTTTATGCTATGTTAAAAACGGAAAAAGGAGTCAGACAACTGGCGAAAAAACAGGATGTATGCCAGCGCATATTCACGAAAACGTCAAACGCCGGACCCGATTTGCCACGAAAATCACAAAATCCTGATACGAAATCGTCGCTTCCTCCGCGCGCCGATGGGCGCCTGAAGCGCCATCTTCGCGCTTGGTTTGCGGTGTTTTTCGTGGCCAAAAAGCGTGAACCGCACCGTTTCCAGGCCCGCGTCGTTTACCGCTGGATCAAACACTTGGAGAATGGGTGGATAGGCGGTGCCGGCCGCGCCCCCCGGCAAGGCAGGGGCGTGGTCTCGGGCAATTAAAATGGATTACGCGCGGGGCTCGGAGCGCACGGTTTTGAGCTCGCCGTTGACCCGCACTTTGACCTCCTGGGCTTTGTCCGAGGAGATGCGGTAGGCGGTGACTTTGCCGTCCTTCCACTCGATATCGACGGTAAATCCGCCGCGGGCGCGCAGGCCCTTGACGCTGCCCGTCGCCCACACCTTGGGCAGCGCCGGCAGCAGGTGGATTTCGTCGAGGTGGCTTTGCAGGAGCATCTCGCACACCCCGGCGGTGTAGCCGAAGTTGCCATCGATCTGGAAGGGCGGGGCCGCGTCGAGCAGATTGGCATACAACCCGCCGCCATCCAGGTAGTTGAAGCCGGTATCGGTGACGAAGTTGAACAGTTTGCCGATTATTTTGTGAGCGCGG
This sequence comes from Verrucomicrobiota bacterium, assembly GCA_026398135.1. GTDB lineage: Bacteria > Verrucomicrobiota > Verrucomicrobiia > Opitutales > Opitutaceae > IMCC26134_A. The sequence continues at coordinate 11,810 of JAPLTN010000110.1, forward strand.
TCGCCGTCCTGCAAGCGGGCCCAGAGATTGATCTTTTTGGCGGTGCTCCAGCCGGTGCTGACGTCGCCACGAGCGTCCAAGGACACACGGGCGGCTTCGGCCAGCAGAGGGGTTTTTTGCAACGAAATCTGGCGGCCGGGAAACAGACCAATGAGGTGCGACATGTGGCGGTGCTTGTTGGCCGGAGTGTCGAGCGCACCTTCCTTGGTGACGGGCTGATTGGTCAACTCTTCCCGCCATTCCAGCAACTGGCCCCAGCTGCCGATCTTGGGGGGTAAGAGGCGGGCCTTCATCTCGCTGAGTTGCGCGCGCAGTTCGGGGTCCACCCCCAGCACCTCGGACGCCTCGATCGTGCTGGTGAACAAATCCCAGACCCACTGCTGGTTAAAGGCGATGCCCGTCTGCTTCGGCCCGTGTTCGGGGGAAAAATCGACCGGGGTGACCAGGGTGCCGTCGGCCTCGGCAATGAGGCTATCAATCCAGAAAGCGCAGACCTCCTTCATCGCCGGATAGGCGCGGGTCCGCAGGTAGTCCTTATCGCCGCTGAAGCGGTAGTGGTCGTAGCTGTTTTGCAGCAGCCAGGCGGCCGCTCCCAATTGCCATTCCCACGAACACCCGCCGAACAATCCGCTTTCCCCGCGCATGGCCCAGCCGGCTTTGTTCAACTCAGTGCGGGTGGCGGCTACGCGCACCTCGCGGATCGACTGGATCCAATCAGCATAGGGCTGGAAACACTCGGACAAATTGGTGACGTCGCTGGGCCAGTAATTCATCTGGATGTTCACGTTGGTGTGATAATCCGAGCGCCAGGGCGGGTTGTTGGAGTTGTTCCACTTGCCCTGCAGGTTGGCCGGGAGGGTGCCGGGGCGCGATGAGGCGATCAGAAGGTAGCGCCCGAATTGAAACAGCAGGGCTTCCAGTTGGGGGTCGCGCCGTCCGGTGGACGAAACCGCCTGCAGCCTGGCGTTGGTGGTCGAGGCGGCGTCCGGGCTGGCCCCCAAATCCAGGCTTACCCGCCCGAACAGTTTTTGGTAATCACCCAGGTGCTCGGCGAGCAGCGCGTCCCAACCGCGGGCCGACGCGGCTTTCTGGCGGGCGGCGACTTGGTCGAGTTTCGCCGCATCCTTCCAGCCCCGGCTGCGGTCCTGCACAAAATCGGTCCCGGCCGACAAAATCAAGGTGAGCGTGGTCACATCGGTGAAGACGATTCGGTCGCCCCGGACCGCGACCGTGCCACCCTCGTTGAGCACGCGCACCTGGGCCGCGTAACTGAGCGCCATGGCGTAGCTGTCGCCGGGCTTTTTCTTGGAGGAGCCGCCCCGATAGGTGTAGCCGGCGAGCGAACCGGTGGCGGTCAGGGTGTCGCCGACGGCACGGATCACGGCCTGGTGTGAATCGGTCAACTCCACCGAGCCGGTGAGCGCGCCGGGTTTGTCTGCGGTGTAACGGAACGCCATTATCCGGGCCGGGTAGCTGGCGAACGCTTCACGCCGGTGCGTCACTCCGGCCTGGACGAAGCCGACGCTGTGCACCGCGCGGTTCAGGTCCAACTCACGCCGGTAGCCGGGCGGGGTTGCTGACGAGGCGTCCGGGGCGGCGGCGGCGGGCCCGGGCTGGGTGGCGGCGGTACCGAAACGCACCCAAACGTCGCCAAAGGCTTGATATGCCCCGGTATCGCTTTCGTCCCCGATCCACAGACTTTCTTCGTTGAATTGGATTTGATCGACGTCAATGCCGCCGAACAACATGGCCCCCTGGTAGCCGTTGCCGATCGGCAAAGCCTCCCGCATCCAGGAAGCGGCGGGCTGATCGTAGCGCAGCACGAGGCCGGCACCCAATGCCGTGCGGGCAAGGCAGACCAGAGCAGTTAGAACGGCGAAGACTCGGAGTGAACGGGATCGTTTCATTGAGCTTTGAGGGTTAAAAAAAAAGGGAGATGCTTTCGGAAAAGCCGGCTTATCCGTGCTCACCCACGATCAGCGTTCAGGTCTGGATGCTTCGGGTTGTTGATGTCAAGAAAGCCAAGGTTATTCCTGGGTTCGGAAGGGCGAGGCGGGCAGGCCGGCGGCGTTGTAAAGGTTGCAGCCCTCGGGGTTGGTCGCCCAACCGTAGCGGGCCTTGACCGGCGCGGCCACTTCGGTCGAGGACACCACCACGCTGTCGCCGTCGATCACGGCGTCGGCCCAGGCCCACTTGCCGTCGGCCCCGGCGATCTCGAACCACTCCAGCTTGGCCTGCGGCGTGGGCACGACGGGATCGAGACCGGTCTTTTTGCCCACCATCAGCCGCGCGCCGCCGGTGTCGAAACGCACCCGGATTTTGCCGCCTTCCACCTTGGCGGATTTGTAGAGCGGCGATTGGTAAACCAGACCCTTCTCGCCGTAGGTCTTGGCCCGGGCCCAGAGCGCGAGGCGTTTGCCCACGTCCTGCTTGTTGAGCGGGTGGATGGTGATGTCGCTGCCGACGTCGATGATCACCGCCATGCCGGTGTTGGGCGTTTTGGCGAGCGTCTCGGACTGCGCCTCGCGCAGCACCGCCCACGAACTCGCGCCGTGGTTGCGAACCACTCCGCCGTTGTTGGCCAGCTGCACAAAATAGAACGGGAAATCCCCCTGCTGCCAGCGCGTGCGCCAATCCTTGATCAGCAGCGGAAACAAGGTCCGGTAAAGCTCGGCCAGCGGTGCCGGGTTGGTATTGCTCTCGCCTTGATACCAGATCACGCCGCGCAGCGCATAGGGGATCAACGGGTGGATCATCGCGTTGTAAAGGCCGGTTGAGGTACTCTGGATTTGCAGGAGTTCCAAAGCCGGGCGCGCGGCCAGGGCCTCGGCGGAGAGCGCCGGGAACTCGCGCTCGAAGGTGATGCGCCAGGAGTTGTCCACCGCCTTGGGGTCGGGCACGGGCAGCTGCATATCACGGCCCGCGATGTAAAAGGCGCCTTTCTCAGTATGGCTCACAAAGCGCACCGCGATGACGTTGCGGCCCGCCTGGACCAATTTTCCCGGTATGTTGTAGCTGCGCGCGCCGGTGTAGAAGGAAGGTGGTTTTTTGCCGATGCTGCCGACCTCGACGCCGTTGAAGTAAACGGTGTCATATTGCTCGGCGAGCCAGCCCAGCCCCAGTTGAAACGGGTTTCCCGCGCTCGACTCCGGCAGCTCGACTACCTTGCGCAGCCAGAACACCCCGCCGTTTTTTGCCTTGAGCGCACTGGCGAGGGTGAATCCGACGTTTGCTTTGGTCCAGGCGGAGTCATCGAAATCAGGCGAGGCCCAGCCTTGTTTGACGCCCGCGTTTTCCGCATCCACCACGCCGTTGGCAGCTTCCCACGCGGCGAGTCTGGCCGGGAACTCCTCGCGCAGCTTCGGCGCTTTTTCCATTCGGGCGATCAGGTCCTCCGCCTGGGTTTTTAAAGTCGGCACCGTGCGCAAAGCCTCCAGGCTGGTCCACGCCTCCGCTGGCGTGCCGCCGAAGCTGGAATGCAGGATGCCGATGGGGATGCCCAACTTTTGATACAGATCCCGGGCGTAGAAATAAGCCACGCCCGAAAAACCGCCGACCGTCTCAGGCGAGCATACGACCCAGTTGCCCTTTACGGTATCGAGGGGCTTCAGGGAGCCTTGGCGCGGCACGTAAAACTGGCGGATGGCCGGGAATGTGGCCGCCTCTTTTTCGGTTTTCGCATCGGCGCTGCTTTGCACCGTCATTTCCATGTTGGACTGGCCGGAGGCGAGCCACACTTCGCCGACCAACACGTCGGTGAGCGTGACGGTATCGCCCGGCGCATCGGAACCGCCGCGGATGATGAGTTCGCGCGGTTCAGCCGAGGCGGCCAGAGGTTTTAGCAAAACCGTCCACTTTCCGCTGGCGTCGGCGGTGGTGGCGGTCGTCTGGCCGGCGAAGGAGACGGTGACTTTTTCATTCGCTTCCGCCGTGCCCCAAACGGGCACGGCGCGTCCTTGTTGGAGAACGGCATGATGGGTAAAAAGCCCGGCCGGCACCGGCTTGGCCTGCCCCACCGCGCAGCAGCCGGCAACAATCAGCAACCCGCGCACCCGCGCCTGCCACCATTTGAGCGCACCCGGGACGCCCCGCTTCATATTGAAAGCTGTCGATATTTTATTCATAATACGTTGTGGAGTAAAGTTTTCTCGATCACTAAATTTATATACTGATTATACAGGCTTTCAGACCTGTTTAACGCAGAGCAGCTAGTTCTACTTTGTTTAAAACGAGCATTGGCCGCAAAAAAAGTCGCAGAAGTCACAAAAATGAGGATTGGTTTTGCGCGTTTTGAGCCTTTTTGCGGCCATTCTCAGGGATTTCCGCCGTAATGTTTCGAGTAAACAAAGTAAGCCGCAGAGCATGGGATTAATCATTGAGGGAAAATCTTTTCTCTGCGGCTCGGCGTCTTTGCGTTAAAAACCCGGATTATCGTTAAAGAGAATCATTTCTTGTTAAGGGTGTAATTCAGCGCGCTTAAATTAACCGTCGTTCAACGAAGTTGTGGGATCGACGCTCAAACGACGAACCACGTTAAAGGGAGCCGCCGTGCCGCCACCCGTTACGCTACCCTGATGCGTGCCGGCACCGGCACCATACACGGTTTTTCCTTCCAAGCAGGCGGATCCCGGTGCCCGACACGTCACCACCTCCGGAGCCGCTCGCAGCGAGCCTGCGCCAAAGCAGGCCAACAGACTGATCAAGCCATAGGGTATCTTCTTTTTCATGAGGTATTTAGAAAGAAAGGGTAATTCGGCTGAAAACCAGCAAAGCTAAGGCGGGGAATATTTTAGGCCCGACCGGTGGTCGGGCGTTTTTATCTCAGCCCCCCCGACCACCGGTCGGGGCTACATGGGCTCACTCCAATTCGCAGTCAAGGTGGGCAAAATTCCCGAATTGGCCGGGGACGGCCA
>JAPLTN010000113.1 GCA_026398135.1 Verrucomicrobiota bacterium
GAAAGCGCCGTTCACCGTGCGCGTCATTACGTGATAGATCGAATGGCCGTCGGCGGTGGATGCTTTGATTCGGGCGCAACGCATAGGCTCAAGAGTGTTCGTGCAAATTCCGAAATGACCGGGGAATTCGTGAGATTTCAAGCATATTTAACCTGTCCCTAAATTTAATTCCTAAATTTAATTTGTCGCCCAAGCCCTTACTCGGAAGCGTGGAGCGCGGTTGGATCAGTGTTGTGGGAGACGGCATGGCCCTCCGTGGCACCTCCGCCTCTGGCACCCTGGTGAAGGCGACCCCGGTGGCGCTGGCGGCTTCGGCCCGCTGAGCCCAATTCGCAGTCAAGATGAGCTAAGGTAGGTCCTAAATGACGGAATTGGCCGGCGACGGCCAACGCCACACGTACGAGCGCTGAAGGGAATGGTGATTGGTGCAGGGTTGGCCGTCCCGGCCAATTCAGCTCAACTTGAACGCGCCTGGTATAAACCCAGAGGCAAAGGTGGTTCAGTGCGGGTGGGTGTTTGCCTACTGTGCAAACCCCCGCGCGGAGTTGACGCCATGGGAAGGTGTTAACACGTTCGCGAGTTATCCCCCGTATTTTTAACCTCCCAACGAATCCAGACCATGGCTTACGAACTGCCCAAACTCGCCTACGCTTACGACGCGCTCGTTCCTCACATCGACGCCAAGACGATGGAGATCCATCACTCGAAGCATCACCAGGCCTACATCACCAACGCCAACAACCTGCTCAAGGACCACGCCGCGCTGGCCGATCTTCCGGTCGAAAAGCTGATCGCCGATCTCTCCCAAGTGCCCGAGGCCATTCGTGGCGGCGTGCGCAACAACGCCGGCGGCCATGTGAACCACACCTTTTTCTGGACCGTGATCGCCCCCGGCAAGGGTGGCGCCCCGGTCGGCAAACTCGCCGCCGCGATCGAGGCCGAGCTCGGCGGTCTGGCCAAGTTTAAGGAAGACTTCGCCAAGGCTGGCGCCACCCGTTTCGGCTCCGGTTGGGCATGGTTGATCGTGACCGCCGACAAGAAACTCGCGGTCGGCTCCACCGCCAATCAGGACAGCCCGCTGATGGGCAAGGCCGTCGCCGGCCTCGAAGGCAAACCCGTCCTCGGTCTCGACGTCTGGGAGCACGCTTATTACCTGAACTATCAGAACCGCCGCCCCGACTACATCGCCGCTTTCTGGAACGTGGTGGACTGGGATGCCGCCGAGGCCAACTACCTCGCCGCGATCGCCGGATAAACGCGTCGCCCGCCAGCCCGCGTCCTTCCCGGACGCGGGCTTTTTTGCGACTATTCCCATTCGCTTATCAAGTTGAGCCTGTAACCGGAATTGGCCGGGGACGGCCAACGCCACACAAAACGTCGGATCTACACAAAACGTCGGATGCAGGCTTGGCCGTCCCCGGCCAATTCAGCTCAAGTTGAACGCGAATTAGAATAAGGGAGGTCCGCTTCCTTCTGGCGCAGGCCGCGATTCGGTCCATACCCGTCGTATGCGTTTCTACCTTGGCCGCAATGGACAGCAAACCGGACCCTTCACCGAGGCTGAAGTCCGTGCTCAACTGGCGGCCGGGACGGTGGCCGGGACGGATTTGATCTGGCGCGAGGGCATGGCCGATTGGGTGCCGGTCGCGAGCATTCTAGGGGTTTCCGCCAGCCCGCCCCCGATGCCTTCCGCCTTTGGCGGCGGGGTGGCAAACCGGCCTTTCGTATCCGCTGTTACCCGCGAGGCGGTGGAAGAGGGTCCGAGGCTGGCCGGGCGCGGCACCCGGTTGGCGGCGGTGTGTTTGGACGGCTTGGTCAACATCGTGGGCATCGGCCCCGGTATCCTGTGGATGGCCCTCAGTTTTAAATCTCAATCGATGTCGGCTCATATCAGCAGTGACTCGGTGGACTTGGTGTATTTCACCCAACACCTCGCCGGTCCGTTACTCGTGGTTTTGCTGCCCTTGCTGGTCATCTTGGTGGTGCAAACCTGGCTGCTCTGCAACCGGGGGCAGACCCTCGGCAAGCTCTGGTTGAAAATCCGCATCGTGCGCACCGACGGCACGAAGGCGGGCTTCGCCCAAGTGATCATGCTGCGGTCCTTTGTGATGCAGCTTTTGACTTTAATTCCTTTGGCCGGGGGCCTGCTCGCGCTGGTGGATCCGTTGATGATTTTCCGCGAGGACCAGCGTTGCATCCACGACTTGCTGGCCGACACCTGCGTGGTCGAAGTCTGAACCGGGTGACGCAATCGGGCAGGGGTGGTGGATAACACGGTCCATCGTGGCTTTTTTTCTTTCTGGCTCCCCGCCCGTCGCTCCAAGCTGACCGTTCCTCTATGCGCTTCTTTAAATACCACGCTCTCGGCAACGACTATATCGTCATGAATCCGGCCGATTTCCCCGGTTGGACCGAACCCTCGGTCGAGCAGATCCGGGTGATTTGCCATCGCAACTTTGGCGTCGGCTCCGACGGTATTCTCTGGGGCCCCATACCCACGACCAAGGCCCAGTTTGGCCTGCGGATTTTTAACCCCGACGGCTCCGAGGCGGAAAAATCCGGCAATGGAATCCGGATTTTTTCCCGTTACCTGTGGGACGCCAAGCTGGCTACCGCGCCGGTTTTCACCATCGAGACGCCGGGCGGCGTGGTGGAGTCCGAGATTAAACAGAATGGCGCGTTGATCACGGTCGAGATGGGCAAGGTCAGCTTTGTCAGCTCGAAGATCCCGCACGTGGGAGCGGAGCGCGAAGTGATCAACGAACAGATCACCGTGCTCGACCGCACCTTCACCTACTGCTCGGCCACCATAGGCAATCCCCACTGCGTGCTGCCCCTGCCGGAAGTCTCGCCCGAGCTGGCGCACCGCTACGGCCCGCATCTGGAGACGCATGCGAATTTCCCGAAGAAGACCAACGTTCAATTCCTGCAGGTCATCGACCGCGCCAATATCCGCATCGAAATCTGGGAGCGCGGCGCCGGCTACACCCTGGCCTCGGGCAGCAGTTCGAGCGCGTCGGCGGCGGTGGCGCACAAGCTCGGTCTGGTCGATGGCGACGTGACGGTGCACATGCCGGGCGGGCAGATCGGGATCAAGATCGGTCCGGATTTCGCCATTCGCATGACCGGCACGGTCAATCAGGTGGTCGAGGGCGTGATGCGGCCGGAACTCTTTCTGGTAAAAGTCTAGGGCCTTGGCGACGGGCGGAACTTAAACCCGGACACGCCTTAATTCCACTTTGATAACTCGGGAACATTGCTGTGGAAATACCTGAGAATGGCCGCAAAAAGGCTCAAAACGCACAAAATCAAGCCTTCATTTTTGTGACTTCTGCGACTTTTTGCGGCCAATTCTCGTTATTAACAAAGTAGAATTCATGCGCCTGCGCCGTCTCACCCTGCAAAACCTCCGCAACATTCCCTTGGCGGAGTTTTGCTTTTCGGGGCGGCAGCAGTTTTTCGTCGGACCGAACGGGCAGGGGAAAACCAACTTGCTCGAAGCGGTCGGTTTCGTGACCGCGCTGCGCTCATTCCGCACCGCCGATACCGGCCTGCTGATCGCGCAGGGCAAACGCGAGGGCGCGCTCGCGGCCGAGTTTGAACACGAAAAACTCGGGCCCAGCCAGGTCGTCATTACCCTGCGCGCCAGCGGCAAGGAAGTGACCTGCGACGGCGAACGCGTGACCCGCCTGGCGGATTTCCTCGGGCGTTTCCCGACCGTGGTGTTTTCCTCGCAAGACCAGCAACTCATCCGCGGCGCGCCCGCGCTGCGGCGGCGCTGGCTGGACCTCGCGCTGTCCGGGGTGGACGCGGCCTACTTCGCCACCCTGACGCGTTACCATCGTGCGTTGGAGGGGCGCAATTCGTTGCTCAAACGCGCGGCTCCGGCGGGTGAACTCGCGGCTTTCGAGGCACCGCTGGCGGAGGCGGCGGCGGCCTTGGTGGAGGCGCGCCAAGTCGGGATCGGTGCGCTCGCGCCGCACGTGGCCGAGGCCTACGCTCGGTTGAGCGATTCCGCCGAGCCGGCCACGCTGGCCTACGCGGCGGACACCGAGGCGGGCGACGGGGCCGGGTGGCGGGCGCATTTCGAAAAAAGCCGCCCGCGCGATCTGCAGTTTCGCAGCTCTTTGTCGGGTCCGCACCGCGACGATTTGGAACTGCGGGTCGCGGGCCGGGCGGCGCGTGATTACGGCTCCGAGGGACAACAACGCAGCCTGGTGCTCGCGCTTCGCCTCGCGCAGGTCGGCTATGTGCGTGCGCGCAGCGGGATCGAACCGGTGCTGCTGGCGGACGATGTGCTCGGCGAACTGGACCCGACCCGGCGGCGGCGTTTCTGGTCCGCGCTGGGCGAGGAGCGCCAGGTGCTCGCGACCGGCACGGAGCCTCCCGCCGCCGAGCTCGGGGCGTGGGAAATGTTTTCCGTGGCGACGGGTGCGTTTTCCCCCTGGGCCGGAGCCGCGCCATGAACTTCGACCTTGCGCAATGGGTGTTGGCCGGGCTGGCCGCGCTGGTGGTGGGGCTTTCAAAAACCGGCGTGCCCGGCGTGGGCATGCTGTCGGTGGCGATTTTCGCCAATCTGCTGCCGACCAAACAGGCGAGTGGCTTCGTGCTGCCTCTGCTGCTCTGCGGCGATCTGGTGGCGGTGTTTTCCTATCGGCGCCACACGGAATGGAAACACCTGCGGCGGCTGTTTCTCTGGACCGGCTCGGGCGTGGTCCTGGGAGCGGTGGCACTGGGGCGGATCGACGACCGGCAGGCGCGTTTGCTGGTGGGTGGCATCGTGGTCGCTCTGGTCGGTCTGCACCTCTGGCGTAAACGCAGCGCAGATGGGCTGGGCGGTGCCAACGAAACGCAGCATGGGGCGTGGTTCGCGCCGATGATCGGAGTGCTGGCGGGCTTCACGACTCTGGTGGCGAATGCGGCGGGGCCGCTCATGGCGATTTACCTGCTGGCGATGCGCCTGCCCAAGCTGGCGTTTATCGGGACCAGCGCGGTGTTTTTTCTCCTGCTAAACCTGTTCAAGGTGCCGTTCATGATCGGACTGGGGCTGATCACGCCGGAGAGTGCGCGTTTTAATCTGGTGCTCGTTCCGGCGGTGCTGGCGGGGGCGCTGGCCGGGCGTTGGGCGCTGCCGAGAGTTTCGCAAACGTGGTTTGAACGGCTCGCGCTGTTATTGAGCGCGGTGGCTGGACTGAAACTGTTGTTGGGGTGAGGATGGAGGTGAAAACCCATGGCATCGAAAAACGTGAGACAACTTTGGGCGGCGAAACTCGCCGGCGGCGGGCCCGCCAAGGGCAAGGCGGGCGGCCTGGCGGGTTTGCCGGTGGGTTCGGTGGTGCCGGTGAGCGCGGTGCGTAAAGCGGCGGGGCCGGCGGGGCACCCGCTGGAGGGCACGCAGCGGGTGGCGTTTTCCGGCCAGGTGCTGGGCATCGACCCCTCGTTGCGCGGCACCGGGCTGGCCTTGATCGAGTTTCGTTCCGGGCGGGAGCCGGTGCTCTTGCGCTGCCAAACCGTGAGTGTCCCGGCGAAGCGGAGCATGGCGTTTGCGCTGGGGGAAATCTCGGCGGCGGTGACGGCGTTTTTAAAGGATTTCGAGGTCCGGCACGTGGCGTTGGAGCAGACGATTTACGTGCAGAATTTCCAGACCGCGCAGATCCTCGGCGCGGCGCGCGGCGCGGCGATCGCGGCGGCGGCGGTGCACGGGCACGAGGAGGTTTGGGAATACGCTCCGCTGCGGGTGAAGCAGGCGGTGGTGGGCGCGGGGCGGGCGAGCAAGGAGCAGATGGCGCGCACCGTCATGGCCCTGCTCGGCCACGGGCGGATGCTGGCGAGCGACGAGGCCGACGCGGCGGGCGTGGCGTTGTGCCACGCGTTCACCTGGCGCGGCTGAGCCGCACGTAAAGTTGCTCGACCTTGGCGCGGGCCCAGGGGGTTTTGCGCAGGAAAACGAGGCTGGATTTGATGCTCGGATCGTGGGTGAAGCAGCGGATGGTCACGTAGCCGGCCAGCTCTTCCCAGCCGTAGTGTTCCACCAGCGTGGTGACGACGTGTTCGAGGGTTTTGCCGTGCAGCGGGTCGTGTTCGGATTGGTCCATGGGCAGGAAAAAGGGCGGTGTTGGCGTCGTGGCGGGCGGGGGGATCACATGCCGTCGGCCAGACGATTGAGGGTGCCGAAATAACCGGCGTAAAAACTAATCACGAAATAAACCACCAGCAGGGCGACTGCGCCGAAGAGGATACCGGGGTAGAGCATCGAGGCCACGACGAGGCGCTGGTTGGCCCGGCTTTGGTAATCGGCGGCGAGGGCGAGCAGGGAGGCGTCGAGGCTGCCAGTGGTTTCGCCGGTCATGTAGCGGGCGACGAACTCGGCGGGGAACGCGGCGGTGGCGGCGAGGCGAGGACCGGGGGCTAGGCCGTTTTCGATGGCGGCGTGGATGTGAGCGGCGGCGTTTTCGAGGCGGGTGGAGCGGGCGATGCGACCGGCGTTGAGCCAAGATGAGCCGATGGGGGCGCCGGCTTCGAGCAGGTTGCCCAAGGCAAAGGCGAAGTCGGCGAGCGCCTGATTTTCCCGGTAGCCGCTGATGGCGGGCAAGCGGTCGAGCAGACCGAGGGCTAGCGGGTGGCGTTTGCGCAGCAAAAGGTAGAACACCGCTCCGCCGCCCCAGACGGGGAGAAGCAGGACGAGCAGCCCGCCAAGGTAGGCCGGCAGGCTCCAGTTGAAACCGTGTTCAAAGTCGATCAGGCGCAGAAACGGAAAAATCAGCGCGCCGAAGTGGAATACGAGCAGCGGATACGCGCAGGCCAGGGCGACGCGGATGCGGGTGGCGTGGATTTGGGCGTAACGGTCGGCGAGATTGTTGAGCACCAAGGGCAGGCGGCCGGACTCGGCGGCGGCGGTGAGGAAGGGGCGGTCGTGCTCGGGCAGCCACGGCCCGGCGGCGGCGATGAGGGTTCGCACCGATTGTCCCGTTTCGGCCAAGGCGGCGACGCGGTGGCAATCTGCGGCCGGTGCGGCGGAGGGTGCGCGCAGGGCCTGCGCCAGCGTGAGCCCGGCGGTGAGTTGCCGGGCGAGCTGGCGGTAGAAGAGCGAAAGCTTTTGCGGGGCGAGTGACACGAGACGGGAACGATGGCCGTTATTTTTTAACCGGGGCGAGCAGCTCGGCGACGAGCGGCGGCAACTCCAGATCAAGATTCGTGGAGCGTGCGATAAAGCGGGTGCGCGTGGCGGTGGCGTAGGGTTGGAGCTCACCCGGATCGTGTAAATCGAGACGCAGGTAGGTCATGTGTTCGCCGAAGTCCCAGCTCCAGCGGTCATCGTAGGACAGCACGGCCTGGGCGGAGGCCGGGAGCATGGTGAGCGGGCCGGAGGAGGCGCGGAGACCGCGGGCGCGCAGGGCGATGGCGAGGTGGCGGGCCACGCCGTGATTGTCATTCAGGTTGGCCGCGACGAAAATCTCCTGGAGCGCGGCAGGGTTGCGATCCGGCTTAACCGTGCGTTTCAGGCTGGTGCAGCCGACGGCGGACAGGAGAGCGAGCAAAGGGAGAAGAAAACGGATGAAACGTAAGGTGTTCACAGGGCGGAGGAGACCCAGACAAAGCAGGCGGTGAGCGTACGCGACAGGATTACGCACCGATGTTTCGCTACATTAACATTAAAGGTTTCGCCAGTATGAGCCGTATTAAGAAGCAGCTGGGGTTAATGCCTCAGCCGGATTGGCTCAGATCCTCTTCTGGCCCGTCGCCCTACGGACAGGGCAGCTAAATCAAGGAAGATTAACATGTCTGTTGTAATCAACACCAACTACGCGGCTACGGTCGCTTCGAATAACCTGGCCGCTTCGAGTAACATGCTGCAACGGAGCCTGAACCGGCTCTCCAGCGGATCGAAGATAGTAAACCCCTCGGACGATGCCGGCGGCCTGGCGGTATCGATGAAGTTATCGGCAACTTCCAAACGCCAGGGCGCGGTGGCCAACAACCTAGGTAACGCAGTTTCCTACCTGCAAACCCAGGACGGCGGCCTAAAGGTCGCTTCCAAGGTGATGGAACGTATGAGCGAGCTCAAAACGCTCTACGGCGATGTCACCAAGAGTGATACCGACAAGGAGAACTACGATACGGAGTTCAACGCCTTGCAGACTCAGCTGACCGCAATCAGCCGCGAGTCTTTCAACGGCATCGCGTTGTTCGGCACCTCGCTCTCGGTCGTGACCACCGAAGATGCCGCCACGGCCTCGGCCTTGACGCTTAATAATCGGGATCTCGTGAGCACATCCACAGGTGTCGGTCTTATCACGGCCGCATCGGCGTCTGGTCTCGCCAACGTCACTTTATCCACGATTACCACCGCGATCGAGACCATCGCCAACATGCGCGCCAGCAACGGCGCCGAGTTGAGCCGACTCGCTTTCGCCTCTGAAATGTTGACCACCAACAAGGCCAACCTCGAAGCCGCCACCAGTCGCATCACCGATGTGGATGTGGCGGAGGAATCAACCCAGCTCGCGCGCTGGAATACCCTGGTGCAGGCCGGCACGTCGATGCTGTCGCAGGCCAACCAGAGCGCGCAGACAGCCCTGAAGCTGCTGCAAGGTTAAGCGCCACCCCGCCAGGCAAGGGCGCGCGCCGAGCTTAAATCGGCGCGCGTCCCCGGCCCGGGGCGAATAGAAGTCAGAGTGTTCTTTGCATCCTGTTTGGTAGTTTCCCTCGATCGAGTTGGCTTCATTAGCCAGCCAGCGGACCCTTTACCTCCGGTAAAACGCTTTGGGGCTTTTAGCCCCAGACGGACTGATCCGGGCCGTTTCCCCCGGATTCGTGGCGACGACGGACGTCGCACTCATCAAGGAAAGATACTACCATGGCAGTCGTAATTAATAGCAACTACTCGGCCA
>JAPLTN010000073.1 GCA_026398135.1 Verrucomicrobiota bacterium
GATTTTTGCATACAGGCCGTGAACATTGGTGGCGTCATCTTTTTGAACTTCAAACAAACAGTCCACCATAGTGATCTTGCCGCGACAATTTACAAAGTGGGTGGCATCGGCCGTGATGCTGGTGACCCGTTTTTCGCCGGGGGCGGGAGTGACCCGGACTTTCGACAGATAAATATCCGCGCTGCGCTGCGCGATCACCCCCATGCCGCCGCAATTGTAAATATTAACACCTTCCAGCCGCACATTCGCGCTGTCGGAAATAATAATGCCCGGATATTCTCGGGGCACGCCAAAGACGAGCACTTGTCCGGGTTCGGCGGAGACTTTATTCAAATTAATTCTTACTTTGCCCGGACTGATTTGACTCGCCGGCAATCCTGCGTCGATGCCGAACCGATCCCTGGCCATAAAGGCGGTTTCGCGCTTCGCCGGGTCAAAGGCGAGCAGACTGCCGTAAGGGTAAAGAACTTCGCCGCTTTTAACCGTGGTTTCTGGTCTTGGGGTGCGCTTGCCGCCGGTAAATACGAGGATGCCGTTTCTGATTTCATAGGGGAATTCCTCGGAAATTTCGAGATCGACGGATTCCGGCGTGACGGCGAGCACCTTGCCCTCCGACTGTAAAGGGCGTGCGAAATCAAAGGACAGGTTCTTCAAGGTGATTCCTTTGGAGTTTTCGATCAAGAAGGGAACGAGGGGACCGTGAAAAACAAACTCCGCGCCCGCGCCGTCGATTTCAAGATTCTTGATATCGATCAAGGGAAAGGCGATGCGCTTGAGGCCTTCGTCGTTGTTGCTCACAAAAAGAAATTTCTCAAAGGCGGCGTCGGGCCAGATATCATAACGGCCGGGAGCGAAAACCAGCCGCGTGGCCCCTGTTTTGCGTGCCGCGCGCAAGGCGGCGCTGATGCCCGGAGCGGCATCTTTTCCGGAATCGGGCTTGAGGCCGTAATCGGCAGCCGAAAGTACGCGGGGCGTTTCGGCCTTGAGCGCGGCGCTTGCAACTCCAGTGATCAAAGCCCCTATGAGCATAATTTTAGATATTAGTTTAGTGAGATTCATGCTTTTTTCGTTCGGAAATTTTTATATTAACCACGGCTTTCCGGGCCGGTTGGTTCGTCCTGGTTGCGGCCGTCGACGACCGTGCCGTTATCGAGGTTGTTTACGGATCGGAGTTGGAGGCGTTTAAAGAAATCCCGAACATCGCACACCCCGCCCCACGTGAAGCCGATCGTGATGATAACGGTTAACGCCACGGGGATGCCAAGCCCGGCTACTTGCCAGTATTCCGTCCACGCACCGGCGGACCAAGGCGAGACCAGATTCCATAACGAAACCACCACGAACACGGAAAACCAAACCAGGGCCCAGGCAAAGAGGCCGCCGGCAATCCAGCGATCCTTGCGGGTAAAGTCTTTGTTAATGCCTATCAACGAGAGCAGTTTGAGTTTAATAACTTCCAGCGGTTGGGGACTTTTTATCTCGGCGGCTTGGGCCGTACGGTCGGCGTAGATTCCGCGATGCAAGAGGCGGTCCAGGTTATAGTTTTCCCGCGCGGTGAGCAACGAAACCACCACGTACACGGTGCCGGAGAGCAGGGCTGCGCAGACGGAGATTTGGGTGCCGTTGAGGGGAAAGGCTTCGCCCCAGATTTGGCGGGCGAGAATGCCCGAGGCCGAAAGCAGGGAGCCGCAAAGGAGCGCGGCCCACGCGCCGGCGGTCGTGCCTTTTTTCCAATAGAGCCCGCCCAGTACGCACGCGCCCGCTCCGCCTACATAAATGGCGGTCGTGACCGACCACCACATATAAATATATTCGGTCTGCCGAAACAACACGCCGAAGGCAAAAGCGAAGACCGCGCAGCCCAGCATGCTCAGGCGCAGGGCCCGGATGTGCTGCGCGGGGGTGAAGGGAATTTTGCGGCGGGACACCAGCACATCTTGTACAAAAATGCTTCCCCAGGAATGAAGGTGGATCGCATCGCCGCCCACCACCCCCAAAACCATCGCGAGGCAGAACAAGCCAAGTATGCCGGCGGGCAGGAAATCACCGATTGCCGCAGGCAGGGCCATTTGACTTTGTATCTGGGCGTTGGGCATGGCGGCGATGAGCGCATGGGCGTTGCCCGCTTGAACGGCAAAATCCGGGTGCCGCAAAAACGTGAGCGCGCAGACGGCGAGCAGGGTCATCACGCCCATGCGAGCGATGTCCCGCCAGTTACCCAGCACATCGGACATCACGGAGGCATGCGGCGTGACGGCGGCGGATTGATAGGCGCTCGCGTTTTGCCAGGCACCCCGGCCGTAAATCGATAAAAACGCGCCCATGGCGATATAGCCGAGATTGAAATCTTTGAGGCCGAGCGAATCAAAGGGGTTGATCAGGGACTGTCCGGCGGGTTGGGCGAGCAATACACTGCTGATTTGCGGCCAGGTAAACAGGGTCAGCAAAACGCCCAGCACGACGACATAAATGAGCTGGCATAACATGCCGCCGACGCAGTTGGTAATAAGCACGGTAAGAAACCCACCGGTCAGCGTTTTGAACAGAGTCAGGGCCAGCAGCGCCGCCATGACCGGTATATACGTGGGGAAGGTGTGGCCCAGCAGGGGGAACTCGGCGGGCAGCCCCATAAAATAGACGAGGCCGCGCGCCCCGACGGCGGGAATAATCCCGAAATTCACCAAACCGGCCGCAAAACCCAGGATACCGGTGAAGACGCGGAAGCGTTTGCTATAACGAAGCTCAAAAAACTGGGCGAGCGTCATGGCCCGCGTTTCTCTAAAACGGTAAACAACCAAGCCCGACAGGGCGAGCGCGATGGCAATCGGGGTACTGATCAGTTGCCACCAACTGAGGGTCAAACCCGCTTTGCCCACCACCTCAAAGGTGGCGATAAACAGGACGGCGCCGCCCGTCGTGATGGATAATAGAAACGGACCGGCCTGGCGCCCGCCGGTCATAAAATCGGCCACACTGCGCAACTGACGCCAGGTGTGCACCACCAAGCCGCTCAAAAAAAGCAGCGGCACCACCATCACCCAATAATCCAAGGATTGCATGGCAGGGTAAAACGGCTGGTGGGGCGCGGTCTGTTGCATTATCCGCTGAAAGGGCAGTTATTTACAAAGCTTCGCCCTGATGATTCAGGGCTAGGGTAAAAAAACGAAGGGATGGCGGGGCAGACCATGGATGGGGTAAAATAAGGGGAATTTCAAGGGGGGTAGCCTGTTGCATCGACACAATAAAGGAGTGAACAGGACGAGTTATCATACTTTAGAAATTTTACGGTTTGGTCAAGAGCACGCGCAAGAAATCGCGGGCGGTGGTGCCGACGGGCGCGGGAGCGCGCCAGGTCTCCGTGGTGGTGCCGTCGCTGGACGGTACGGAAGCGGCCAGCACGGCGCTCGAAGTCCAAGTGGCGAGATCACCCGAATACTCGACCGCCAGAGTCAGATCCGAGGCGGCGACGCGGCGGGAAAAGGAGATCGTGAGGTAGCTGGCGGGGGTGCCGTTGACGGTGAGCGTAGCGGTGGCAAGCGCCGGGCCGGGTCCGGCCGCAAGCGGAGGGGTGGCCAGCGCGTACTCCACGAGGTTGGCCAGGCCGTCGCCGTCGTTGTCGGCGGTGACGGTGGTGAGGGTGGTGACGGCGGTGCTGGCCCCGGTGCCGGTCGCCCAGGTGGCGTAAACGTAATTAGCCGGGAAGCCGGGTGTCCAAATCTGGCCGGTGGAACCACGGACGGCGGCTTGCTGGATGAGTGTGCCGTTGCTCACCGTGACGGTGTGGCCGCTGAGCTTGTTGACCAAGGTGAGGGTGGTGTCGGCATCGGCGGTGCCGAAGGGCGCCAAACGCCAGAGTTGGCCGTCGGAGCCGTTGGCGGCTTCCAGACCGACGCGGGCCCCGCTGGTCGTGCTGGCGCCGACGCCGAGGGCCTGGCCGGTGGTCGCGGAAAGGATCTGGTGGTAGCCGCCGCCGACCCATTCGAAGCTGAACGCGGAGAGCAAAAAGCCGCCGGGGGTGTTGGTCAGCGCGGTGCTTCGGCCCGCGAAAAGCACGCCGTTGTTGAGGCCGGCAAGCGAAGTCACCGTGCCGGTGTTGCGGGCGATCCGGTTTTGCACGGTGCCGGTGTATTCGACCCGGTTATTGGCGAGCGTGAGGGTGTTGACGGTGGCGAGATCGAGGGCGTTACCGTTGACCAAGGGGGCGAAAAAATTACCGCTCACGACGACGTCCTGGCAGCCGCGCAGGGCGATGGCGTCGCCGCCCAGCATGGTGCCGAAAACGTTGTTGGTGATGGTGACGGTCTTGTTGCCGCAGGCCCCGTCGGAAACAAAGTTCACGCCGGTGCGACAATCCTCGATAATGTTGCCCGTGCTGGTGGTGCTCCATGCGTAATCGGACTCCTCCCAATACGATGTTGATGGCGATGCCGGAGTTTTTGATCGTGATGCCCGCGATGAGGCCGTTGTCGCCCTTGGTGAGGATGGCGCGGGAGCGGGTGCCGCCGAGCTGGTTGTTGATGATGCGATAAGCGCCGCCGTTGTAGTCGGGATTGCTGATGCGCGCCGGGCGGCCGATCACAATCTTCCGGCGGTCGCCACGGTGCCGGGGTCGTTGTCGCCGTCATCGTAAATCACGGTATTTTTCGGTGACACTGAGCACGGTCCGGAATTCCCCGTGGATGGCGATGCAGTCGTCCAAAAGCACGCCGGTGAAGACGCAGTCCTCGACGTGGAGCCGGTGGTGGCATGGCGGGAATGCACGCCATCGGCAGCGCAACCGACCACCGGCAATTCGGCGCCACCGTGGGGAACCTCCGGCGAACACTCGATGCGACAGCCGAGCATATGGTTGCGGCCGCCCTCGACCTCGTAAAACGTCGCAAAACCGCCGCCCTGGCTGGTCACGGATTGCAGGGTGCAGCCGGTGCTATTCGTGAGGAAAACGGCAAAACCCTGGGTGTCGGGGTAGGGCGGGCGGGTGATGAGCCAATCGTTCACCGCGCAGGGCAGCGAGGTGCGGGAGGGGAAATCAATTTTCCAGACGCCTCCGCCTTCGTTCGTTACGATACTGTTGCAGTTGTCTCCGGTAGCCAGATCGATGGTGCCGGTGGTTTGGTTGACGGCATTGAACGAGCTGTCGGATAGAAAGCGGGTGCTGGTGGACGCGTAGGTCGGATCGGTCGCAAAGGTGGTGGGGTAAGCGTCGGAAATGCGCCAGCGCGCGTAGGCGGTGCCGTCGGCGTTGGTGCCCTTGCTCAGGATGCGCCCCTGGGTGCACGAAGGATAGCGGGCGCGAATGGTCACGCCCCGGATGGTGGCATTCGCGCAATTGGTAAGGGAAAAGGTCCGCTGTTTGCCCACGCGGAGGATGACATTGTCGGCCAGGATGGAGAGGTGGCTTCTCCCGATAATCTCGAAACTGGAGTGATAATTGGGCAGGTCCGGCAAAATAAGTGACGGCACAGCTCAGCTCCGCCCGACGACACTCTATCTCTTCTATTATAAACCACTAATGTTTATGAAGTGCACGCGGACTCCGGCCGTAGATCTGCCGGTAGGCCCGGCGAAACGTGTTGGCGCTCGCATAGCCGTTGGCAAGGGCGACCGACTCCACGTCCGCATCGGTGGCGTTCAGCAGGATTTCCGCCTGCGTTAAGCGCAAGCCACGCAACACCGCTCCCGGTGACTCGCCGTAGCGCTTGGTAAACTGCCGGATAAAATGCTCCCGGCTGATCCCGCATCTATCAGCCAGTTGCTTCAAATTAATCGGCGAACGAAAATGGCTGCGTAGATAATCATACCCAAAACCCACCGGATCCGTTTCCTTAATATCTTGAACCTGTGCACGATAAAGCTCGATTATCAGGCGGTGGACCAGCTCCGCTTCGTGAAACCGGTCCGCAAAGGTGCGTTGATTAAACCGCTCGAATAACTCGTCAAAAAGGGCCGTCGCCCCGGTGTGCCCCGGCATCCGCAACACCGATCCGTGCTCCTGCCTCAGGCTCTGCACCAGTGGAGCCAGACTCCGAATCGCGACCGTCACATAGCGCAGCACATAGGGTTCCGTTGCCTCCGGCGGGTACCCATAAGCCGTCGGTTCCTGATGGGAAAACACCATCGCATGATCCACCGGAACCGCGTGGATTAGCCCCTTGGCATCCCGAAAAAATCCCTGCCCGCCGCTCGTGCGCTGAATCACAATCGCCCCTGCATCCCCCCGCTTGTCGTTCTCATAAAAATACCCCTTATCCCTGCGGGTTTCTTCTTCGGCAATTAATATCGCGGGAAAGAGTTCGGTCGACATGGGCCACTGATCACAAAACGCACGCTCGCGATCAAGCTTTTCACCTTCACACTCCATTGCAGAAATCATATGCATCCCAAAAGGCCTCCCCCAAGCATTCTTTGGCCTGATCCCCACCCGCTGCGTTCACCCCGACCGCCCCCACCTTACTCCATCCCAATCATGCACAGACCTATGCCATTACCCACCCGTGCCCTGGCTCTGTTTCTAATCGCCCTGCTGCCTGCCCTGGCCCTCCAGGCCGCCCCGCCGCCCCCTGTCGAGCTGCTCAAACCGCTCACCGTCGAAACCGCCGCCTCGGTAAAACAACAGCACGGCAAAGCCCAGACCGATAAAAGCTACGGCAACGGCCCCCTGACCATCGCGGGCACCCTTTACGATCAAGGCATCGGCACCCACGCCCCCTCCGAGCTCGTCTTCGCGCTGGACGGCAAACGCAGCAAATTCACCGCCCTCGTCGGCATGGACGACAAGGGCGGCCCCACCGCCCCGGCCCAATTCAAGGTCCTTCTCGACCGGCAACGGCCCCCAAGGCGACCACGCCGACTGGGCCAAGGTCTCCGTCGATGACCAACCCGTGGCCCAGCCCGTGCCCGCCTTCTCCACCGCCGGCTTCTTCGCCGTCGGCTCCAGCCCCCGCACGGTGCAAAACTTCGGCCCCGGCTGGCGCTTCCTCAAAGCCAACGTCCCCGGCGCCGAGGCTCCCGCCTTCGATGACTCCGCCTGGGAGGCGGCCAATCTCCCCCATGGTCTGGAAATCCTCGGCGAAAACCTCAGCGGAGGCCGCAACTACCAAGGCCCCGCCTGGTATCGAAAGCGTTTCGATGCCGCCCCCGCCGGCGGCAAGGTCTTCCTCTATTTTGAAGCCGTCATGGGCAAGTCCACCGTCTGGGTAAACGGCCGGAAACTCGCCCAAAACTTCGGCGGTTACCTGCCCTTTGTCGTCGATGCCACCCCGGTGCTCCGCGCCGACGGCAAGGGCAACGTCGTCGCCGTGCTCGCCGACAACTCCAACGACCCCAGCTACCCGCCCGGCAAACCGCAGAACAACCTCGATTTCACCTATCTCGGCGGCATCTACCGCGAAGTTTACCTGATCCGCACCCCCGAGCTGCACGTGACCTTCCCCGAGTTGAGCCCGACCCCCGCCGGCGGCGGCGTTTTTGTCGGCGTTAAAGATGTCAACGGCACCTCCGCCGACCTCGAGGTCCGCACCGAAGTGGCCAACACGAGCAAGGCCGCCAAAAAAATCGGCGTGCGCACCATTCTGGAAACCGCCGACGGCACCCGCGTGCTCCAAGACGAGGCCGCCGCCGAGCTGCCCGCCGGCGCCACCCGCCAGTTCACCCAGCAGCTCGCACCGAAAAACGTCCGCCTCTGGCATCCCGACGATCCCTGCCTGCACTTCATCCGCACCGAGATCGTCGAAAACGGCAAGATCATCGACAGCCTGAAAACCCGCTTCGGCATCCGCCTGTTTGAGATGCGCGGTCCGGAGGGTTTGTTCGTCAACAAGCAGTATTATAGCGCCAAACTCAGCGGAGTGAACCGCCACCAGGACTACGCCTACATCGGCAACGCCCTGCCCAAATCCGGCCAATGGCGCGACGCCAAGCTCCTGCGCGAAGGCGGCAGCAATGTCGTTCGCGCCGCCCACTACCCGATGGCCCCGGCCTTCTACGACGCCTGCGACGAACTCGGCCTGCTCGTCACCACCGCCAACCCCGGCTGGCAGTTCTTCAACTTCAAGGACCCGCTGTTCGGCCCGCGCCTCTACGCCGACACCCGCGCCCTCGTGCGCCGCGACCGCAACCACCCGTCCATGCTGCTGTGGGAAACCGCGCTCAACGAAACCCCCGACCAGCCCGCCGACGCCCTCAAGGAGATGAACCGCATCGCCAACGAAGAGTATCCCTTCCCCGGTTTCTACACCGTGGCCGATGGCGACGAGGCCAGGAAGGGCGGCTTCAACTTCCACTACCACGGCACCGATCCGAAGATCAATTCACTCACCCGCGAATACGGCGACGGCGGCGAAGTCGATGGTTTCTACACCCAAAACGCCTCCACCCGCGTCAAACGCGAATGGGGCGAGGCCCCGCTGCTCATCCAAGCCATCATCCGCGCCCAAAACCTATCCGGAATCTACGGCACCGGCAAATCCCGCCTCGGCGCCACCCTTTGGTGCGGCATCGACCACCAGCGCGGTTACCACCCCGATCCGTTCTGGGGCGGCATCCTGGACAGCGCCCGCGTCCCCCGCTACTCCTACTACCTGTTCAAGAGCCAGTATGCGCCCGACTACAAGGTGCCCGGCATCCAGACCGGCCCCATGGTGAAAATCGCCCACGAGCTCACCCAGGTCTCCGGCCCCGACGTCATCGTTTACAGCAACTGTGAAGAGGTCCGCCTCACCTGGCTGGGCAAGGTCGTCGCCACCCAGAAACCCGATACCGGCTACAAGGCCCTCCCCCACCCGCCCGTTACCTTCAAAAACGTCTTCGACTACGGCGTCATCAAGAAGGACTACCGCGACTGGAAAAACGTTCCCGAAATGATCGCCGAGGGCCTGATCGGCGGCCAGGTCGTGACCCGTGAGGTTCGGCGCTACCCGCAACGCACCACCGGCATCGCCGTCACCATCGACGACGTCGGCGTGGGCCTGAGCGCGGACGGCGCCGACTTCGTGCCGGTGCGCGCCTCCGTGGTGGACAACAAAGGCGTGCTCAAAGTGCTCGGCTCCGAGTCGGTCTATTTCGAAGTCGAGGGCCCGGGCGAAATCATCGACAGCCCCGCCGCCCGCAACAACCCGGCCAGGACCGAGTTCGGCACCGCCACCGTGCTGCTGCGCGCCACCACCCAGCCGGGCATCATCAAAGTCAAGGCCTACGCCAAGGGCCTGAAAAGCGGCGAAGCCGTGCTCACCTCGGTCGCCCCCGCCCAACCGCTCGCCTACGACGCCGCCTACACCGCCGCGTCCAAAGCCCCGGCCCAAGGCAGCACCGTGGTCATCCAGGCCAACGACCAAGGCGGTGCCGATGTGAAAAAGCTCAAGGAAGACCTCCAGCGCCTGCAGCTCGAACTCACCGGCAAACAGCAAGAGCTCATGGAGCTGCGCAGCACTCGCGGCAAGTAAGCCCCCTCACCTCAAAGCGCGGGCGATCACCCGCGCTTCCTCTCCAATCATCCAAAATATGAAACTACATACTATACTCTGTGCCTTAACATTTATCGGCCACACACTGGTCGCCGCCCTGCCCCATCCGGAACCCTTCGGCAAGACCCCCGACGGCACCCCGGTCGAGGTCTTCACCCTCACCAACCGCCACGGCACCAAAATCCGCGCCATGACTTATGGAGCCATCGTGGTCAGTCTCCACACACCGGACCGCAGCGGTAAACCCGGCGACATCGTCCTCGGTTTTAATACACTCGCCGAATATATCGCCGACTCGCCGTATTTCGGCGCCGTCGCGGGCCGTTACGCCAACCGCATCGCCCGGGGCAAATTCGCTCTCGGCGGTATCGACTATACACTGGCCACCAATAACGAACCGGCCGGTATCCCATGCTCGCTGCACGGCGGTCTGAAAGGCTTTGATAAAGTCGTCTGGCAGGGCGAGGGCGTCGCTAAAAACGGCGCGCAAGGAGTGCGATTTACCTATGTCAGCAAAGACGGCGAGGAGGGCTACCCCGGCACCTTGCGCGTCAGCGCGACCTACTGGCTGAACGACGATAATGAGTGGCGCATAGACTACACGGCGACCACCGACAAAGCCACCCCGGTGAATATGACCCAGCACAGTTATTTTAATCTGCGCGGCGAGGGCGATGGCGACATCCTGGGCCACGAATTAAAGATTAACGCGTCCCGGTTTACCCCGGTTACCAGCGGTCTCATCCCGACCGGCGAACTGCGCCAGGTTGCCGGCACGCCCTTCGATTTCACCCGCGCCCATCCTGTCGGTGAACGTATAAACAACCCGGACGAGCAACTCAAACACGGCGGCGGTTACGATCACAATTGGGTGCTCGACGCGAAAAAAGGCAAGCTCGCCCTGGCCGCCACCGTTTACGAACCGACCTCCGGAAGGTACCTCGAAGTCCTGACCACCGAGCCCGGTCTGCAGTTTTACGCCGGCAATTTTCTCGATGGTAAACTCATCGGTAAAAGCGGCAAACCCTACCCTTACCGCAGCGGCTTCTGCCTGGAAACCCAGCACTTCCCCGATTCCCCCAATCAGCCTTCATTCCCCAGCACGATCCTAAACCCGGGAAAAACGCTTAAGAGCACCACGGTCTATCGCTTCAGCACCAAGTGACGTCTAGAAAGGCTGCCACACAGTTTGAGGCTTTTGAAAATATCCCCCCTCAGGCGTGCCGGTCAGATTGTATTATTTCGTGACTTGGCTTTAAGGAGATCCAAAATTCTCCGGCGGGGTATGCGCAGTCGGGAAATGCTGCTCGAACAAGTCGTGTGCTGTTTTCGGCGAGCGGCGTCCCTGTAATCGCAACCGGCCCTTGGTGCATTATAATACGTCTTTGACCATCATACCAATTTCCCCATGTTTTTAGACTTATGAAACGATGATTGGTGTAGCACCGGTCGCTGACCGGTGCGGTTTAGAGGGCGCAACCGGTCACAGACCGGTTCTGCATTGTGACAAAGTCTAAATTCATCCTAAATCCGGCAGTAGGAATTAACCACCGATTGCGGGGAACACGGATAAAGGCAGTTACGGATCAGATACCTATGAATGAAAATCACCCGCAGGGTGAGCATAGTGAGTTCTATAATGCCTTATTAATCCGTGTCTCTCCGTGATGGTATGCGTGGTTCAAATGCTTTTTCCAGGTTCATCGGAACTTGGGTATTACGCAGCAATCCGGCCTTTAAACCAGATACCCGACTTTGGTCGCCGCGATCTTGAGCAACCTGCCGGACATCTGCGCGTTCGTTCACATTATCTCCGGCCCTGCGTCTTTTTATCAAAAACTCGGTTTGATAAATAACGAGTATTGAACTTAAATGGACCAAAGGATTCCGGAAATCGGAAATTTTCAGCCTCCCGGCCGGGCCAAAAAGCATGAAGATCAGCACGGCAGATTGATCAGATGAATGGATTATATCGTGCAAATCCCTGCTTTTTAGTTGTTTAAGAATAAGGAATGCGACTGTTTAAATCGGCGTAGTCGAGGCTTGCCATAACTCAGAGGTCTTTTTTATACCTTAAGTTTCGTGAATTCCAAACAAAACTATCGCAAATAAAAATCACCAGCAAGCAGACATACGAGAAAGGAAAACGCCCCGCACTATCAATTATCATGACAGCCTTGCAGGAAAAATTCCACAATCCATCTGCACTGGCTTGGCCTTTTTTTATATTACACGCAACCCCGGCAAACCGGGAGTGACATGACGATAAAAAAGATTGAACGATTCATTCGTTGGATAGAAAAACCGTCCCTTACCCTATCGCTGGCAACTGCCGCAGTTCCCTTTCCGCCTTGTTTTATCAAGACGGCGTTACAAACAACCAAACAAAACCAAACCTAACTATGAAGAAGCTAGCATTATTATTCGTGGCACTATCGCTCGCGCTCGGTGCCCACGCCAAACCGGCGAAGGTAGTCGGAACTGCACTGAAGCCGGTTTTAACTCAAACCGCATCTCAGCTCTTTGCTGGAGTCAGATACGATTTGTACAACGTATGGGTACCCGAGAATGCTGCTAATGTGGTGCCTGTACCATCACCAACCAAGGCTGATCGGCCTTTTGTGCATCTCGGCTGGTACAGAACCACCCCGATGGACCAGAGCACAAACCAACTATCGGTGTTCTACGCCAACCAAAAGACCACCGCCACGAGCTCGTTTACTTTATACCTAAAGGTCGTGTATGTATATCAGAATGCACTTTTGCCCGCCAAGACCTATGAAAAGCTGTATTTCTTAAATTGCCAGCACCTGGCGGGTATTTTTACCATTTCAGCCCTGAACTTGCCTGAATTGGATTCTGCCACTAAAAACAGTCTCGCAAAAGCTGGCTACAAGCCAAAGACAACTACTTACAGCATCCAGGATAGCTATGGTAAATCAGGTGGAACAGTCTATGACATCTTGCGCCGCAATTTGACAAAGATTTATTGATAAAATTAAATAAATATATAATCCCCCCGTCTTTTGACGGGGGGAAATTAATACAGACGAGTCGTCCCCCACGTCAAGTATATGCCAAAACCCGCGACCGCGCGACTGCCGGGGGCGGATACGGTTTTGGAACCAAAATCGTCCGTTTTTTATTAATTGCCCATTTAAGAGTGATTGTCCGCCGGGTCAGGCCCAGAATCATAGACTTCAGTAGTTAAGGGGATCGTAAGGGGATCGGGTCGGCGCAAAACGAGTCGCGGCAGCAGTATCCAGTCTGGTCATCATTTTACGATCGAGTTTAAGAAAAACTCTGGCCGCGAGCCTTTACGCTGCAGGGCGGGGTTGCCGAATCCCGCCGTTTGCAAACCTGGTCATGCTACGACTGCAATTTTCTATGCTGGAATTATTTTAAAAAACCGGATTTTTCGCGATTGATACCAATTCTATAGTGATTCAGGCTTTTGATCGCATAAACGCCAAGGCGCGGAGCATGACGCAATCCGTTAAACCTACAAAAAGCAGTTGAACCACAGATAGACACGGATTATCAAGGCATTATAGAACTCACTATGCTCACCCTGCGGGTGAGTTTTTATTCATAGATATCTGATCCGTAACTGCCTTTATCCGAGCTCTCTGTGCAATCCGTTAATTCCTACTGCCGGATTTAGGTTAAAGAAAACCACGTTTCCAAGAGCGTGCATGCCGATTTTTGCGTTAAATATCCGGTTTGGTCAGCACGTAATACGCGACACGTTAATTCCCCACCCACCCTTCTCATGATAAGGAACTTTAGCCACGTCCTCGGTCTGTTTGTCAGCACCCTGTTGCTCATTACCTCCGCAAAGGCCGACGTCCGGCTCCCCGCCGTGCTGTCCAGCAACCTGGTGCTTCAGCAAAAAAGCACCGTGCGCCTGTGGGGTTGGGCCTACGAAGGCGAAACCGTGCTCGTGGAAACCTCCTGGGGCGAACACGCCAAGGCAACCGCCGACAAGCGCGGCCAATGGCAGGTTCTGATCAAAACACCCGCCGCCCGACCGCTCAACGAAGGCCTTCGCCCCGAGCACATCACCTTCACCGTGCCGAAGGAAAACGCCGTCCAGATCCAAAACCTGCTCATCGGCGAGGTCTGGCTGTGCTCCGGCCAGTCCAACATGTGCATGATGCTCGGCCCCGACTATCCCAAGGGAAACAATGACTGGTATGGGGACACGTTTTGGACCCAGGCAGGCCCGCCCGCACCCCGCCCCGGGCTGCGCGTGTTTAACGTCGAAAAAACCACCCGGGCCGAGCCTCAGGACGATTGTAAAGGCGTGCTCCCCGATCACGTCATTCTGCCGAAAAATCCGGACGGTCTCATGCCGGAGCCGCGCGCCGGCTGGCAGAGCTACACGCCCGAAACCGCCCCTTACATCAGTGCGGTGGCCTACTATTTCGGCGCGGCCTTGCAGGAAAAACTCAATGTTCCCGTCGGCCTGGTCGTCAGCGCCGTCGGCGGCTCGCAGATCGAAGCCTGGATCAGCCTGCCCTCGCTCCGAACGGTCGCCGGACACGCCGACGCCACAAGCAAGGTTCACCGCATGGGCACGGCCGCGCTGTTCAACGGCATGATCGCCCCGCTCGCGCCGTTCACCTTTCGCGGCGTTATCTGGTACCAGGGCGAATCCAACTCCGACACCACCGCCCGCGCCACGGCCTACGGCCCCTTATTGGAAACCCTCGTCCGTGACTGGCGGCAGGCTTTTGACCAACCCGACCTCCCCTTTAAAATCGTGCAACTCGCCGGCTGGGGCAAACCCTCCGCCACCCCCGCCGACTCCAACCCCGCCCTGGTGCGCGAAGCCCAGGCCGAAGTCGCCCGGCGCATCCCGGGCTGTCAACTGGCCGTGGCCATTGATCTTGGCGCAAACACCATTCACCCGCCCAACAAACGCGACGTCGGTCTCCGCCTCGCCGCGCAGGCCCTCGACAAAACCTACGGCGTGCCGACCGTCAGTTCCGGTCCCGTATTTGAGCGATTAGAAACCGAAGGCCGGGCGCTGCGCCTGCACTTCACCCACACCGAGGGCGGGCTGGTGGCCCGCGACGGCGCGCTCAAACACTTCGCGCTCGCCGGGGCCGACGGCCAGTTTGTCTGGGCTCAAGCCGTAATCGACGGAGATACCGTCCTGGTCTCCTCCCCCGAGGTTCCCGCCCCCACCCAAGTCCGCTACGCCTGGGCGACGCAACCCGCAGGCTGCAACCTCTACAACGGCGCCGGCCTGCCCGCCGCCCCCTTCCGCGCCCAATCGCGCTGACCGGTTCGTGGCGCGGCCTGTACTGAACGCCGGGCACATTGCCGGGACGGTGGGCGTGGATTGCTCCACGGTTTCCAGCATCCACGGCCTCCGATCTGTCCTCAGCTCGCCTGACGGCTTGTCGATCAACGCCCGGGGAATACCAATTCCCCCATGGTTTTAGGCTTATGAAACAGATACTTGGTGTGGTACCGGTCGCCGACCGGTGCGGTTTAGAGGGCGGAACCGGTCACCGACCGGTTTTACATTGTGACAAAGTCTAAATTCATCGGGACTTTGGTATAAACCGGCGTTTTTCACCACCGGCTGGTTCAGGCTTTCGCGTCGGCTTTGCTTTTGCAGGTGGTTCCGGCCATCCAGCTCCCGTTCAACATCACGCAGGTGGGCAGTTCAGGCACTCCCGTTTCGTTGTCGTGCAGGAGTTGGTTCAACCGGTTGATGGCGGCGGCGGCGATTTGCCCGGGAAAGGTCTCGATGCCCGCAATGGCCTGATTGCCGCCACGAATCAGACTCACGAACCCCATCTGCTCCGGCACGGCCGCACCCCCTGGCTTTAGCCAGTCGAGTCCGCGCTCGTCATGGCACAGCACCACGTCCGGGGCGTGGGCCTCCAACCAGGGACGGACCGCCGCAGCGGACGGATTATTGAGCAACAGCGGCGGCAAACGGGTGCTCTCCCCGAGCTTGGTCATCTGAAACATCGTAAACGCCGCGAGGTATTTCTGCTGGTGGCGTTGGTCCACCTCGGGGTCGAGGATGAGACCGATCCGCCGATAACCGGCGGCGGTGGTGCGCTCCAACGCGAGCAACATGGATTGGTAGTGGTTGTTACAGGCGCTATGCAGGGCCGGCGTGACCAGACTCGGGCCGACGGCGACGGCGGAAAAATGCTCCCAGGGAAACTCCAGCCGGCCGGGCCGGGGCAGGGGCGCGACCGCCACGCCGCG
The DNA here is from genome assembly GCA_026398135.1 of Verrucomicrobiota bacterium. Taxonomy (GTDB): domain Bacteria; phylum Verrucomicrobiota; class Verrucomicrobiia; order Opitutales; family Opitutaceae; genus IMCC26134_A. The sequence continues at coordinate 15,699 of JAPLTN010000073.1, forward strand.
TATGCCCCGCGCTTGCAGGATACCTCCCATCCGCTGCGGGGTCATACCGGGTTCTTTCAGCCAAAAGTGCTCCAGCCGATAGCCCAGTTCTTCGGCGCGGCTCCGGGCCCCTTCGAAGGTGCGTTGGAGAAACCCCTGCTTCCAACCGTCGCGTGTCTCGAAAGCAGTCAGGTAGGCGAGGATCGCGCCTCGCTCGGCCCGTCGCCCCTTGGCTCGGTAGTGGTTGAGCGCGGCCAAGGCCGGATCGGGGCGGTAGCCCATCTCCGCCGCCAGTGCCCGGATGCGCTCCCGGGTGGCTTGGGGCAGGCTCGGTTGATCACGCAGCGCCAAAGACACCGTCATGATGGACACACCGGCTCGCTCGGCGACGTCGCGCAGGGTTAATCGGGTGCGTTGGGGTTTCACTTTATAGATAAAACGACAGGCCCTTCGCCCGCGCAAGCGGCATGATGCCAGAGTGCGGGCCTACCCTGTTTATGACCACTCCCTGGAATTCGGATGCCGAACTTTTCGCGCTCATGCGCAGCGAGCTTTATACCCCGGTCGTCGGCGACATCGTCGATTCGCTCGGAGCTTACCGCCAGTTTCTCCCCCAGCCCATCCAGCCGATGCGCGAGGGCATGAAACTCGCCGGCCGGGCCATGCCGGTGGTGATGATCGACGTTTACGGCCCGCAAAAAAAGCCCTTCGGCAAACTCACCGAGGCGCTCGACCAGCTCCAGCCCGGCGAGATCTACCTGGCCTCGGGCGGCGACATGCGCTGCGCCTACTGGGGCGAGATCCTCACCGCCACCGCCCGCACTCGCGGCGCGGTGGGCGCGGTGGTCAACGGCTTTCACCGCGACACCCCCCAGGTGCTTTCGCAAGATTGGCCGGTCTTCAGCCGCGGCCGTTACGCGCAGGACTCCTCGGTCCGCACCCAGGTGGCCGATTACCGCTGCGCGGTGGATTGCGGCGGCGTCTGGGTGGAGCCGGGCGACCTCGTTTTCGCCGACCTGGACGGCGTCCTGATCATTCCCCGCCGTCACGAAGAGGAAGTGATCGTCAAAGCCTTGGAAAAGGCGCGCGGCGAAAAACTCGTGCGCAAGGAAATCGAGGCGGGCATGTCCAGCACCGCCGCCTTCCAAAAATATGGCATCCTCTGATCCCGCCGCCGCCCGAGCCGTCCGTATCCATCCATCGGATAACGTGGCCACCCTGCTGGACGACGCCCGGCCCGGCATTGTCCAGATTCTCGGCGCGGAGCGGCTGAACGTCACCGCCGTCGAGCCCGTCGCGGCCGGTCACAAGATCGCTCTGCACGCCGTCGCGAAAGGCGATCCGGTGCTCAAATACGGCTTCCCCATCGGCCACGCGGTACGCGCCTTGAACGCCGGGGAATGGGTTCACCTGCACAACCTCGCCAGCAACTACGACGAGCGCTCCTCCTCCCTTGATGTGGATACCGGCGCGCCCACCGACACCGCCCATGCTTACCGTTGATTCCCCTACTTGGCAGGGCTGGCTGCGCCCCGACGGGCGCAAAGGCATCCGCAACCTGATCCTCGTGATCTACACGGTGGAGTGCGCACAATTCGTCGCCCACGCCGTGGCCAGCCGGGAGGAAGACGCCCACGTCATCGGTTTCTCCGGTTGTTACGACAACGCTTACGCCATCCGGCTCATGCTGGCCCTGGCCCGCCATCCCAACGTCGGCGCCGTGCTCACCGTCGGCCTCGGCTGCGAATACACCCAGGCCGGACGGCTCGCCGAAACCGTGCGCGCGTCGGGCCGGCCGGCGGAAAGTTTTCTCATCCAGGAAGTCGGCGGCACCACCCGCAGCATCGCAAACGGCAAGGCGCTGATCGGCCAGCTGCGTGCGCAGATTCGCGATGTGCCCCGTGTGCCCATGGGGTTGGGCGACCTCACGATCGGCTGCGAATGCGGCGGCTCGGACGGCACCTCCGGGCTGGCGGGCAATCCGGTGGTCGGCCGTTTTTTCGACCGCCTGGTGGATGCCGGCGGCCGTGCGATTTTCGAGGAAATCGTCGAGCAGATCGGCCTGAAGGAAATCCTGCTGCAACGCGCCGCCAACCCCGACGTGCGCGAGCAACTGGCGCGGACCTACGACAAGGCCGAAGCCTACTGCAAAAGCGTGCGCCAGTGGTCCGCCTCGCCCGGCAATTTCGCGGGCGGCCTGACCACCATCGAGGAGAAGAGTCTCGGCGCGTTCGCCAAGAGCGGCAGCCGCCCGATCCAGGGCGTGTTGCGCGTGTCCGAAACGGCGCCGGGCCCCGGCCTCTGGCTGATGGATTCGGTGCCCGACGGGCATTACATGCAGTTCGGCTATACCAACCCGAACGATTCCGAGGGCATCGTGGATCTCATCTCCGGCGGCAGCCACATCGTCCTGTTTGTCACCGGACGCGGCAGCGTGATCGGCAGTCCCGTCTCGCCGCTGATCAAGATCACCGGCAACGCCCGCACCTACGAGCGCATGCGCGAGGATATGGATTTCAACGCGGGCACGGTGCTTTCCGGCGAGCAGACGCTGGACGCCGCCGCGCTCGACCTGCTCGGCCTGGTCACCCGCGTGGCGGCCGGCGAACCCTCCAGGCCCGAGAGCCTCGGGCACCGCGAATATTTCATCATGTATAAACATCAAGAACCCCCCGGTCTTCAACAGGGGTGCCGCGCATGAACGCCGCACCCTCCTCCGCTTCCGGCGCGGCCCTGCCCTCGCTCTCGGCGGCGTTCGACCTCACCGGTCAGGTCGCCCTCATCACCGGCGGCGGCAGCGGACTCGGCTTCGGCATGGCCCGCTGCCTGGTCGCCGCCGGCGCCCGGGTCGTCCTCGTCGGACGGCGCGAAGCCGAGCTGAAGGACGCCTGCCGCGCCCTCGGCGAACGCGCCTTTGCGCTGCCGGGGGACATCACCCGGCCGGGCATCGCCCCCCAGCTGGTGGACCAGGCCGAGGCGCTGGCCGGACCGGTCGGCATCTTGATCAACAACGCCGGCGTGCATCTGAAAAAGCCCGCTACGCAGACCACCGACGTGGAGTTCGCCGCCGTGATTCAGACCCACGTGTTCGCCGCGTTCGCGCTCACCCGCGAGGCCGGCGCCCGCATGCTGGCTCGCAAGAGCGGCTCGATTATCTTCACCGCATCGATGACTTCGCTCATCGGCATGCCGCTGGTCGTGGCTTACTCGGCGGCCAAGTCGGCCCACCTCGGCATGGTGCGTTCGCTCGCCACCGAATTCGGACCGGAGGGCGTGCGCGTCAACGCCATCGCCCCCGGCTGGATCCAATCGGAGATGCTGGACAAGGCCCTGAGCGGCGATCCGGCGCGCAAGGCCAAGATCATCGGCCGCACGCCGCTCGGCCGGTTCGGGCATCCCGACGACATCGGCTGGGCCGCCGTTTATCTCTGCTCCCCGGCGGGGCGCTTCATCAACGGACTCGTGCTGCCGGTGGACGGCGGCGCGGCGGTGGGCTTCTAACCATGACAAGTTCGCTACCCCTCCCCCAAATCGCACCGACCGTCGCCCGCCTCGTCGCCGGCGCGCCGGTGCTGGACATCCACACCCATCTCTACGACCCGGCCCAGGGCGAGATCCTGCTCTGGGGCATCGACGAGCAACTGACCTACCACTACCTGGTGGCCGAGGCGTTTCGCTGCCTCGACCTGCCTTATGCGCGGTTCTGGGCGATGAACAAAACCGAGCAGGCCGACCTGATCTGGCGCACGCTGTTCGTCGAACGCGCGCCCGTGTCGGAGGCCACCCGGGGCGTGGTCACCTCGCTCAATCTGCTCGGTCTCGACGTCGGGCCGGGCGAACTCCCGCGCATCCGTCGCTGGTTCGCCGAACAAAAACGCGAGCGGTTCGTCGATCTGGTGCTGGAAAAAGCCAACGTTCGCGCGCTGGTGATGACCAACTCGCCCTTCGACGATCTGGAGCGGCCCGGCTGGGAGCGAGGCTTCGCCCGCGATTCCCGTTTCAAAGCCGCGCTGCGCATCGACCCGCTGCTGCACGACTGGCCGCAAGCCGTCGGGCAACTCCAACAAATGGGTTACGCGGTGAGTCTCGATTTTACCGCGCAGACCCTGTCCGAAGTGCGACGGTTCCTGGCCGACTGGGCCAGGCGGCTCGACGCGCTTTACGTGATGGCTTCGCTCCCGCCGAGCTACGCCTACCCCGACGTATCCGCCGTCACCACAGTGATCGAAAAGGCCATTTTGCCCTTCTGTCGCGAGCACGGGTTGCCCTTTGCCCTGATGCCGGGGGTAAAACCCAGGCTCATCAACCCCGAGTTGCGCATCGGCGGCCACGGCATGGGCCGCGTCGATCTGGACGGCTACGAACGGCTGATCGGGGAAAACCCGGACGTGAAATTCCTGCTCACTGTGTTGTCGCGGGAAAACCAGCACCAGGTCTGCGTGATGGGCCGGAAATTCCGCAACCTCCATCCCTTCGGCTGCTGGTGGTTCCTGAACAACCCGGTCATCATCGAAGACATGACCCGTATGCGGCTGGAGATGCTCGGCCTGACCTTCACCGCCCAGCACTCCGACGCGCGCGTGCTCGATCAGTTGCTGTATAAATGGCCGCATTTCCGCGCCCTGGGCGCGAAGGTCCTCGCCGCCAAATATGAAGACACCGCGCGGTCGGGCTGGCCGGTCACCGAGACGATCATCGCCGAGGGCGTTCACGCCTTGCTCGGCGGCGAGTTCGAGCGCTTTCTACCTCCGCCCAAGGCAGGCTGAGGAGCACTCCCCGCCGCTTCCGCCACCGCCCCAGCCGTTACCCGTTTACCCTTACCCCACCCATGACGTTTACCCCTTCCCCGGCGAAACCGGGCTCCGCCAACCTGGCGACCGGGCGCACGCGCTGGATTATCTGCGCGCTCCTGTTCTTCTCCGTCACGGTCAACTACATCGACCGGCTGGTGATCGGCATCTTGAAGAAGCCGATCAGCGCCGAGCTGGGTTGGACGGATGCCGACTACGGCTACATCACGGCGTTTTTCTCCTTCGCCTATGCGTTCGGCTACCTGATCGGCGGCCGCATGATCGACAAGTGGGGGGTGAAAAAGGGCCTGCCTGTATTCGTGTCGTTATGGAGTTTTGCCGCCGTGGCGCACGGTTTGGTCAGCTTCGTGGACAAGACCGCGCAATTCCGCCTGGACTATCCCTGGTTTTCTTTCGCCGAGGTCGGCTTCACGTGGTTGACGCTTGCCATGCCGATGACCGCGGTCGGCTTCGTACTCGCCCGGGTGGCGCTCGGGCTGACCGAGGGGGCCAATTTCCCCGCCGCGATCAAGACCGTCGCCGAATGGTTCCCGGTCAAAGAGCGGGCGCTGGCGACAGGCTGGTTTAACGCCGGCACCAACGTCGGCGCGGTGTTATGCCCGATCGCCGTGCCCTGGATGTATTATCACATCGGCTGGGCCTCGACGTTCTACGCCACCGGCGCGACCGGCTTCGTGTGGTTGATCGCCTGGTGGTTTGCCTATGACGAACCCGAGAAACACCGCTGGCTCTCGCGCGACGAGCTGGCCTATATCCGGGCCGGGCAGCCGCCGGTTGAGACCGTGCCGGTCAAGGTGCCCTGGCTTTCCTTGTTTAAATACAAACCGGTCTGGGCCTATGCGCTGGCCAGCATGTTGGCCGGGCCGGCCTGGGGCTTTTATCAATCCTTCGTGCCGGACTTTTTGGAAAAACGCTTCCACCTCAGCCTCCAGCAGACGGGATGGTGGACCGGGGCCTTTTTCGGCATCGCAGCGGTGGGGGGCATCGTCGGCGGCTGGCTGGCCGGCGTATTACTCGGCCGCCAATGGTCCATCAATGCCGCGCGCAAAACCACCCTGCTCATCTGCGCGCTGGCGGTGGTACCGGTCTTCCTCGCTCCCTACGCCGGCAGTGTGTTGCTCACGGTGTTGATCGTCGGGGTGGCCGGCGCGGCGCATCAAGGTTGGTCGGCCAATTTGTACAGCGTGGTCTCGGATACGATGCCCAAGCAGGCCATCAGTTCGGTGATCGGACTCGGCGGGTTTCTGGCCTATTTTACCGGCGGCTTCGTAAACGGTATCACCGGGACGATTTTACAGAAAACCGGCAGCTACGTGCCTGTTTTCGCCTACTTTTCCGGTACGTATTTGTTATCACTGCTCGCCATTCAACTGCTGGTTCCGACGCTGGGTGGCCGGGATTCCGCACCCCGGGCACCTTAATCGCTCTTTCCCACTCCCGTTCCACTCCATTTAGTAAATTATGCACACAACCCCAAACAATTATACCATGAATATAATTCTCCCCGCCAACGGCCTTTATCATAGTTTGAAAACCCGCTTGCAGCGCACTGCGTCCGGTTCCTTGCGTTGCGCATTGCTGGCGCTCAGCCTTTGGGCGGCCCTGCCGGATACAGGCCGCGGCGCCGACGCACCGGTGCCCGCACAGCTGCCCAGGGGCTCGTGGGTGGAGCCGACGCAGGGCTTTGCGGCGGAAACCTTTACCCTTGGTGATGGCGAAACCCGCAAAGGTGGCTGGGGGGGGTATTCACCCAATGAGCGCCGGTATTTTAACGAATATCTGTCGGCGCTATTCGAACGCACGCTCGTGGTCAATGCGCCGTCCGACAAACGGGCCTTGCGATGGGTTTTCACCGGCGAGCGTGCCATGCTCACGATCAGGCATGACGGCCCGAAAAAAGCGCTCAAGTTGTGGCTTAGTTTCCACGATTCGCCAGGCTTCGATTTTCTGGAAAAAGACGCTCTAACCAAAAACTTAGATAAAACACACCCGACCCGTAACCCCCAGTTTGAGGCGAAAGAATTGTCCTTTAGTCTCCCTGAATCGGCGGAGCCTCGCGCCTTGACCGTAAGGATAGACCAAAATCAGTCGCTGGTCGTTTTGGTCGATGGTACAGAGGTGTTGAAAACAACACCCTGGGTGCATACTTTTACGCGTCATCAGTTACAATTAGACAGCGGATCGGGCCCGCTGGCCTTCCGCTTGCTCACTCCGCAGCCCCGCAAGGTGACCGTGACGGTGGATTCCTCCAAGCCGCATCAAACCATGCTGGGTTGGGGCGGCATCGGCACGCCGACCGCCTATCGTGAACTAAGCGAAGAAGGTCGTCGGCAATGGTGGCGTTGGGTCGCGGACTATAACCTGCTATTTCAGCGCGAGTATCCAGTCGGCTCGGAGTTGACCCCGGAAATGGACAACTGGGAGAAGCTTAGCGACGCCAAGGCTCATTATTATGGCGAAAACTTCCCTAACGGTGAAGTCAGCGACTTCGCTTATAACAAAGCCATTCAGGCTTTGGGCGGCTTTGTTATTTTCGAGTTTTGGGATTTCCCCCGCTGGATCGGCACCAATGCAGAGGAGTATGCCAGGGCGATGGTCAATTATTGCGAATTAGCTAAAGCGAAGACGGGCTTGGCGCCTTTTGCCGTCGGTGTTCAAAATGAAGTCCCAATGAAACCGGAACTGGTGGAGCCTTTTGTTACAACCTTGCGCAAAAGACTGGATGAGAAAGGTTTTAAGGATGTCAAAATCCACATGGCCAACGCTCCCTATTTTTACCTCGCACTCGAAGTCTTGCCTCCTTACCGAGACAATCCCGTTGTGTGGGATAAAATCGATTTCGCCGCTACCAACAACTATGATGTGCAGAAGCACTTCACCAATATCGACAATATAGACGGTATTCTCCTAAAATGGAATGAACGCACGGGGGACAAGCCCTTCTTGGCTACCGAGTGGTGTGTCAATGATCGGCCTTCGCAGAACGATGGGTACATCTTGGCGCTCACGAGTGGTCAAATTTATCATAAACTGCTTACTATAACGGATGCGGTGCTGATTAGTTATTGTTGGACTATACTCAACACCGAGCAACCTAGCTATGCGATGACCCGGTCATTATTCGCGATCGACCGCGCCAATGGTTTCGTGCCCAAACCCTCCAGTGCGCAACTGCGCGTGTATGGTGCGTATAGCCGCCGTGTGCAGCGCGGCATGGTGCGCAGCGAGACGGTTTCCAGCGATCCCAATGTGTTGGCTACCGCATTCAAAGACCAAGCCGGGCGAACAACCCTGGTCTTGCTCAATCGCGGCACCTCACCGGCGCAAGTCACCTGGAACTGGCCCGGAGCAAAACCGACCACCGTGGAACTCACCGATCCTTATCATCAAAACCAAATTCTCACCGGAGCGCCGTCGCCATCCCGGCCAGTGATTATTCCGGCCGGCGCAATCGTCACCCTAAGCGACGTGCCGCTGGTGACGCTTCCGGCTGGTTTCCAGGTGCCTTGAGCCTAAATCCGGCAGCAGGAATTAACCACCGATTGCAGAGAGAGTACGGATAAAGGCAGTTACTGATCAGATATCCATGAATGAATAATCACCCGAAGGGTGAGCATAGTGAGTTCTATAATGCCTTGATAATACGTGTCTATCTGTGGAATCCGTGGTTCAACTGCTTTTTCCAGGTATAATACCGCCCCCAGCCAATGATACTATAATCCAAAGTGATCTGCTTTATTTTAATAAAACGACCGCACCTGGCTCCGATTTCCGCCAAATCATAACAAGCAAACAAAAACCACATGATTAATACTATTTCGCATTCTGTAATATAAAATCTCATTATCTCCCGTAGGGCGTTCGCTCGCGAATGCCGTGCCGTGCGATATGCGTCGGGCGAGCGCGGACGTCGGCGAGCGACGTCCCTACAATCGGAATCAGGCATCACTCCGTTTTTATACGTTTGAAAGCGAAAGGGTATCAGGCTGCCCGTGCTTCATGAACCCCAATCAACCGCCGTCAGCAAAGCGGCAGGCCGCACTCGCCGCATCGCCCACTCCATACGTTGGGCTCCAGTGTTACACCGGGCATCACGGCGCGTCACCTATCCAGCACGCTTGAAAGCAGCGGTGCGGAGCGGCCAAAGCGGGTCCGATACTCGGCCAGCGTGGGCACTAAGCGCACCTTCACCTTGGCCTCGTGATTAAGCGCAATGCTGGAAAGCGCGTGGTTAAGAAACGGATTCCGAAATCGATCCAGCGTAGCGCGCGCGAAGGCCTCGGCCTCCGGCGCACGCTCGGCAATAACCGGCACGATCTCCTCGGCCAAAACCCGCTCCAGCCAGGGACCGACCTCGGGGTGCTCGACACACTCACGGACGGTTTTTAGGCCCATGGGCATTGCGTGCGCCACCAGCGCGGTATGCGCGCCGTTGAGGATTCTCACTTTGCGCAGATAATACGGCGCGAGATCGGAAGTAAGCGTGACCGCCGGATGTTTAAAAAACGGTTGATCCCCCTGCACCTCCACGCCCCAAAAGGCGAAGGGCTCGGCACTGAGCAGCAGGGGGTCGGTGTCCTTTAATGGATGCGTTTCCGGCGGGCCGGGCACGATACGGTCAACGAGATTGTCCACCCAGCGGCAGGCTTCCCGCAACCAGCTTTGGGCGGCGGAAGAAACGCTCCAACGCACGGCCTGGGTGAGCACCAATTCGCGGAGTTTTTGACCATTTTTCTCGATCAATTCGCAGGGCACAATGGCGGGGGCGGGCAGTCCGGCGGCATGACGGGCGAGCAACACGTCGAGTAATTTGGCCGGAAACGAATGCGGCGTTTGCCCGCAGCCCGGCGGGAGTGGGCCGTCACGATCGTCCAGGGCGAAACCGGCCTCGGTGGTGTTGGACAAGATCCAGCGCAAGTCGGGCGAACAGGCGACCTCGCGCACCTCGCTCCACTGGGTGCCCGCGTGCAAGGCGCGTGAAATCGAATCCACCGTTTCGACTTCATTCACGACCTGACCTGCGGCGTAACCTTGGATGGCTACGTGGTAGCGACCGGCGGCGGCGTTGAGCGCATCGGCGCGAGCGCGGTCGGTGGACTGCACCACCACGATCCGACCGATACAAGTGGCCGGATCACGGTTCGCCTGGGCGATGAATAAATCGGCAAAGGCTCGCAGGAAATTACCGGCGCCGAATTGGAGGATGGTTTCAGACATGGTCAGATGGGGCGAGTGGGCGGAGGTTTAAAATAGCGGAAATATCGCGAGGGCAGCCCTCCGTCAGAGCGTCACGCCATCCTTCCAGATGGCGATTTCGCGGTGGCCCCGGGTCTCGTTGCGGGTGCGTTGACGGCCGGAAGCATAGTCGAGAATCTGCTGCCAGAGTGCGTCGCTGAGCTGGTCGAAATCGGCCGTGCCGTCGGCGATGGGACCGGCGTTGAAGTCGATCCAATGCGGTTTTCGCGTGGCGAGATCGGTGTTGCTGGAGATTTTCACCGTGGGCACGGGGAAGCCCATCGGGTTGCCGCGCCCGGTGGTGAACAAGATCAGGTGCGCACCGGCCACGGTCATGGCGGTGCCGGACACACCGTCGTTGCCCGGTCCTTGCACGAGGGCGAGTCCGCCGAGGCCGGGTTTTGCGGGCGTTCCATAGGGAAGAACTTGGGCGACAGGGGCTTGTCCGCCTTTCTGCACGCAGCCGAGGGACTTGTCGGCGAGGGTGGTGATGCCGCCGTCCTTGTTTCCCGGAGACGGATTTTCGTCGATGGGCTCGTTGTGCTTTCGGAAATAGGCGCGGAAGTCGTTAACCAGATTCACGACGCCGGTGAACGCCGTTTCGTCCACCGTGCGTTCCAACAGCATGCGTTCGGCCCCGAACATTTCCGGCACCTCGGTGAGCAGCACGGTGCCACCGGCGGCGGCGTGGCGGTCGGCAATGCGGCCGACCAAGGGATTGGCGGTTATGCCGCTAAACCCATCCGAACCGCCGCACTTCATGCCGAGAATAAGCTCGGAGACAGGAATGGGCTGGCGCTTGAAACCGCGGACATAAGCGGCGAGTTCGCGCACGGCGGCCAGCCCGGACTCGATCTCATCCGAGACCTGTTGCGCGTTAAACCAGCGGATGCGTTCCGAGGCTTGCGGACCGAGCAGGGCCAAAAAGGCCTTCATCTGGTTGTTTTCGCAACCGAGGCCGAGCACCAGCACGGCGGCCGCGTTGGGGTGGCGGGCGAGGCCGGCCAGGACCTTCTGGGTGTAGCCAAGATCATCGCCCAGTTGCGAACAGCCAAAGGGGTGGGGAAAAGCATGCACGCCGTCGATGCCTGACCCCGGTGCAGCCAGTTCGGCATGGGCGGCGGCGGCGATTTTTTCCGAAGCCACGTTCACGCACCCGACGGTGTTGACGATCCAGATTTCGTTGCGAGTCGCGGCGCGGCCGTCCGGGCGACGATAGCCATCGAAAGTGGCGGTAGGACGCTGGCCAGCAGCGGCGGGGCGTTGACCGGTACGGGCCACCTCCGAAAAACGAAGGGTTTCCAGCGTCTCGGGGAGATTTCCCCGGACATTATGCGTATGGACATGAGCACCGGCAGGGATGGCGGTGGAAGCAACGCCGATGGCATAACCGTATTTCTTTACGACGGATCCTGCCTCGATGCGGGCCAGCGCGACCTTGTGGCCGGCCGGGATGGCTTCCACGACTCGAACCCCGAGACACTCGGCGCCGACCTCGGCCGGACGGAGGGCGACGGCTACGTTATCCTCGGGGTGAATACGGAGAAATCCGAAAGCGGGTGTTGAACTCATGCAGCCAGATATAGGGGGCGCGGCTGATCGACTGAAGGATTTTAGGATAGCTGAAGACCTCGCAATGACCCAAACTGCTTGTTCGATGTCGAAACTGCCCCATGCGATTGTTCGTCCCCCTGCCGGTCGTCCCTGCTGGGTGAGTCACGGCAACCTGCCTCTTTTGTATCTTGGCTGGGGCAAGCGGGATTTCCATAAATCACCTTTGCCCAGGCACTGCGACGCGGGGACCAGTTTTTATCTACTGACCAAGGGCGAGGCGCTCCTGGCGACGGCGAAAGGGGAACAGAGAATCATCGCGCCCTGCGCTTGTTTAATTGACCGGGACTGCATGTTTGGAATCTCAAACAAGCGCGCCACCGGAGTTGAAATCCTGGTGTGGGTCTGGCGCGACGCGCCGGGTTCCGACTCGCTTACTCCATTGGCCGGAGACCTGAGTGTGCGGCCACTTCGTTCGGAATCCTTGCCCAGATTGATCGAACTCCATCAGCAATGCCGCGACGAGGTCGCCCGTAATGAACCCGACGTTTCAGTCACGCTTTCGGCGCTACGCACCTTGGTCGAAGTGGAGCTGCTTCGTGCCGGACGCGCGCCCGAGAACGAAGACCGCCGCCTCTGGCAGCGGGTAAGCGACTGGATTAGCGCGAATTTATCCATTCACGCTCCGATCCCTGCCCTGTGCGATTACCTGCGAGTTTCGCCCAGCACCCTGACCCGTTTTTTCAAAAAGCACACGAAGCAGTCTCCCGGCGTGTATTTCCGAAAAATGAAACAACAGGAAGCGCTGCGCTTGATCCAAAGCGAGGGATGGTCGGTCAAGGCAGCCGCATTCCACTTAGGTTATCGTCATGCCACGGATCTGAGCCGAGCTTTGGCAAAGGCAGCACCCCCGCCACCGGGTCTTACCTAATTCTACTTTGTTAAAAACGAAAAATGGCCGCAAAAAAGTCGCAGAAGTCACAAAAATGAAGGCTTGTTTTTGCGCTTTTTGAGCCTTTTTGCGGCATTCGCGGGTGTTTCCGTCGTAATGTTTCCGAATTAACAAAGTAGAACTAGCGCTGGGCCAGCTCTTCCGCCGTAGGCAGCCGGTAGCTGATTTTGCCCTCAATGATCTCGCGCAAGGCGACATCCTCGGGAGCCAGTTTTTCCAGCGAAACAACCAGGGGACGCGCTCCCGCCCGCAGTTGCTTCACGCGGCGCGAAACCACGTTCACCAAGATATTCGGATCGGTAATCAACCGCCGGGCGTTTTGCAGATAATCGTCTCTCATGGTTGGGTGGCTAACAGGGTGGAAAAGTTCATGGGCTTAGGCAGAACGTGAATGATATAAATGCTTAAAAAATAACGCGATACCTATTAAATATTCACCCGAGTTAAGGGCAATCCGCTCGCCCGCCAGCGCCTTGCGCATCCCCGTTCCTTCAGATCCGTCACCCAAATACGCTCACCCCACGTCGCCACCGGCTGACCTAGGCTCAGCCGCGTGCCCGGCGCAGCGCGATCACCGCCTCGCGCAGCTCCTCCGCCAAGGCCTTTCGTTCTCCCGCCGCGCCCCGCACGCAGCCCCAGGCCACATGCGCGCGCACCCAGGGCACGGTGGTCAGATTCGTCAGATGCGGGCCCAACTCCATGGCGCCCCACCAAGCGATTTCCTCGGCCACCGACACCCCCGCCGCCGCCGTATAATCCAACGCCACCGGCACCACCGGCCACCCCGCCGTGATCGCCGGCTCCAGCAACGCCGACTTAAACCGCCCCACCCCGCCGCCATCGGTCGAGGTGCCCTCAAGAAAAACCGCCACATTCACCCCCGCCCGCAGCGCCGCCGCCATTTCCGCGCCCACCCGCGCCGCATCCCGCACCCGTCCCCGATCAATAAACAAGGTCCCCGCCCGCCGCGCCAAGCCGCCGAAAACCGGCCAGCCCGCCACCTCCTTTTTCGCCACAAACACCGTCGGAGCCAGCGCGCCCAAAACCAACACATCCAGGTAACTCAGGTGGTTGGCCACGATCAGAGCCCCCTGCTTCGGCGGAGTGCCTGTGGTCTCCAGATTAATCCCCAACACCCGCAAGAGCCGCGCGCACAAGCCCTGCAAACCCCGCGCCCGGTCGGCCAATCCCGCCTCCCCCGCCAAGCCGCCGAGCACCACCCCGCCCGCCCACGCGCCGCCCAGGACCAGCCCGAGGGCCAGGCCCCGCCCCGCCCCCCGTCCGTAATCCGTGATCGTTCGCCTGCGCATTTCCCCACCCCGCATCACGCGAGGTATTTACGCAAGACCCGCTCCGGCACCGCCTGCAAATCGAGCCAGGTCAAAAAATCCACCGTGCCAAACTCCCGGTCCAGCGCCGGCGCCCCGCAGAGTTTCGCCCCGAGCGCCAGATACGCCCCCAGCAATCTCGGTATTTTCACCTGTCCAAAGCCGGTTAACCGTCTCGTTTTTCGCTCATTTACACCCTCTTCCACTCCCGCCTCGTCGCAGCTCCAACCCGCCAGCGGCACCGTGCGCCAGCGCGGCTCCACCCAATGCCGCTCGGCCAACACCGCCCAAGCCTCGCGCCCTTCCGACGCCTCCCGCGAGGTCAAGGAACTGCACCCGGTCAGATAACGCGCGCCTCGCTCCGCCGCATACTCCGCAATTCCGCGCCAGAGCAGCGCCAGCACCGTCTGGTTGCGATGCTCCCGGTCCACGCAGGCCCGCCCCAGCTCCACCAACTCGCCCCGCACCGGCTCGAAGGGCGCGAAATCAAATTCCCGCGCCGAGTAGTAACCCAGCCCGCTCGCCGCCGCCCTCGCGCCGGTCTGCAAACGATAGGTTCCCACCACCCTTCGCTCCGACCGCGTTTCCACCAGCAAGTGATCGCACACCGCATCAAACTCGTCCGCATCCCGCCCGCTCGCCACCGAACGCGCCAGCCCTTCCGCCAGCTCCAGGTTAAACACTTCAAACCGCAAACGCTGCGCCGCCGCCACGTCCGCCTCCGTGCCCGCCAGCCGCAGGCGATACGCCCCGGTTTCCCGCGTCGCCGCCAAGGTATTCCGTTTTCCCGTGCTCAGATGTATTTTCATCGCGCGCCCTCCGCTTTGCGCCCCGACGCCCGCACCAGCTCGCGCACCTCGCGCCAGCTCCAGACCCGCGCCCCGCGCGCCCGATTCGCCGCCCCGATCTCATAGGCCAGCCGCCACTGCCGGCACAGCATCCGCCAGCCAAACCAGACCGAATGCCTCGGATCATAGATGCTCGTCGCCTCCGAGCTCAGTCCATTCAGCTCGATCACGGTAAACTCCCCGCGTTGCAACGCCTCCGCCGACGCTGTGCGCACATCGTAACGCCCGAAACAAAATCCTTCAAAAGTCGCACTCACCGCCTCGACCGCCGCCTCCAGCGCGGGCGTGCGCCAGCCCTCCCCATCCAAAAACAACGCCCCCCGGCAATGCGTGCCCAGCTCGGCCAACACCACCGCCACCCCCGCCGCCGGCATTTCCCCCAAGCGCGCGCCATAGGTATTAAGAAAAAACTTCGCCATGCCCACCGCCCGGTCGTCACCGAGAATCAGTTCCTCCAGCGTCCGCCGCCCGTCCCCCGTCACACGCAACACCCGTTTGTCCGTGATCGCGAACAGCTCGCCCCGCGCCGCCGCCGGGTGCCGCGTGTAAAACAACCCAAACTCCACCCCCGGCACATAGGCCTGCGCGATCAGCCGCGCCGGATCCGCGGCCACTTTCTCCCCCACCTCGGCCACGCTGCGCGCAATAACCACGCCCGTGCCGCGTTCGCCCACATCGGGTTTCAACACCACCGGCCACGCCGTCGGCAAACCGGCCTGAAACGCCGCCACCGCCTCCGCCCGCGTATCCGCCGCGCCGGGCTCGATCACCGTCCATGTCGCCACCCGTTCGCCCGCGCCCGCCAGGCCGCGCAAAATTTCGCTCTTCGATTCCCCCACCAGCCCGCCACCCGCGCCGATCCCCGGATTCGCCGCCGTGCAGACCGTCCACCCGCCGTGCCGCCAGCCCAGCCATAGCACGTAAATCACCACCGGCGGATACACCGCCCAGCTCGGCCAGTATTCCCAATGCGTAAGCCGCCGTAGCCGCGAAACCCAGAGTCGCCGCCCGCGCCAGCTCGCCAGACTTTGCCCCAGTCGCAGCCCCGCCCAAGCCAGCAAAGCCGCCGCCGCAAGCCCGGCCGACCACTGCCGCCAACCGGCCAGATCCGTCACCACCGCCTCGCCCAAGCTCCAGCTCAAGCCCACCACCAGGGGAGCCCACACCGCCACCGCCGCCGCGAACCACAGCGCCAGCCGTCCCCACGGAGCGCGCAAGACCCCCGCCGCCAGATAAAGCGGCAAACGCGTACCCGGCACGAAGCGACTGATAAAAATCGCCCGCCCTCCGCGTTGCGCGAACCACGCCTCCGCCCGCGCCAGCCCCTCCGCCGACACCCGCCCGCGCAAGGGCCAGCGTTGCAAAGCCGCCCGCCCCAGCCCCCGGCCCACCGCGACCAGGATCAGATCACCGGCCACGATGCCGGTAAAACACGCCAGCGTCGCCGCCCAGAAATCCAGCCGCCCCGCCGCCACCAGCAACCCGCCCGCCACGCAGGCCAGATCATCGCTGGCAAATGTCGCCAGGGCCAAGGCCAGCAGCACCCAGGCCGTCCCGCCCCAGGCCGCCGCATTCGCCACCCACTCCAGGACTGTCGCCGGGCTCACCAACCCGCCTCCGTGACCGCGCCCCGCCCATCGGGACGGCTCCAATCCACCACACGATAAACCAGCTTTGGCTCCTCGCCGGCCCGCACCCGCACCCGGCACACGCTGCGCGTGCACGCATCCGCCCGGCTCATCCGCACCGACTCCGCCCCCCGCTCCGGATCATGCCGCCAATGCAACGCCTCCGCCGTTTGCGCGGTCAGGCCCGCCCGCACCGCCTCCGCGTAACGCGCCTCCCGCGCCACCCTGATCTGGCTCGACGCATACGACGACGAGGTCGCAAAGCCCGCCCCGGCCCAGTCGCGCCATTCCGCCCCGTTCCAATGCAATCCTCCGCTCCGTCCGCGTGCATCCACCGCCACGGTCAAAAACGGCCCGAAATTCGCCGCGCCCGAGCGCTCCACCCAAACCCGCATTGCGCGCAGGGCCTCCCCGGCATCCGAAGCGTCCATGCCCGCCAGCGGCACGCCGCCCCGGCTCATTTTACCCCCCGCTCCGCCGCCGGTTTCGTAATCGTTGAGTAACCCCACGCTCAGCCCGGCGCGGTTCAAAGCCAGCCAAGTTCCGCCCCGCGCCCCATCGCGTGGAGCCACATACTCCATACCCGCCGCCGTCACCGCCGTCCCCGGGGCGAATTCCGGCGCGCGCGTGCGCTGCTCGTCGCGATTAAACCACAAATCATAACCGCCGCCCGACTCGGGCGCGGGCAAAATACTCACGGTGCACATGGTTTATTCTAATTCACCTTCAAGTTTGGCTGAATTGGCCGGGACGGCCAAACTCAGTAAAACCTCATCTCGTAGGCTAATGGAATTTATCCCCCGCAACGGCGAAACCGCAGGGTGGATGGCGCCACTCCGAAATCCACCGGCGTCGGTTTGCCGCCGAGCGCGCACACCACCGCGATCAAGGCATAATGGTGAATCGTGTGACTGAGCAAAAACTCCAGCTCACGCCCCACGCTCGATGGATTGAGAACCGCGGCATCCTCCCGCCCCACCATCTCGGATCGCACCTCCACGGTGCTCTCCAGAAAATCGTCGGCCAGCGCCGACAGCTCTTCGCGCAGCTGCTCCAGGCGTATCACCGCATACGCAGGCTCGTTTTCAATCCGCGCATCGCGCGCCCTCGCCTCGTAATCCACCACCCCGGTGCGCCGCGCCTGCAGGAAGCTCTCATAGTGCTCGATCACGTGGCGCAGATGCCCGCCGATGGAGCTGTTAAAACACGCCGGTTCGCGCCGCACGTAAGCCGCCTCGCCCAGCGCCGCCAGTAAATCGCGCCCCTGCGCCAAGGCTTCCAGATTGTCGCGCACCGCCAGATCGAGATGCGGTGATTTAAGTAAGGATGTCATTTCTTGAGTAGTTCCGGCCAGTTTTGCTGTGCTTTGACGATATTGCCCGGCACGTCGTCTTCCCACTGCTTCTGCACCTTGAGACTATAGTTCAGGTATAAGCGATCCCCGACTAGTTTCCACGCCGCCGGATCGATGCCCGCCGTGTAGCCCCGGCTCACCGCCCAGGCGCAGTAGCCGCCAAACTGCGGCGCGTATTTGTCCGGTGCGCCGGCAAACAGATCCCGGTTGGCCGCGCTGGCAAAACGCCAGGTCGCGCCGTTCCAGCTGAACTCAAATCGATCCGACCCTTCCACCGGCCTCGCCTGGGTAAAATACGCCACCGGATCGTAGCCTTTAATGGCCACACCCGTCCACGTGGTGTTGACCGGTTTTTCCGCCCGCAGGCCGCCCAGTCCGAGACACAGCCCGGCGATAATAAAACGTATCAGTTTTTTCATAAAAAGGAGTTTCAGAGTTTAGCGCCGATGATGGGTAAGGCCCGGCGATGCAGCCAGATCACCCCGGCGGAGGCCGCCCACGTGATCAGCGCCAGCGCGAAGAGCAAACCGCCGTCGCCCTGCACCGCGATTCCGAGTTTCGTCAGGTGGAAAAAAATCGCCCCGCTCATCGTGCCCAGCGCCAGCAACGCGCCCAAGGGCGTCGTCGCCGGCACCCACAAGAGCACGCACGCGATCAGCTCCACCACGCCCGAACCGATGCGGCCGGCCGGCTCCTGCCCGACCTGCTCAAAGATATAGACGGACTCCGGCGCGCCGGAGAATTTAAAGAACAGGGTTTGTCCCAGGATGATGGTCGCGGTGAGACGCAGCGCCCGGCTGAGCCAGCGGTATTGAGTGAGGTTCGTTTCGTTCATGCGCGGGTAAGAGTCGTCCTCGCCGGGTTTATTCCCGGCGATTTTTAGCGCACCGTTTTAGAGCACCGCATGCAGCGCATCCATGCCCGCATCCGACACCATCACGTAGGCGAGCCGGGCGTCCGCCCAAGTGACGGCGGCCAGGTTACCTTCTTCGCGAAACCGGGGTTTCACATCAAAACCCGCACCACCGAAATCATCCCGTCGTGCAATGTAGAGATGCATCTCGCCCACGCCTTCGCGCACGAAACACACCTCCAGCAACTCGCGTCCCGCGATGGTCACGGTGCGGCAGCCGCCCGCCTTGAGTGCCGCGAAATCCAGCGGCAGTCCCGCCGCCAAACGGAAGCGCGCATCGGCCAGAATGGTCTTCAAGGCACCCCGTCCGCCCAGGGCCAGCGGCGCGTGTTCCGGCGAACTCATCTCCGCCATCACCCCCAGAGCCAATTGCTCCGCACCGGGGCCGGATCGCAGGCCGTTCCAAAACACACCGAGACCAAAAACCAGCGTCAGGCTCGCCGCCAGCGCGAGGGCTCGGCCGGTTTGCCACCACGGCGTGGAGCGCTGCATTCTCGCGCCGGCCAGAATGGCGTCGCGCAGACCGGGCGGCGGCCCCACTTCGCGCAAACGCTCCGCCACCGCCGAATCGAAGGCCTGTTCCCGCGCCAGCCAGCCGGTCAAAACCGGATCGCGCGCGGCCTGGGCCAGCGCCTCGGAAAAGGGCGCTTGCGCATCATCGCGCCCATCGGGACGCCGCGCCTGCAGGATGAATTTTGCCTCGTTGGTATTCATGATGTTTTTCGCCATTCCCGTCCCTCTTGGTTTAAAAACGGAATCACTTTGCGTTCCTCCGCCCCCGCCAGCCGCCCCAGTGCGGCGCGCAACTGCGCCTTCCCGCGCGAAAGCCGCGACATCACCGTGCCGACCGGCACCTCCAGGAGCGCCGCGATCTCCTGGTAGGCCATTTCCTCCAGATAAAACAGGGTGAGCGCCGCCCGGAATCCTTCGTCCACTTCCTGCAAGGCCTGCACCACCAGCTTGGCGTCGAATTTCAGATCGAGATTTTCCGCCTCGTCCGCCGGATCCTGTTCACCGGGCGGCAAATCCTCCAACGCCGTCACCCTCGCCCCGCGCCGCCGCCCGCGCAGAAACTCGCGGTAGAGGGTGGTAAACAGCCACGTCTTCGCCTTGGCAATTTCGCGCAACGACTGCCCCTTCGTCGCCCACACGTAGAAGGTCTGCTGCACCAAGTCGCACGCATCGGCTTCGCTGCGCGCCAAACTGAGCGCGAAACGATACAGGGCCGCGTAATGCGCATCGACCAAGCGGTTAAAAAGTTCATCTGCCATTGCAGGCAAGAGATACGAACCGCCCCGCATATTCCCGTTAAATACGATAATTCATCAAAACGTCACGTATCGGAGCGTTTTCAGCGGCGGCAAAAACGAACATCCGCTCGCTGTGCAGCCGTTCTTTCCGAGTTCTTGCCGCTCCTTCTGCGCATGCACCTCCGCGTTTTTCCTTCCGCCGCCGCCCGCGCCCGCCACAGTGGCCGTTTCCGCATGCTGCGCCTCCTGCTCCCGCCCAATCTTCCCGCCGCCGCCATCCGCGACGCCATCCCGGTCAAAGTCGAGTTCGACCCCGCCACCCCGCCCCCGCCCGCGCAACTGCCCGCCCTCGCCCTGCTCTCCCGTATCTGCGGCGGAGCCCCCACCCCGCCGCCCTTCGTCCAGCTCACCCGCACCCAGCTCCGCGAACTGGTCGCCGCCCTCTCCGGCCAGCCCGTCTTCGCCGCCATCGCCGAACCCGCCAAAAGCCTGCTCTGGCTCGGCCCCCGCCTGCGCGGCGTCAGCGAACACCTCACCGCCGCCACGCCGCTGCCCGCCACCCCGCCCCCGCCCGCCGCCTCCGCCGGTCCGCGCTCCCTCTCAATGCGCACGCCCCGCATCGTGCCGCGCGACGAACCCGTCACCCCTATGCAAGTGGACGGCAGCGAACACTTCCTCGCCATCTCCCTGCCCTCCCGCGAAGCCCCCGCCTACGCCGCCGCCCGCGAACTGCTCTCCGCCCAGGGCTTCGCCCTCGATCCATCCTCCAAAAAGTGGTGGCTGCGCGACCGCCACAAGGTGCTCAACTTCCTCGCCCAGCACGGCGACACCCTGCGTTCCCGCTTCCACGCCGACTTCACCCCCAACTTCGACAAAAACGCCGCCCTGCTCGCCACCGCCGAGGTCGAGACCAAGGTCACCGACGCCGGCAATGGCGAATTCTCCGTCACCGTCGGCCTCGCCGCCGGCAAGGTCACCGAAGAGGACCTGCGCAACGCCCTCGCCACCGGCCGTCGCTTCGTCGAGGACGGGAAAAAAATCTACCTCCTCCCGCCCGAGCAAATCGAACGCCTCGCCAAGGCCCAGGCCGCGCTCGCCGGCGGCACCGCCGCGCCGGTCGTGGCCCGCAAGGTCCAGCGTGTCACCGCCGCCCGGATACCCGAGCTCCAGGAAATGCTCGACGAGCTCTCGCCCGATTACCAGCCGCCCGCCGCCTGGCGCCGTCGCGCCGAGGCCCTGCGCGACCTCGAAAAACTGGAGGCCGCCCCCCTGCCCCCTACCTTCGCCGCCACCCTTCGCCCCTACCAACACATCGGCGTCGCCTGGCTCTGGCACCTCCACCGCCACGATCTCGGCGGCATCCTCGCCGACGAAATGGGCCTGGGCAAAACCGCCCAGGCCATCGCCCTGCTCTCCGCCATCGCCCACGCCGCGCCGGAGAAAAAACGCCAGCCATCCCTCGTCGTCTGCCCCGCCTCCCTGGTCGAAAACTGGCGGCGCGAGGCCGCCCGTTTCGCCCCCGCCCTGCGCGTCTTCGTGCACCACGGCAGCAACCGCCTGCCCTCCGTCGCCGCCGCCAGCGACTACGATATGTTTATCACCTCCTACGGCACCCTCGGCCGCGACTCGGAGCTGTTTTCCGAGATCGACCTCGCCACCCTGATCGCCGACGAAGCCCAGCACGCCAAAAACCGCCGCTCGCTCAACGCCCGCGCCCTGCGCTCCCTCCACGCCCGCAGCCGTCTCCTCCTCACCGGCACCCCGGTGGAAAACTCCCTCGAAGACCTGCGCACCCTCTTCGAGATCGTGCTCCCCGGCTACGTGGACGCCAAACTGCCCGCCTCCGCCGGTTCCGGGGTCAAGACCACCGACCGCGACTGGCAGGACGAACGCCTCCGCCGCCAGACCGCACCCTACATTCTGCGCCGCACCAAGTCCGCCGTCGCCACCGAGCTCCCGCCCAAGATCGAGCAGGTCATCCACTGCACGCCCACCAGCGAACAGCTCTCGCTCTACAACGAATACCAGCGCAAATCCGAGGACCAACTCAACGCCCTCGCCGCCGACGGCGCTTCGGAAAACTCCCAGCGCATGGCCACCCTCACCCAGCTCCTCCGCCTGCGCCAGATCTGCTGCGATCCGCGCCTGGTCGAGCAAATGGCCGAGGCCTCCTCGTCGTCCAAACTCGAAGCCTTCCGCGAACTGCTCGCCGAAGCGGTGGACGACGGCCACCGCCTGCTCGTGTTTTCCCAGTTCACCAGCCTGCTCGGCCTCCTCCGCGACGAGTTGGACAAACAGGAACTCACCTACTGCTACCTCGACGGCTCCACTCCGCAAAAACAACGCCAGGCCGAGGTGGACCGTTACAACACATCGCCCGACATCCCCGTTTTCCTCATCTCGCTCAAGGCGGGCGGCACCGGCCTCAACCTTACCGGCGCGGACACGGTGGTGCACTTCGACCCGTGGTGGAACCCCGCCGCCGAGGCCCAGGCCACGGATCGAGCGCATCGCATCGGCCAG
Organism: Verrucomicrobiota bacterium; assembly: GCA_026398135.1. Classification (GTDB taxonomy): domain Bacteria; phylum Verrucomicrobiota; class Verrucomicrobiia; order Opitutales; family Opitutaceae; genus IMCC26134_A. The sequence goes on from JAPLTN010000073.1 coordinate 38,071, forward strand.
ACCAAAGTCGTGACCAGCTACAAGCTGATCTGCACCGGCACGGTGGAGGAAAAGGTCATGATGCTGCAGGACGAAAAACGCCGCCTCCTGGCCGACGTCTTCGAAGCCAGCGACGCCGTAAACGCCAAACTCACCCTCGCCGACCTGCGCAGCCTGCTGGTGGGTTAGGTCACACACTGTCGCGACACAAGGCCGTCCGTACTTTGCCTTTCTTGACCCGCTGAGCATTTTCGCATAAAAATGTTTTTATGAGAACCACCCTCGACCTGCCCGACCCGCTGTTTCGCGAACTCAAGGCCCGGTCCGCCTTGCGCGGTGTGCTGCTCAAGGACTTCGTCGCCGAAATCATCCAGACCGGCCTCGCCCAAACCACCGCCGCCCAGGCTGAAGCCCGTCCACGCAGTCCCCTGCCCGTGATCCGCAAGGCCACCGGCGTCGCCCACCCCGCCCTTTCCAACCGCGAAATCGACGCCCTGCTCGTCGCCGAGGATGCCCATGGCGGCAATTGACGTCCCCGACCTCAACCTCTGGCTCGCCCTCATCGACCCGGACCACGCGCACCACACCCGCGCCCGCCGCTACTGGGATCACGAGGCCGCCGCCGAAATCGCCTTTTGCCGCGTTACCATGCTGGGCCTGCTTCGCCTGCTCACCAACTCGCGGGTGATGCATGGAGTGCCGTTTACACCCGGCGAGGCCTGGGATGCCTACCGCGCCTTCGCCGTGTTACCCGAGGTCTATTTCGTCGAAGATTCCCTCGCCGCCGAAAAACGCTTTGAACTCTGGAGCCGCGTCCCTGGATTTCCCGCCCACCGTTGGACCGACGCCTGGATCGCCGCCCTCGCCTCGTCTGCCGGAGCCCGGGTCGTCTCCTTCGACTCCGATTTCACCAACTTCCCCGACCTCGATTTTCTCCACCTGCGCCCATGACCGACACCAACCAAAAGAAGCTGGGCTTCCACCCTCTGGAGCATCGCTGACCAACTGCGCGGGGCGATGGATGCGGACGATTTCCGCGACTGCATGCTGTCCTTCCTCTTCCTGCGCTACCTCTCGGACACCTTACGCCCCCTCAAATCGGTATCAGGTTTAAAACACTCGCCTATACCGCCGCCTCGTTGACCACCGCTGGCAAATCGCCATCATGGTAAATTACCAGCCAGGCCCAATCTCGCCATGATCAAAACCCAAGTTCAGATCCCCGATCATCTTTACCACGAGGCCAAGCGTGTCGCCGACGATTACGAGATGAGCTTCGCCGAAGTTGTCCGCCGCGGCCTTGAACGCGTGACCGCCGAGTTCCCGCGTCGCGCCCGCCCTGGCGCATGGTCCCCGCCCGCACCCGAAAACCTTGGCTGCTACCCGCTCTCCGCCGCCGAACTTAAAGCCGCCGCCCAAGACAACGAACCAAGCCTTTAATCGCGCCTCCTTACCCTCGCCTCCCACGCGGCCCATGCTCTCCCTCGATACCAACCTGCTCTTCTACGCCTTCGCCGCCGACCGCCCCGAGCACGCCGCCGCGCTAGCCTGGCTTACCCCACTGCACGCCTCCGCCGACATCGTTCTCTCCGAGTTCGTCCTCGTGGAATTCTACCGGCTACTGTGCAACCCCACCGTCTCCCGCCAGCCCAAATCCGCCGCCGCCGCCGCCGCGATCATCCAGAACTACCGCGCCCACCCCGCCTGGCGCATCCTTGGTTTTACCCGCGACAGCACCGCCCTTCACGACGAACTCTGGATCCACGCCGCCGCCCCGCAGTTTGCCTACCGCCGCATCTGCGACGCCCGCCTCGCCCTCACCCTCCGCCACCACGGCGTCACCGAGTTCGCCACCGCCAACGTCAAAGACTTCGAGGGCTTCGGGTTCACCCGCGTCTGGAACCCCTTGGCATAGGGCGTTGGCCGGGACGCCCAACCAGGCCGGCTGATGGGGTTTTGCCCGCATAGAATGCCGGTATTCTTCGCTAATTCCCAAATACGGGCTTCACCGTAACTGTATGTCCGTAACTCCCGCCGCGTCCCCACTCAACGACCCGGCCTACGATATTACCCTTCGCGTGGGTTGCAGTCTGGCCTACGAGGCGACCGGCCCAGCCTGCGTTTTACTCAACCTTCAACCGCGACGAAACCGCCACCACGCCCTCGTCTTTGAGGCGCTGACCCTTGGCGACGGACTGCCAAGCGAGGCTTTTACCGACACCCACGGCAACCTCGTCTGGCGGGTGCAACTCGCCCCCGGCACGAACTATTTTCGCCACGACGCCATCGTCGCCGCCTCCTCACTGCCCGACAACCAGGACCTGCCCGCTTCCGCTGCGCTCACCCCCGCCGAACTACCCGCCGATTTGCTCCGCTACGTGCTACCCAGCCGCTACTGCGATTCGGACAAACTCACCAACTTCGCCTGGGAGAAATTCGGCCAGATCGAACACGGCCTGCCCCGCGTGACCGCCATCAGCCAGTGGATCCACGAAAACATCGAATACCGCTTTTTCTCCGGCCGTTCCGACCTCTCCGCCTGGGACGTGCTGCAACGCGGCTACGGCGTGTGCCGCGACTTCGCCCACCTCGCCATTGCCCTGAATCGCACCTTCAACGTGCCCGCCCGCTACGTCACCGGACACCTGCCCGATATCGGCTACCCCGACCTCGGGAACCACATGGATTTCCACGCCTACGCCGAAGTTTACCTCGGCGGCCACTGGTTCACCACCGACGCCCGCTTCCATGTGCCCCGCATCGGCCGGATCAAAATCTCCTGCGGGCAAGACGCGGTGGATGGCGCCTTCTCCACCATTTACGGCGGCGCGAGCCTCAGCTATTTCCAAGTCTGGGCCTACCAAGTCGCGCGAGGCACCGTGGGCGTGGGCGACCCGCTGGATTTCAGCCTCCGGCTCGATAACCGAACCACCATCACGACCGAGCCGGCTTATCGGGTACCGCCGCCTAACGTTTATCCTGATTCACCATCAGGCTGAATTAGCCGGTGTCGCGTTGGCCGGTGTAGCGTTGGCCGTCTCCGGCCAAAGACCAGTTTCCGTCTCCAAACCCTTGGCCGGGACGGCCAACCCTACACCAATCACATCCCGCGTCGCGTTAGCCTGTGTAGCGTTGGCCGTCCCCGGCCAATTTAGCCTTTCCGAAATCCGAACGCCCTACCGATAATCCCGATCAAAACGTCAGGTTCACAATTTCACCGGTAAAAGGCCACTCCGCCGCATCGTTCACTAGCCCCGCCCGCACCGGGTTGTTCACTACATAATTCCATTTCTCCGACAGACTCTCCTCCCGCCTCAACACGTGATCGAAAAACCCAGGCTGCCACTCACCTCGATCTTCACCTGCCACCGCGTTGCTCAAAACGCGCTTCAACCCCCTCACCGTCATGTCGAGTCGGCGCTCAGGTGCCAATCGCACGAAAAAATGCATATGATCCGGCATAATAACATATCGACCGATGGAGACCCCCATAGCCTTTCCACGCAGGCCAAACTCCTGCCAGGCAACATGAATCTCCGGTTTGGCCAACCACGGCCTGCGCTGCAACGCACAGCACGTGATAAAATAAACCGGCCACTTGTTATCGCCGAATGGATTTATCCGGGGCGGACGCCCCTTAAAAACGACTGGCGGCATGGGTGAAACGTCGCCCGTTAGCGCATAAAAGATCAACTCTCTAAACTCGTGTACGTGCGTTGGCCGTCTCCGGCCAAAGACCTGTTTCCGTTTCCCAATCCCTTGGCCGGGACGGCCAACCCTACACCAATCACATCCCTGTGTAGCGTTGGCCCGTGTAGCGTTGGCCGTCTCAGGCCAAAGATCCTTTTCCGTTTCCAAACCCTTGGCCGGGACGGCCAACCCTACACCAATCGCATCCCTGTGTCGCGTTGGCCCGTGATCGGATGGGCTCACGGGGATTGCGCCCCGTGAGCCTTCCACACCACCGGACGTGCGGTTTTCCGCATCCGGCGGT
>JAPLTN010000105.1 GCA_026398135.1 Verrucomicrobiota bacterium
TAAAAGCCCCAAAGCGTTTTACCGGTGGGTAAATTGATCCGCTGGCTGGCCAGTGGTAGCCTACTCATCAAGGGGATACAAATTTCAAAGAACAAAAATGGCAGAGGCCGATACGAGGGCAGAAGCGAGCGCGCGACCGACTAGGCGCGCCCACCGATCAAGCGGCCGGCCCGCTTAACCTTGGAGGAGCTTCAAGGCCGTCTGCGCACTCTGGTTGGCCTGGGACAGCATCGAGGTGCCGGCCTGGACCAGGGTGTTCCAGCGTGCGAGCTGGGTTGATTCCTCCGCCACATCCACATCGATGATACGGCTGGTGGCGGACTCCAAATTGGCTTTGTTGATCGTCAGCATCTCCGAGGCGAAGGCCAGGCGGCTCAGCTCGGCGCCGTTGCTGGCTCGCATGTTGGCGATGGTCTCGATCGCGGTGGTGATGTCGCCCAAGGTGACATCGGCCAGACCGGAGGTGGACGCGGCGGTGATCACGCCTACGCCGGCCGAGCTGCTCGCCAGATCGCGGTTGTTCAGGGACAGCGCGGAGGTGGATGAACCATCCTCGGTGGTGACAACGGACAGCGAGGTGCCGAACAGGGCGATCCCGTTGAACGTCTCGCGGCTGATCGCGGTCAACTGGGTCTGCAAGGCGTTGAACTCGGTGTCGTAGTTGGCCTTGTCGGTATCGCTCTTGGTCACATCGCCGAAGAGGGTCTTCAGCTCGCTCATGCGCTCCATGACCTTGGAAGCGACTTTGAGGCCGCCGTCTTGGGTCTGGAGGTAGGAAACCGCGTTACCGAGGTTGTTGGCCACCGCACCCTGGCGTTTAGCCGTGGCGCTGAGCTTCATCGATACCGCCAGGCCGCCGGCATCGTCGGAGGGGTTTACGATTTTCGAGCCGCTGGAGAGCCGGTTGAGGCTCCGTTGCAGCATGTTGCTCGAGGTGGCGAGGTTGTTCGAAGCGACCGTGGCCGCGTAGTTGGTGTTGATTATAACAGACATGGGAATCTTCCTTGATTAATACTACCCTGTCCGTAGGGCGACGGGCCAGAAGGGGATCTGGGCCAATCCGGCTGAGATATGAACCTCAGTTGCCTTATTAATACGGTCCGTCGCCAAAAAACTTTAACCGTATTCCTAAAAAAATCCGGGCTGATTTTTTACGTGCGGGTTGCCCTTGAACGCGCTTCCTCGTGGCACGCTTGTAATGCCTTTGAAAACGCCTTCGCCTGCGCCGCGTAATCGAACAAAGGCCCGGCAGCCAACTTGCCGCGCAACCCCGCTGCGATCCGCGCCAGCCCAGCCCGATCCGCCGCCAGCGCCGTCGCGACCCGCACATATTCCGCCGCGCTCGCCACCGCCCATTCAGAATGCCCCGCCGCCTGAAGCAAAGACGCTCCCACCCGGCTGCGATGCTCCTGACCAATTAAAGAAACCACTGGCCTGCCCATCCATAGCGCCTCGCAAGTCGTTGTTGTTCCGTGGTAAGGAAACGGATCCAACGCGATATCGATTCGCTGGTAAAGCCCCAGGTGGTCGCCCGCCCCCACCGTTCGGCCCAACAAATCCAAACTCGAAACGTCCATACCCGCCGCCAGGCAGCGCTGCTCCAATTCGCGCCGGCGCGCTGGAGTCTCCAACCCGTGTCCCTTCAACAAGAGCCGCGACCCCGGCGTCGCCGCCAGAACCTCCGCCCATAAACGCAGGGTAAAATCCGAGAGTTTCGCGGGATTGTTGAATGAGCCAAAGACCACCGCTCGCTCCGGGTCCGCCGCCGCTCGCGGCATGCTCGCTTCCGGCGCGCTTGCCGAAGGCCGGAAACTCCAAGCGCACGGCGCGAAACGCACCAGTTTTTCGGTATAAAAGGCATCCGTAAGCCCCGCGGGATCCGCGTGTTCATCCGTGAACCGGTAATCCATCTCCGCCAGGCCACTGGTGTTGGGATAACCCAGATACGTGATCTGCACCGGAGCCAGGCGACGCGCGAACAGCGGCAGACGATTCCGTCCGGTGTGCCCGGAAAGATCGATCAACACGTCAGGCGCATCCGCGCGCAAAAGTGCCTCCACGCGTTCACCCGCCAGTCCCGCCACGTGACGCCAGCGCCGGGCCAGCGTCTGCAAACGAGTGCTGACCTCATCGATCACCGCGTGGTCATGATAGAGCCAAATCTCCACGTCCGCCGGATCGAAATGCTCCAGCAATGGCTCGAAAAACGCCGCCACCGCGTGCCTGCGGAAATCCTGCGAAAGCACCGCCACCCGCAGGGGACCCTTCAGCTCTCGTGGACGCAGGACAGCCGGCTTCGCCACCGCCTGCCTGCGGCCATACTCCAAATGCGCCGCGAAGAGCTCCGCCGCCGTGCGCTCCTCCAGATAGTTTAAACACAACAATCGTGCGCTGGCCGTCTCCGCATGCCCCGGTTCGTGTCGCAGCACCTCTTCATACGCGACCAAGGCCTCGCGCACCCGAAACGCCTCTTGCAGCGCCAGCCCCCGTCCCACCCGCGCGAGGTTCAGTTTTCCATCCAGCGCCAATGCTTTATCCAGCGCCGCCAGGGCCGCGTCCGGTTCGTGCAAGGTCGCCAGTGCGATACCATAATTTTGCCATGACACCGCGTGCTCCGGCCAACGCCGCGTGGCCTCGGCGAAAAGACTGTGCGCCACGCCCATGCCGCGCACTTCCACCGTCAAGGTCGCCACCCGGTTGTACGCCTCCGCGCAGCTCGGCTTGAGTTCCGCCACGCTCACCGCCGCCGCCAAGGCCCCCGCCATCTGCCCCGCCCGCTGACGCAGCGAAGACAGGTGCTCCCACGCATCCACCAACTTGGGGTCGAGCTCGACCGCCTTCTGCACCGCCGCCAACGCCGCGTCCAAATCCCCCCGGGCCGCGCGCACCACCCCGAGACGAAAATGCGCCAGCGCCGAACGCGGACTCAATTGCACCGCACGCGCCAGCAAGGGCAGCGCCTCGTCCGCCCGCCCCGCCTGAAACAAGGCCAACCCGCCCAGATGCCACGCGTCAAACGACTGCGGCGCCACTTGCCGGGCCTGCGCGTACACCACCGCCGCCGACGCGAAACGCCCCGCCTGATGGTGGGTCAAGGCCTGCTTGAGCAATACAGCGGGATTAGGCGGTGGCATGGAGATCGTTAACGCCTAGCCAGCAAGCGCGCAGCGCATCGGAAAAACGCCGCGCCTGTCCTGCATGGTCAAGCAAAGGCCCCGCCGCCAGCTGCGCTCGCAGGCCCGCCGACCGCGCCGCGAGACCGGCGGGATCGCCCGCCAAGGCCGCCGCTCGCGCCACATAATCATCGAGCGTTTGCGCCACGCAATCGGCCTGCCCCGCCGCCTGCAAAAGCGATACGCCCACCCGCCGCACATGCCGGTCCCCGGCGAGAGTAACCACCGGCCGCCCCATCCACAGCGCCTCGCACGTCGTGGTGGTGCCGTGGTAGGGCAAGGGGTCGAGCGCCACGTCGATGCGCGCATAGGTCGCCAAATGCTCGGCCAGCCCGACCGTGGGCGGCAAAATCACCAAACGCTCCGGCGCTATGCCCGCCTCCGCCGCCCGCCTCGCCACCACCGAGTCGGCCTCCTGCCCTTTCAACAACAGCCGTGCGCCCGGCACCGCCTCCAGCAATCGCGCCCACAGCCGCAAGGTGGCCGGGGATAATTTACTGAAGTTATTAAACGAACCAAACACCGGCGCCGCGCCACGCACACACGGCGGCGCCACCACCGCCGGGGCCGTGCGCGGCGGCTGGTAACACCACGCCGTCGGCGCGAAGCGCACCAACCGCTCCGTATGCAGCCCGTCGGCCTCGCCCGTCGGGTCGGCCCATTCGTCGGTGAAACGAAAATCCATCGCCCGTCCGCCCGTCGTGTCAGGATAACCCAAATACGTGACTTGCACGGGCGCCAGCCGGCGGGCCAGCAAGGGCTGGCGGTTGAAACCGGTGTGCCCCGCCAGATCGATCAACACGTCAGGCGCATCCGCCCGCACCGTGCGCTCCACCCACGCGTCGTCCCGCCCGCCAAACTCCCGCCAGATCGACGCCCGTGCGCGCAGCCGCGCGCTGGTTTCGTCCCGGCAAAAGTGGTCATGATAAAGCACGACCTCGATTTCCTCTTTGGGCAAATGCTCCAGCAGCGGCTCCAGGAAAAATGCCACCGAATGAGTCCGCAAGTCGGGGGACAAAAACGCCACCCGCAGCCGCTTCGTCGGATCGCGCTGCCCCGCCCTCGCCTGCGCCGCCGCCGAAGACGGGGCGGGGCAACGCCGCCCGAACGCCCGGTGCTCCTCCGCGATCTGCTCGCGCGACAAATCGTCGAGGTAATGCAAGGTCATCAACCGGTAGCTCGCCGCCTGAAAATCGCCCGGATCGAGCGCCATGGCCCGCTCGAACTCCGCCCTCGCCTCGTCGATGCGATGGCACCCGTAGAGCGCCTGCGCCCGCGCGGTGTGGGAGGCGGCTTCTTTCGGCGCCAGGGCCAGCGCCCGATCCTGGCGGGCAAGCGCTTCGACCGGTCTCGCTAGGGCGAGCAAAACCCGCCCGAGCAGGCGCAAGGGCGCGGCCGCGTCCGGCTTGAGTTTCACTGCGCGCTCCAGCGCCTCCAAGGCCTCGACCGGCTGCCCGCCGTTGAGTAAAAACATCGCGTAGTTGGTCCACACCTCCACGTTGCCCGCATCGAGTTTGATCGCTTCGCGAAAACGCGCCGCCGCCGCATCGCGCCGGTCGCACTGGGACAGCGCCAGCGCCAGGCACATCTGGGTGGCGCCCATCCTGGGATTTATCCTCGCCGCCGACTCCAGCCACTCCGCCGCCTCGCCGGCCTGTCCGGTTTGCAACAAGGCAGTCCCGCCCAGATGCAGCAGGCGAAAATCCTTCGGATACTTGGGCCGCAGCCGCCGGTAGTGCGCTAGCGCCTCCACGCCCCGCCCGGCGCGTTGCAGCGCGATGGCGGCGTCCAAGGGTGTCGATTGCGGGGCGGCGGGGGGCACGGGTAACGTGAACGGAATTGCGCACCCAGCCCTAGGTGCGTGCCGGCACTTGCGCAAGCGCGGCGGACAAAACCGGTCCCACCGTCTCGTGGCGGTTGAAGTGTTCGTAGATTCGCCGCCGCTCCTCGGTCGTCGCCGCCAGCGCCGCCTCGGCGGCTTCGCGCAGCCCGGTCAGATCGCCATGCCCGTAGCGCCGGATCAAACCCTCCTTCGCCAGCTCGTCCAGTCGTCCGCCTTGTGCGGAGTTTTCCGAGACCGGCACCAGCCCCATGCAGCCGCACCAAAACGGGCGATCCGTGTGCGCCCGCGCCATCGCCGGAGTGGCAAACTTGCGTCCTTCCGGACACAGCCCCGCGGTATAACGGTTCAGCTGGGCACGCCCGCCCACGCTCACCGAGTGGTCGTGGCTGGCCACGAAGCGGTCCTTGAATGTCTTGGCCAGAAAATCGATCTGACGCTGCCGGTGCGGCGTCAGGCCGAGCTGCGAACCCAAGAACAAAATCTTTCGCTCCGGCTCCTCGTTAAACGGCACCTCAAAAGGCCGTACATTGGCCACCCAACTGCGGTGGCGAACCAGACAATCTGGCCGCAGGCCCGCCGCCGCCGGTCCAAGTGGAAATTCGTCATGGATAAAAACGTCGAGGTGCGGAGCCAGCGCCGGAAAGCACGCCATCTCGCGGCTCGCCTCGTCGAACGCGTAGCAGGCGATGCGCACGCCGTGCTTGCGCAAGAAGGCGCAGAGCGGCCCCAGCGGCGCGCCGACATGCGCGGGCTGTTGTCCCATAAAGACCAGCCACCAGGCCTCGCTGGACGTTTTGGTTTTTGCTCGTTCAGCCAGCGCCGCGAAGCCTTTCACCCCGAGCGTCCAGGCCGGAGCCAACGCCAGCCCGGCCGGCGCGGGCATTTCGGAAAAACACCGCACACACTCGCCGTGCCAGTCGCAGTCCAGCCGCGCCATGCGCCTCAAGCGCTCGTCCGCGTCAGGCGGCAGACGCCCCGAGTAGTCGTAGTCCGGCAGGCGCGCCAGATAATCCGCGGCAGGCTCCAGCTCACCCGCCCACTGGCTGTAGGCGATGATTCGCAACGAGGACACGGGCGGTGAAGAAGTCATGCGTGATTCTAGTTCGCGTTCAAATTGAGCTAAATTGGCCGGGGACGGCCAACACTACATCCGACGTTTTGTATAGCGTTGGCCGTCCCCGGCCAATTCCGGGTGTAGCTTCAACGTGATCGCGAATTGGCGTCATCCTGCTATCCGTGGTTAAAAATTCATTTCCGAAACTGGGGCTCCGCAGCTCAGGCGGGGAAGCTGGAATCGAAGAATTTCTCGATCCGCCGCACCGATTCGCCGGTGGTGAAGCGATAGGCGTCGGCCTGGCCCTGCGAGGCCAACCGCGCCCAACGCTCGGGGTCGAGAGGCAGCGACTGCAACTGGCGCGCCAGATCGGCCGCATCCTTGGATTTGAACAGGAGCCCGTTCACCTGATGTTTCACGATCTCGCCCGTGCCGCCCGTGCCGCTTGACACCACCGCGAGCCCCGCCGCCATCGCCTCAATCTGGGTCTTGCCGAAAGGCTCCTCAAACACGCTGGGAAAAACCAGCGTGTTGCACCGGCTGAACATCGACGCCAGCCCGGCGCGGTTGATGAAGCCATGCCAGCGCACCCGCCCGGTGAAGCCACCGCGTAGGGCGATTTGCTCGCACTGCGTCTTGAAGAACGGATCGGGCTGTTCACCCGCGCATTCCAAAGTAAAATCCACTCCCGCACGGGCCAATATCCCCAATGCCTCGAACAAGATATGGGGCCCCTTGAAGGGCGCGAAAATACTCGCATACGCGATGCGCAGCCGGTCGAAACGCGGCGGAAACGCGCGGTAGTAATGCTCCAGCGGCGAACCCGGATACACCACCGACCAGTGGCCGGCCTTGTAGCCTTTTTCCTGCAAGCGCCGGTTCAACCACTCGGTATTTCCCGCCAGGCAGAAAAACGGACTCTCCAGCGAGGGGTCGGGGGCATAGCCCGCATCCCCGTTGCCCAGCCGGTGCAAGACCGGGAGTTTTTGCGCCAGGCAGTCGCGGATAAATTCATACCCGACGAAATCGATGTTCCCCGCCATCACCCGATCCGGCTTGAAGGACTGGATCGCCGCCTTGATCACGCGGGTGTTTTCCGAGGCGATTTTGCGCAAAAGCACCCAGTCGGGGGTCAATACCGCCGCCCCGCCCTTCCACGTGCCGAACAGACCGATGGTGCGCTCAACCCGCGATTCCAGGCGGTCCATGCCCGGATCAAAGGGTCGGGTCCACTCCACGCTGTTCGAGGTCAGCACCTTCACTTCGTGACCGCGCCGCACCAGCAGGTCGCAAAACTCCCACATGGTGCGCCCGTAGCCGCCCAGTTCCTGGGGCGGAAACAAATTGGTAACAACCAGAATACGGTGCGGTTTTTCCGTCCTCCCGACCTCGCCCTCCCCGATCTGCTCCCGATAGGTTTGAGCCAGCTCCGAGGCCCCGGCCGCCCCGGCCTCCAGACGCGTCAGCAGCTGCGCCGCCTCGTCCGTCAGGCCACCCAGCCGCCGCCCCTCGCGGTAGCACATGTAGGCCCCCGCCTCATCACCGGCCTCGTGCAGTAAATCGCCCAGGCGCGCGTAGGCCGGCACCTGCAACCGATCCAGCCCGATCCACCGCTGCAAGGCCTCGGCCTCGGCCTCGATGTTGCCCGCCTCGCGCGCCGCCGCCACCGCCGCCTCCGCCCCGGCCAGCTCCGCCGCCACGCGTTCCTGCACCTTGGATTCCGCTTCGCAGCGGTCATCGGTTTGGTCCGCCGCCTCCGCCAGCAAGCGCTGCAAACGCTCGATCGAGACCTTGCGGGAAAACTGCGCCACCACCCGCTCCCGATACGCCGCGCCCAGGCGCGCCGCCAAAGCCGGATCGCGTGCAAACCGGAGCATCGCCGCCGCCATGCCCGCCACATCGCCCTCGGCCACCAAGTAGCCATGCTCACCCTCGATCACCGCGTCAGGTATGCCCGCGTGCCGGGTCGAGACCACCGGCAGCCCGTGCGCCCCGGCCTCCAACACCGCCAGCGGCAGCCCTTCGCTGTCGCCGTTCGACGCGACCACGCTGTGTTGCACGAAACAACGCGAGGCCGCCATGTGGCGCGAAACCTCTTCGCGCGTTTGCACCCCGGCAAACGTGACCGCGTCGGCGATTCCGTTGGCCTGGGCCCACTGCTGGCAGGTCGCGAGCAAGGGACCGTCGCCGATCATCACCAGCCGCGCCTCCGGCACCTCGCGCCACACCCGGGCAAAGGCCTGCACGGTGTTGAGCGGAGCCTTCTTTTCCACGAAGCGCCCCACCGCCACAAACTGCGGGGCCGCCTCGGCGGGACGCGCCAGCGAGGGCAAGTTGACCGCCACGCCGTAAGGCGCGTGTAAAACCCGTTCCTTGGGCGCACCCAGCGCGACCAACTGCGCACACATCGCGTGCGAGACACCGACCACGCGGTGCGCGGTCGCGAAAAATTTCCGGTAGTGCGGCAGCCAGCGCTCCAACAACTCGCGCCCAAACGCATCCACCCCGTGAAAATGCACCACAAAGGGCACCTTGGCTGCCGTGCAGGCCTCGTGCAAAAACGAGCCCATCAGACCCGATTCCAAGAGGGCTGCTTTCACGCCGCTGCCGACGATAAACCTGGCCAGATCGCTAATGTAGGCGTGCCATGTTTCTGCCGTGATTTTCCCTCCCGAGATCACGGCCTGGATCGACTTTTCCACACTCGGTTTCAGCACCGACACGCCCCCTTTGGTAAAACGGGGGAAGGGCCAGCCATAAAGCAGGGTCAGGTTTTGGGAGATATGGGCGACGTGGTCCTCCAAAAAGGTTTCCGAATAATTAAACTCATGGGAACGCACCAGCAGCACCGGCAAGTCAGAGGGATCTACTTCGCGAGGCCCCTCGGCGCGCGGTTCCGCCCCCGCCGCCGTCGGTTCGCCGCGGGTTTGAAGCGCGGGCGGCACGGTGACGCCCGCGACGACCTCTACCCTCCGACGATCCTCTCGCGCCAGACCGAGCGGATCGGTTCCGATCGGCGGCAGGGTGATCGTCTCGGGCAGCTCCACCCGGCGGCGCGGCCCCGCCTGCGCCACCAAATCGCGGAATAACTGCGCCCACTGGTCCGCGTTGTTGCGACTGGAAAACTGCCGCGCCACGATCCCGGCCGCGCCCTGCGAGCAGGTGCGCCAAAGTTTCTTGTCCTGAATCAAACTCTTCGCCGCCGCCTGAAAAGACTCGCCGCGATCCGGCACCAGCAACCCGGTCTGCCCATCGAGCACGATCTCATCGATGCCGCTGCGCGTGTAGGTGCAGATCGGCACGATGCCATAGGACATCGCCTCCATCAACGCGATGGAGAGCCCCTCGTAATCGCTCAACAAAACCAGGGACTGGCACACCGCGTAAAGCTTGGGCACGGAAGCCGGATGGACGCCCCCCAGCATGCGGATGCGTTTACCCAATTGCGCCTGCTCGATCAGTTCATCAACCGCCGGACGCTCCGAGCCCTCGCCCGCGATCCAAAACTCCGCCTCGGGATTGCGCTGCAAAACCACGATCATGGCGTTCACCACATCGGTGATGCGCTTCTGTTCATCCACCAGCCGACCCACGTATAAAAACCGGAACGGATCCTTGCTGTAGCTGGTTTGTTGGCTGGGAATCGGCGCCCCGTAAGTGGAGTGCACCAAACGACACGGCCCGATCGGAAGGGCCTTGTAATTCTCATATAAAAACTTGGAGACCACCACCATCGCGCTTAGGTAGCGCCCGTCCTGGCCGACCATAAACTCCTCGGCGATTTCCCGGTAAAACACGTCATCCGAATGCAGAATACTTACCGTGGGCAAACCGGCGGCCTTAAAATACGGTGCGGTGAAATGAGCGGCCACGTTTAGGTTAGCCATCAACAGGTCGCAGCCATGGGTGTTGGCATACTGCGCGATGGTGCGCATCAACCCATCGGTGTAGTCCCACCCGATAAACTCCACCCGCACCCCGCTCTCGCGCAAGGGCTCGAAGATCGAGCAACTCTCGGCGGTGGAAAGCACCAGCAAGTGCGGCGCAAACCCCCGCTCCACCAGGGCGGGAAGCAGGCGGGTCAGCCATACATTGGGCCCGTTCAGTTTATTCGGACCATGGGCCACAAAAAGGGGCTTCAGCGGCCGTTCAGCGAAGGCTGATGCAGCGTGCCCCTCCGCAGACATCTGATTAGTATTCATGTTGGTTGATTAAATATCCAATGTCTTCCGTATCGCTTCCAGATTAAGCCCGCGCGCCCGGCTGAATTTTTGCGCCTCGCCCAAGACCGCTTCGCCCTGGCGGGCATCCAAACGACCGAGATCGTGCGCGATCTCCAGCAAGGCCTCCACGATGCCGTGCGGCTCGTTCAACGCGAGCGCACCTTGCGCCGCCCCGATCAACATCTTCGTCGCCTCCGGCTTGCGCCCGGCCGCGACCAGTTGACCCGCTTGCGCACGCTCTTTCTGCCGCTGCAAATAAGCGCGGGCATAAGCGCCCTGCGGGGTATTTTCGGCCTGCCGCCAGCTCTCATACACCTCCCGCAACGCTCGCCGCCCCTTGCGATCCGGTGCGAGGGGACGCAGCTGCTTAAGCTCGTGCACCAGCCGCCCGGCTTGCGCCGGCAACTCCACCGCCTCAGGCCCTTTTGCCTCTCTCGCGTCTCCGCGCAGCAAACGCCCGGCCAGGCAGCCCGCCATCGCCTCGATATCCAGATAAGGCACCACCTCGCCCGCTCCGGCCGTGCAGAAGTCGGCCACCGGGCCGGATTGAGCAAAAGCCACCAAGGGTTTGCCCAAGGCCTGGGCCTCGCGCAGCGCGGGCGTGAGCGCCACCTCACGTCCGGGCACACACACGAGGTCGGCCAGCGCCAGCAAGATGGTTTCTTGGGCAAACTCGCCCAAAAACCGGCAATGATGTCCAAGCCCCAGTATCTTGACATCTTGGGCCAATCCGCGGTCGAACTCGCTCGAACCCGCCGCCCCCGTCCAAAAGCACACCACATTCCGATCGGGCCCCAGCCTGGCCCTTAAAGAACGCACGAGCAGGGGGAAAAGGTCCGCCCCGTGCCGGTAATCGAGCAAGCCCGACGTCACCACCACGAAACTCGTGCCGGGGATTTCCAAAGAGGCCCGCAACTGCGCCACATCCTCGGCGGTGGCGCACAATTCGAGCCGCCGCTTGTCCACGCCCACCGGAAAAGACGCGATCTGCTCCGCCGGCACTCCGTAGCGTTTGCCCAAAGCCTCCGCCACAACTTCGTGCCGCGACCAGTAACGCACGGCGTAACGCTGCAACCACGCCCAATCCCGCGCCGCCACCCGCTCCAGACTGGCCAGCCCCTCGGTGGCCAAAATCCACAAGGGCGGCAGCTCGGCAAATCCCGCCGCCGCGAGCGTGGAGGCCGCGCAATGCACCACGCAGGCCAGCCGGTACTCGCGCAAACGCTCCGGCGTCGGCATCAAGTTCCCGGGCAGAAAAAGCGTGGCGATCTTTCCGAATTCGCCTTGCATGGCGCCGCCCGCTGTTCCGATCAGCACATCAAACGCGACCGGCCGCTCCCGCCGCAGCCAGCGCAGCAGGTTCAATAATTCCAAGTTGCCGGTCGAGCGCTGGGTATCGGGCAGGACGAAGAGCACTCGCGAACGCACCGAAGCCCCCGTGCGGGCGGGATCCGGATCGATAAGTTCGCCGAGTAGTTCGCGCATCTCGCCCGGGCTGATGCGGTTTTCTGCGCCGATCAGCCACTCGCCCAAGGCCTTGTCCGCCACCGCCGCCTGCGGGGGCACCAAAAATTTTGCCAAAAACGCCTGTTCCCTGGCCTTGGTTTCGGCGGATAAAGCCGCCTTGAGCGAGGCCCGGTTTGCCGCCCACGTCGTATCCAAAAGATAGTTTTTTTCACCGATATCCGGCATCGTGCCCCAGATCGCAACCTTGGCCCCAAAGGCCAGAGCGTAGGCGACCTGGCTGCCCCAACCATTGGTGGTGATTGCTTCAAACTGTTCAAACAAGGCCCGCATGCGCGGGAGCGCATTCGCATCGTGCGTCTCCGCGCCGTAGATAATTTCAAAACCCAAGGAGCTGAACTCCGACACCCACAAACCATTGTGCCGACAGGCGGGATGCACACATACGACCACACGATCAAAAAACGCAGCGATGCTTTTGATCTCCTCGGCATAACGCATAAATGCCTTGCGATCAGGGAATTCAAATCCTCGCAAGGTATGGCCGGGCATCACCAGAAGGGATCTCGGCACCCGCGCCAGCCCCGACGGTGCCGTATAGTTAATGGGGAGCCCAATGGCCCGGGCCTGTTTGTAACCACTAGCCTGCAATATTGCCGCCTCCTCCGCCCGCCCGGTCAAAACCGGAACGCTGCGAGCCACTGTAGCATTGCAAGCCAGCATGGACGGCGAATAAACCTCCCAAGGACCGAAGCATCCGTGGTGCCATATTCCATTGATAAAATAAGGCTCTGAAAGGGAACACCTTGCATATGATGCCGCCAGCCGCATGGATCCGTAGTTATCTGCCCACCCGTTTTCATGATGATTTGCTAATCGAAAAAGAGCGGTAGGGAACTGATTCAAGTTCATGCAAAATTATTGAGTTGAGCGCAAAGTTGCACCGTCGTCCGTAAAAAAGTATTTAAGCAAGCGGTTCAGTGGCCGTTAAGTAAGTTGAGTCCACCTATCGGCCCAGGTTGAACTAAAACTAAGTGACTCAGGTCTTTTTTATAAAAAAACTTCAAAAAGCAATTAATCGGCATATTCCCGCGAGACGGTTTTTTACATTTCGATTTCCATTAAAAAAACTGTCGCGCCAGTCCATTTATAACCTGCTCGACTAAGCCATGTGATCACTTAAAATAGTGATCAAAACTACATTTTTTCACTAAATGTTTATGTTAAATATCTTGCGCGTATTTCGTTCGTTGAAATTTTCGCTGAAATATATCTAAACACCAACGAGTCACACGGTTCACTTCCCGCTCATGCCCCACTGCCATACCCCCGTTCACCAATGTCGAGTCTGCCTCTCCAATCGCATTCTCGATGCCGGTGTAACCAAGCGCTATCACCTGATGAACCTAAATGAGACCGTGGAGATAGGTTACGCTGTCTGCCAGGACTGTCACTTTCTGTTTCATGCTAATTACGTGGGGGATGCATATCTCGACCATTATTACCGAAATAGTCCCATGCTTCGGCGAAAAGCCCCCACCCCGTACGAATTGGATCAAAACGCCCGCCAAGCCGCTTTTCTCTCTCGTTACACCCATTTACAAAACCAACATATCTTGGAAATCGGTGCTCATGCCGGGGCCTTTCTCGTGCATCTTCAGCAAACCTACCAGGCGCAAACCTACTACGACGAACTCAGCGAGGAGGCGTGCGCCATCTTGCGCGCCCAACCTGGCCTCCAGGACCTGCGCGACGCTCCGGCCGGCACGCGCATGAACGTGATCGTGCTCCGGCATATTCTGGAGCATATCCACGATCTCGACTCGTTTCTTACCCGCGTGCGCAGTCTGCTCGCGGACGACGGAACCCTGTTCATCGAGACGCCTGACTGGAGCCACCTCGACGCCCTGACCGATCCGCTCATTTTCGAGCATCTCAACCAATTTTCAACGCACCAGTTGACCCTCCTCCTGCGACGTCTGGGCTGGAACTGCGCCGCGATCGAGAAAAGCGTCTTTCCCGACGATCCGGCTACGCCCAACCGTGTGCAACGCCTCCTCTTCCGGCCTACGGCGTTGCCGCCGCCCGGAGATGCGCGGATCGCCGCGAGCACGGCGCAATTTTTCACGCATTATCACCGCAGGCTTTTCGGTGCCTTGGAGGACTTGGTGACTGCCTGGGGACCGGAGAAACGCATCGCCTTTTACCCGGCGAGCCACCTTTCGTTCTCCGCTTTGCTCGAAGCGCGCCTCGAAGCGGCGAACATCATCGGCCTCTACGATATCGATGAAAAAAAACACGGTCGGGAAGTCTGCGGTGTGCGCGTCTATCCCGCCGATGCGTTGCGCGAACATCGCCCCGATGTAATCGTGCTCTTCACCATGGCCTACGAACGCGAGATCCGGGAATCGTTCGCCCGGATGGGCCTGACCGCCGAGCTAGTCTCCGCCACCGCGTTGGCGCGGAGCGATCTCCCCGCATCCCCCGCCCGGCCATGATGCCGGTTGCCTCAACTCCCCCTCGGCGCGTGCTGGTCGTCGGCCTGGGCCGTGTCGCGCTCGGCTATGATCTGGGAACCCGCCCGGAGGACCAATGTTTCACGCACGCGCGCGCCTTCGCCCGGCACCCGAATTTCCAACTGGTGGGCGGAGTGGACCCCGACGCCGATTCGCGCCGCCGCTGGACCGATCATACCGAACAACCGGCGTTTGCAGCGATTCCCTCTGCCTTGGCCGCCACCCGGCCCGACGTCGTGGTGATCGCCACTCCGACCGCCACCCATCGCGCCACTGTCGAACTCGTTCTGGCCCATGGAACCTTGCGCGCCCTCGTCTGCGAAAAACCCCTCGCTTACACGCTGGCGGATGCGGAGGCCATGGTGGCCGCTTGCGCCCGTGCCGGCTGCGCGCTCTACGTAAACTACATCCGCCGCTCCGATCCCACCGTCGCCGAGCTTCGCCGGCGCCTGCGTGAAAACAAGATTCTCACGCCCCTCAACGGAGTCGTTTGGTATTCCAAGGGGCTCTACAACAGCGCCTCCCATTTCATCAATCTGCTCCAGGACTTGCTGGGCGAAACCGCCGAGGTATCACACGTTCAGCCCGGAATACCCGACGCGGACGGCGACCCCGATCCCGACTTTCAGCTCCGTTTCGCTTCCGGTCGCATCACATTTTTCAGCGTCAGCGCCGACGACTATTTCCATAACACCATGGAGTGGATTTCGCCATCCGGACGCCTGCGTTATGAAGACGGCGGACGCTCGTGTTTTTGGGAGCAACGCCAAGCTCCCGCCCAACCCGGTGCCTACGCCCGGCTGGCCTCGCCTCCCGCTCCCCTGCCCGGCGCTTTCGCCCACGCCCAGGCGAATTTCACCCAGGCCCTGGCCCTTCATCTTAATGGCCACCCGGCCCATGTCAGCACCGGCCTGGATGCACTCGCGACCATGCGCGTCTTGACGCGCATCCAAGCCTGGTGCGATCCCTCCAGCCTCCAGATACACTCCGTGGACGACCGCACCATCTTTTCTTAACCATGAATTCCCCTCGCGAAAAACTCGCTCTGCACGGCGGACCCAAAACCATCCGCACGCCGTTCAAACGCTACAATCCCCTCGGTGCCGAGGAAGTCGCCGCCGCCAAGGCCGTGGTCGAAAGCGGCGTGCTTTCTCAATTCCTCGGCCGCTGGGGCGAAGATTTTTACGGCGGCCCTAAAGTCCGCGAATTTGAACAGGCCTGCGCCCGCTACTTTGGGGTTAAGCGCGCAATCACGGTGAATTCCTGGACTTCCGGTCTGATCGCCGCCGTCGGCGCGCTCGGCATCGAGCCCGGAGACGAGATCATCGTAAGTCCGTGGACAATGTGCGCCAGCGCCACCGCCATTCTGCATTGGAACGCGATCCCGGTTTTCGCCGACATCGAGCCCGAGACCTTCTGCCTCGATCCCCGCTCGGTCGAGGCCTGCATCACCCCGCACACCAAGGCGATCATGGCGGTGGATATCTGCGGCCACTCGGCCGATCTCGACGCGTTGCGCGCCATCGCCGACCGCCACGGCTTGAAGATCATCTCGGACACGGCCCAGGCGCCGGGAGCCCTTTATAAAGGTCGTTACGCGGGTACGCTGGCCGACATCGGCGGCTACAGTTTAAACTACCACAAACACATCCACACCGGCGAAGGCGGCATCCTCGTCACCAACGACGAGGAACTCGCCGAGCGCCTGTGCCTGATCCGCAACCACGCCGAAGCGGTGGTCGCCGACAAAGGCGTGACCGATCTCACCAACATGATCGGCCATAATTTCCGTCTCGGGGAAATCGAGTGCGCCATCGGCATCGAGCAGCTCAAAAAACTGAAACCTCTCGTGGCCACCCGCCAGCACGCGGCCGCCCGCCTCACCGCCGGGCTGGCGACTCTGCCCGGCCTGCGCCTGCCCGTCACCAAGCCGGACTGCACACATGTATATTACATGTACCAAATGATCCTGGACATCGCCCGCCTCGGCGTGCCCAAGGCGCAGATCTTCGCAGCGCTTAAAGCCGAGGGCGTGGAGGGACTCGGTATCACGTTCGCCAATATCCACCTGCTCCCTGTATTCCAAAAAAAGCAGGCCTACGGCCGCCACGGCTTTCCGTGGTCCTCCGATATTTGCAAGCGCGAGGTCAGCTACCAAAAGGGCATTTGCCCGGTGGCCGAGGGCCTGCAGGACGAAACCTACCTCGGCTTCCAAACCTGCCTGCACACCATGCACGACGACGAGGTCGATCTCATGATCGCCGCGTTTCACAAAGTCTGGGGCCAGCTCGATACGCTCCGCGCGTAACCGCAACCGATCCCCTTCGCCGCGCCGCATGGCCACTTCTTCTACGCTTCAGGGCCGCCAAATCGCGCTGCGGGCGTTCACCGCCGAACACCTGACGCCCGCCTACCTGGGCTGGCTTCAGGACGCCGAGACCTTGCGATTCAGCAACCAACGGTTTCGCACCCACACGCGGGAAAGCTGTGCCGCCTACCTAGCTTCTTTCGCAGGGGGCGCGAACCGTTTCTACGCCATCCACCGCAGGCAGGACGACCGTTTCATCGGCACCATGACGGCCTATTTCGCGCCCCCGCACGGCACGGCGGATTTGGGGATCCTGATCGGTGATCGCACCTGTTGGGGCCAGGGCCACGGCTTGGATGCCTGGCAAACACTGATGAACCACCTTTTCGACCACGAAAAACTCCGCAAAATCACCGCCGGGACCTTGCGCGGCAATGTCGGTATGGTGCGCATATTCGAGCGCGCCGGCATGAGGCTGGAAGGCGTGCGCGCCGCGCAGGAACTGGTGGACGGCGCACCCATGGACGCCTTGCTCTACGCCCGGTTTCGCACCTAGGGATATGCTCATGCAACTGGCCACCCCGATCGCAGTCGTCGCGCATGACGCGGGCGCGGCCAACCACATTTTGGCCTGGCTGGAATCCACCCCGGCGCACGACCTCAGGATATGCGTCGCGGGCCCCGCCGCCCGGCTCTTCCGCGAGGTTTGGCCCGACCTGAAAAACCTCGCCCTAGCCGAAGCGTTACCGGGAGCGAGCAGCGTCATCACCGGCACCAGCGGCCCCGGCGTTAACCTAGAAAACGACGCCCGCCGCCTCGCCCTTCAGGCAGGCACGACCACCGTCGCGGTGGTGGATCATTGGGTGAATTATGCGGAACGCTTCACCCGCGACGGCCAAGTCACACTCCCCGATGAAATTTGGGTCACCGATAATTACGCCCTGGAACTCGCCCGCGCCGTTTTTCCTCCGGACCGCGTCCACTTAAAACCCAACGCCTACTTGGAAAAAATCGTCGCCCAAGTCGGTTCACCTTCCCGGCCCGCCTCCGACCGGCGTCACGTGCTTTATGTGTTGGAGCCGATGCGCTCCACCTGGGGGCGCGGCGAGAGCGCTGAAAGCGCCGGAGAATTTCAAGCCCTCGAATTTTTCCTGTCATCCTGGGCCAGACTCGGCTGGGAGCCCGCGCGCACCTCCCTGCGGCTGCGCCTGCATCCCTCCGAGCCACGCGGAAAATACGACGCCTGGATTCGCTCGCTCGACGACCGCCCCGAGTTCGCCGGACTTATCATCGCGCCGGATGAATCCCCGAGTCTCGCCGCCGCCCTCGGCTGGGCCGATGTCGTGGCCGGGTGCGAAAGTTACGCCCTGGCCATGTCCCTGGCCGCCGGACGCCAAGCCATCTCCACCCTCCCGCCCTGGGCGCCCGCCTGCCGATTGCCGCATCGGGAAATCGTTCGTTTGCGCGAACATGCGGTTTAAGTCGATGACACCCGTGCCGATAAAATCAAAATCGCCCCGCATTTAACTCCGACGGAATGAAATACTGCACCCATTGCCTTCAGCCCGATACCCGGCCGAATAGCTATTTCACGCCCGAAGGCCTGTGTCCGGCCTGCAATTATCACCGCGAGTTGCAAGCGGTGGACTGGCAGGAACGCTACGAAATCCTGGAGGAATTTTTGCAGCCCTACCGGCGCCGGCCCGAAGCAGGCCCCGGCTTTGACTGCATCATCGGCGTGAGCGGCGGCAAGGACAGCACCCGCCAGGCGCTCTGGGCCCGCGACAAACTCGGCCTCCGTCCGCTCCTGGTTTGCCTGAGTTATCCGCCGCAACAGGTCACCGAACGCGGCACCGACAACATCTCGAATCTCATCGAACTGGGCTTCGACACCGTCATCTCCGCCCTCGCGCCCGAGACGTGGCGCCGCATGTTGCGCGAAGGGTTTTTCCGCTTCACCAACTGGGCCCGCGCCACCGAGCAGGCGCTCATCAGCTCGGTCCCCCAGCTCGCCGTCCGGCACAAGATCCCGCTGATCCTCTGGGGCGAAAATCCCGGCCTCCAGCTCGGCGACATGAAGACGCTCGGGCGCACCGGCTACGACGGCAACAACCTGCGTTTCATGAACACCGTGTCGGGCGGCGGACTCGGCTGGATGCTCGAGGCCGGCTTTCGCCGCGAGGAACTCCCGCGCTACCTGTATCCCCAGCCGGCTGAATTCGACGCCGCCGGCATCCAGATCGTTTATCTCGGCTGGTTCTGGAAGGACTGGTCGATCATCAACAACGGCCTCTACGCCTGCGCCAACGGCCTGGAAATCCGCTCCGATTCGGTGGAGAACACCGGCGATCTCCGCGGCGTCGCCTCCCTCGACGAGGACTGGGTCACGCTCAACCAGATGATCAAATACTACAAATTCGGCTTTGGTCGCGTCACCGACTACGCCAACGAGGAAATCCGCCACGGACGCATGGCGCGCGCCCGCGGCATCGAATTGGTCGAGCACTACGACGACGCCTGCAACCCCGCCTACATCGAGAGTTTTTGCGCGTTCATCGACATCACCGTGAAAGCGTTTTGGCAACAGGTCCACGCCTCGGTCAATCCCCGCCTGTTCGCCATCGAAGCCGGCGGACGCATCCGGAGGCGTTTCAAAGTGGGCACCGGCTTATGAGCAGACTCGGCATCGGCATCGTCGATTACGGCGTGGGCAACCTCACATCGGTTGGCCGCACCCTCTACGCCCTTGGCTACCGCTGCAAAATCTCCTCCCGCCCCGAAGACCTCGACGCGCAGGACTTGCTGGTGCTGCCCGGCGTCGGCGCGTTCCCCCCTGCGATGGCCGCGCTGGAAGCCCGCGGGCTCACCGGCTACCTGCGCGACCGCGCCGCCGCCGGCCGCCCCCTGCTGGGGATTTGCCTCGGCATGCAATTGCTCGCCGAAAGCTCCACCGAGTACGGCCTGACCGCCGGCCTCGGCCTGATCCGGGGCCGCGTGTGCGCGTTGCCGTCCCTGCGTTCCCACATCGGCTGGAACCAGATCGCGCTCGCCGGCGACGACCCGCTGTTCTCCGCGGTCGGCGACGAAACCTTTTATTTCAACCACTCTTTCGCCTTGGAATGCGCCCCCGGACTCGTGCGCGCCACGGCCACCCTGCGCACGACCTTCCCCGTCATCGTGCGCCAGGGCGCGGTCATCGGCATCCAATTCCACCCCGAGAAAAGCCAGCTCGCGGGCCGGAACCTGCTCCGCAACGTGATCCACGGACTCTGCCATGACTGAACTTCGCAAACGCGTGATCGGTGTCGTCACCGTCCTCGACGGCTGGGCGGTGCAATCCTTCGGTTACGCCCGCCAGCTGCCGCTCGGCAAACCCGAGTGCGTGGTCGAGAATCTCGACCGCTGGGGCGCCGACGAAATCCTCGTGCTCGCCATTGATCGCTCCCGCCGGAACCTCGGCCCCGATCTGGCCACCCTCGCCCGCCTCGCCACCCTCAACCTCGGCACCCCGCTCATCTACGGCGGCGGCATCCGCTCGGCCGCCGAAG
The DNA here is from genome assembly GCA_026398135.1 of Verrucomicrobiota bacterium. Lineage (GTDB taxonomy): Bacteria > Verrucomicrobiota > Verrucomicrobiia > Opitutales > Opitutaceae > IMCC26134_A. The sequence goes on from JAPLTN010000105.1 coordinate 20,130, forward strand.
GCGTCGCCGTCGTCCAGGCCGGCGCAGACCGGGTCTGCGTCGATGCCCTGCTCCGCGATGATCTCCCCGCCGCGTTGAACCTCGCCGGGCAGCTCGGCGCCCAGGCCGTCATCGCCGCGCTGCCCCTGAGCCTCGACGCGGGGGAACTGCGCTGGCGCGATTATCGCCGCGAGGCCGACACCCCGCTGCACCCCGACGTGATCGCCGCCGTGGCCGGCGGACAATTTTCCGAAGCCTTGCTCATCGATTGGCGTCACGAGGGCCGGCCCGGCGGCTTCGACCCCGGACTCCTCTCCGCGTTTCCGGTGCAAACCGACCGGCTCATCCTTTTTGGCGGCCTCAGCGAAACTGAGCAAATCGCCACCGCGCTCGCCCATCCCGCCGTCACCGCCGTGGGCGTCGGCAATTTTCTCAACTACCGCGAACACGCCGTCCAATCCTTCAAATCCGGCCTGGGCGGGCTGCCCGTGCGCCCGCCCCGCCATCCCGCCGATCCCCGCAGTTGCCCGTCCCCTTCCTGATCTCATGTCTTCCCCCCGCTACTGCCGCCGCTGCCTATACGGAACCACCCACCCGCTCGGTCTGGTTCTCGACGCCGAGGGCATTTGCTCCGGCTGCCGCATCCACGAGGAAAAGGATCAACTCGATTGGTCCGCCCGCTGGTCTAAACTGGAGGAGCTGGTGCGCCCGCACCGCAGCCGCTCCGGCCAGGACTACGACTGCATCATCCCGGTGACCGGCGGCCAGGATTCCTACTACATGGTGCATCTGGTGAAAGAGCGCCTCGGCCTGAATCCGCTCCTCGTCACCTACAACAAGTATTTCAACACCCCGCTCGGCATCCGCAACCTCGCCAACCTGCGCATCCGCTTCAACTGCGACATCCTCGTCCAAAACGTAAACCCCGTCTCGGTCAAAAAAATCGTCCGCACCACCCTGCGCGAGCTCGGCAGCATCTACTGGCCGTGCCTCGCCGGCCACACCGTCTGGCCCGTGCAGGTCGCCGTGCGCCACCGCATCCCGCTCATCATCTGGGGCGCCCACCAGGGTCTCGAACAAGTCGGCATGTTCTCCCACGAACACGAGGTCCAGATGACGCGCCGCTACCGCAAGGACCACGACCTCATGGGCCGCGAGGCGGACGATCTGCTCACCGTTTACGACACGCTGAAGGAAGAGGACATCTGGCAATATCGCTACCCGAGCGACGCCGACATCGAGTCCGTCGGCGTGACCGGAATCTACCTGGGCAACTACGTGCGTTGGGACCCCAAGGCCCAGCACGAGCTCATGGTCGAGAAACACGACTACCGCGGCGCCCCGTTTGCCCGCACCTTCGATACCTACGACTTCGTCGATTGCTTCAACTACATGGACCTCCATGACCTGCTGAAACTCTACAAACACGGCTACTCGCGCGTGACCGACCACGCCTGCCGCGAGATCCGCCACGGCCGCCTCACCCGCGAGCAGGGCCTCGCCCTGGTGCGCGCCCACGAACAGGTCACCCCGCCTTATCTCGGACTGCTTTGCGAGTGGCTCGGCATCACTCCGCAGGCCCTGCAATTCATGATCAACGAGCATCGCAACCCGCGTTTCTGGACCGAGCTGAGTCCGGGTCGCTGGTCGTTCAACGGCTGGAGCGTACACTCCGGTGACGCCGCCGCCGGTGCCGGCGAGCCTCTGCCCGCCAAGGCGATTTTCAAGGCCAGTGAACGCCTGGAATACGACCGCGACGCCGCCTACATCACCATCGGCAAAGGCTGGCCCTAAACCCAATGCCGTTAAGGCATTCTTTTACTGTACTTTATATGCGATAGCAGACATAGGCTTGGGATGGAAACTTCCCAAGCAGCCCAAAAGGCCCCGATCACGTCGCCCATGTCAGGCGAAGCGCAGAGTACGCCTA
>JAPLTN010000028.1 GCA_026398135.1 Verrucomicrobiota bacterium
TGTAACCAATTTGGTTACACTTTGCCGGGGGGCCGGTGTGTGTGGGATAGTCTTTGGGGGACAAAAGGTTTTTTGCATTTTGTCGTTATCCAGGGAGAGGGGCTGGGGCAGCCACGCCGCCAGCGCGTGTTGCTTGCAGTTTTCGATGGCGTGGGCGGCGGTCGGACCGATTGTAGCGGAGTCATGTTATCGCTGCTCGAAATCATTGCCAAAACGACCGACTTCTTCGCCTCGAAGGGCGTGGAGTCCGCGCGGCTCAATGCCGAGCATGTGATCGGTCATGCGCTGGGACTGAAACGCATGCAGCTCTATCTTCAGTTTGAACGCCTGTTGACCGACGCCGAGCTGGATAAAATCCGCCCTTTGGTGAAACGCCGGGCCCAGCGCGAACCTTTGCAGCATATTCTCGGGACGGTCGAGTGGGGCGGAATGATTGTAAAATGCGACCGGCGTGCTTTGGTGCCCCGGCCGGAGACGGAGGAGTTGCTGGAGTTGGTCACCGAGCGGTTAAAGGGCGGCGCGCCCGAAGCGGCGGCGCGGCGTATTCTGGATTTGGGCACGGGGACCGGTGCGCTGGCCCTGGGGCTGGCGAAGGCCTGGCCCGAGGCGCGGGTGACGGCGGTGGACGCCAGCGCCGATGCGCTGGCTCTGGCGCGGGAGAACGCGCTCGCGACCGGTCTGGCGGAGCGGGTCGAGTTTGTGTTGTCCGACTGGTTCGCGGCGCTGCCGGACGCGGCCCGGTTTGAGGTGATCGTGAGCAATCCGCCTTACCTGACAGACGAGGAAGTGGCGGCGGCGGAGCCCGAGGTGCGTTTGCATGATCCGCGGGCGGCTTTGGTCGCGGAAGACGCCGGGCTGGCGGACTTGAAAACAATTATCGCGGGCGCGGCGAAACGCCTGGCTCCGGGCGGCCTGCTGGCGCTGGAAACCGGCATCGCCCAGCACGCGGAGTTGCTCTGTGGGTTGGCGGCGGCGGGTTGGCGGGATGTCGAGTCGCGCAAGGATTTGAGCGGGCGCGACCGGTTCGTTTTCGCCCGGCGCTGAAGTCGGCCAATGATCAAGCCACGGATAGTTAACCACTAATGGACGCTAATTTACGCTAATCCGGAGTCAGGAAACGGGCTTATTCGTGCCCATGAGTGTTCATCAGTGGTTAAAATCTGGTCCGGGTGTCTGTGCGCTTAACTTCGCCGCCTGAGCGATCTCGGTGGGCGGGGCGGTGACTTGGCGCAGGTCGGCCAGGACGCGCAGGCTTTCGCGCAGATAGACGTCCATTTTGGCGTAGCGTTGGTCGCCTTCATCTTCGTCGTCGGCCAGGCCTTCGCCGGATTCCTCGTCGGCGGGCTTTTCGGCTTTGATGCGGGGAGGGGGAGGCGGGGCCACGAAGAATTCTTTGAAGGGGTAGGCCTCGGTGACTTCGAGGGCTTTACGGGCGGCGGTGGCCTGGTCGCGGAAAGCCTTGTCCTCGGTTTTTAGCGAGCGGCGGGTTTCAAGGTTGAGCGAGACGGTCTTCTCTTCCTGGCGTTCCTTGAAGCGGTCGATGGATTTTTTTAGCAGGGAAAACTCCGGCAGGGAGGCGATGCGCTCGGCGCTGCGGGTTTTGAGCAGGCTCATGCTGGCGGGCGGGAGCGGTTTGGCATCGAAGAAACTGGTGGAGATTTCGTCCCAGGCGAGGGCGTGGGGCAGATCCTGTTCACCGATGGGGAGAAACTCGTCCACCGAGGGAATGACGACGTCGGGGATCACGCCCTTGAGCTGGGTGGATGCTCCGTTGGGCAGGTAAAACTTCTGCACGGTGACCTTGGATGCGCCGGCGGTCTGGCCGCGACGGGTGAGCTGGGGCAGGATGCTGCCCATTTCGATCACGGTTTGCACGGTGCCCTTGCCGTGGGTGGAGGTGTCGCCGATGACGACGGCGCGGCCGTAGTTTTGCAGGGCGCCGGCCACGATCTCGGAGGCGGAGGCGCTGAAGCGGGAGGTAAGCACGACCAGGGGGCCGTCGTAGGCTACGGCGGGGTCTTTGTCCTCGTCGATTTTCACTTCCCCGGCGGAGCTCTTGATCTGCACGACGGGGCCGGAAGGGATGAAGAGGCCGGTGAGCGATACCGCCTCGGTGAGCAGGCCGCCGCCGTTGCGCCGAAGGTCGAGCACCAGGCCGTCGATGCCCTGCTCCTTGAGTCGGGTGATGAGGGTGGCGATGTCGTCGGTGGCTGAGTTTTGGTCTTTGGAGTCGCGATTATCGCGTCCGTAGAAGGTGGGCAGGGTGATGACGCCGTAGGGGCGGGTGCCGCCCCGGCCGTCGGGGAGTTGGAAGATCGCGCCGTGGGCGCGGGCGGAGTCGAGATTGATGAGGTCGCGCACGAGCACGAGTTCCTTGCGCACGGCGGCGTCGGCGGCGTCGGCAGGCTGGACGAGGAGGCGGACCTTGGTGCCTTTTTCGCCGCGGATCATCTGCACGATGCGGCGGAGTTTCATGCCTACGACCTCGACGAATTCACCCTTCTCTTGGGCGACGGCGAGGATCTTGTCGTTGGGCTTGAGGCTGCGGGAGAGGTCGGCGGGGCCGCCGGGGATGATCTCCTTGAGCACGCAGACGTCTTCTTCGAGGCCGAGGAGCGCGCCGATGCCGAAGAGCTGGAGGCGCATGTTGATGCTGAAATCGTCGTAAGTGTCGGGCGAGAAGTAGGTGGAGTGCGGATCGTAGAGACCGGCGATGGAGGTGAGGAAAACCTCGGCGACGTCGTTGGCGTCGAAGTCGTCGAGGTTTTTGAGGATGCGTTCGTAGCGTTTGGCGACCTTGGTGCGGGCTTCCTCGAGGGTCTTCTTGTTGAGCAGTTCCTGGAGGAGATCGAAGCGCAGGCGGTTTTCCCAGAGGGCGTCGGCCTCGGCGGGGTTGGCCGGCCAGTCGAGTTTGCTGCGGTCGAGCGGGTAGGTGGCGTCGGTGGCGAAATCGAAGTCGCGGGTGAGGCGCTCGTTGATCCAGGTGACGCGCTCGCGCACGCGCTGTTCGTAGCGGGTGTAGATGGCGAAGGCGGGGTCCAGTTTGCCGAGGGTGGCGAGGTTCCAGTAAAGGCTTTCGGTGCGGTTGCGGGTCTGGATTTCGGCGAGGTCGGAGCCGAGTAAAAAGAGCTTCTGGCCGTCGAGCGCCTTGAAGGTGTTGGGGATGACCTCGGAGTAGTTGGCGGGGGTGACTTTATCGCGGTTGAAGTGGTATTCCTCCAGCAGGCGAACGAGGCCGCGCAGCTCCAGGGACAGGCCGGGGCTGGGGGTGAGTGAGCGGGCGGCCGGGGCGGGCGCGGCCGGGGGGACCGGAGTCGGTGCCGCCGGGGTGGCGGCGGGCACGGTCAGCGCGGAGACCAGGCTGAGCAGGAGAAGCGGGAGCGACGGGAGGCGGCGAAACAGCATGAGAGTGAGAAAGGGAGGGTGGGGGAAAGTTACGCGGAATTTACTCGGAATTGATCAAATGCGTAACGGGTCGTATTCAGCGCGGGTTGAGGTGATGGCGGGCGTCGTCGAGCACGCGTTTCTCCTCGGCGGTGAGAGAGGCGAACCCGTTCAGGTTGATCTTGTCGAGGATGCGATCCACCTCGGCCCGCAAGGCGTCGCGATCAAGGGGGCGGCTGGAGGAAGGCGCGCCGGGGGAGGATTCCACATTAACGCGGTAGGCCACGGTGGACTTGGCTGGTTTGCGGCGTAACCAGGCCGGAGGCTCGATCGCGGCGCGGCCTTTGCCGGAGGCGTTCTGGATCGCGAATTGGTAGAAAAGCCAGCCGGAAGCCAAACCGCCAAGGTGGGCCGAGTGCGCGACGTCGTAGAGACTGCGGTTGCTCGGCAGTTCGTAGAAAAGGAAGCCCAGCAGGTCGATGCTGCCAAGAATCGTCACCAGCCAGACCGGTTGAATGGTCACGGGAATCACGAAGAACAGCAGCATCGTCATCTGGCGGCGCGGATAGAGGCAGGCGAAGACGGTGAGCAGGGCCATGACCAAGCCGGAAGCGCCAATGACGTTGCCGGGACGTTGGAAATTAACCCCGAGCCAGAAGAGCGAGGCTCCGAGGGTGCCGATCAGGACGAGCTGAAGGAAGCGCACGGGAGAAAGCGCGTTTTGCAATTCACGCCCGATGAAAAACACACCGAGGCAGTTGATTAACAGATGCCCGATGCCGCCGTGTAACAACGCGTAGGTGAGCAGGGTCCAGATTTTGCCCGCGCGGATTCCAGTGCTGGAGAGTCCGCCCCAAGACAAAGGCAGATTGGAGCCGAACCAGATGGTGAAAACGTTTTGGACGACAAAAACACCGATGATGCCACCCAATAACCAGACCAGCACAGAGGCGGAGCTGCGGTTGGGGTCGGCGCGCATGTAGGAGCGGTCTGAAAGCATTACGCGCGCAGCGTATGAAACGAAGCGGTAAACTCAAGGGCTGCGGTGCGTTGTTTTGAGCTCAATCCGTCGCGTCGCTCCACCAGGGTGTGTTTGGTAAACAAACCCATCACGCGTGCATACCCACCGGAGAAACCCGCCGGGCCGGCGTTGCCCTCGGCGGCATGGACCGCTGGGCCACCTCCGCCTCGGTCGCCTTGGCCGGGCAAGTTTCTCCAGCGGCGCCTGACGCGTTTATTTACCAAACACACCCCAGGCCGCTTGACAGAGGGCTCATCGGGTTTCTTTTATGCGCGAACATGGCCAACAAATCCGACAAGTGGGAACAGAACGTAGCCGGTAAGTTTTTCGTCGATCAGCAATGCATCGACTGCGACCTGTGTCGCGAAACTGCCCCGAATTTCTTCTCTCGTCATGACGAGGGTGGTTATTCCTTCGTACACAAACAGCCGACCACCGAAGAGGACATCGCGCTTTGCACCGAGGCCCTCGAAGGCTGCCCGGTCGAGGCGATCGGCAACGACGGCGAAGAATAAGTCTTCCGCAGCAACGCGTTGTTTCTTCCCCCGCCCTCACCGGCGGGGTTTTTCGTTTCCGGGCGGCCTGGGCAACATACCTAATGATACCATGTCCTGATGAATTTAGACTATGTCACAATGTAGCAACGGTCGGTGGCCGGTTCCGCCCTCTAAACCGCACCGGTCAGCGACCGGTTGCTGGTACCCATTATCGTTTCATAAGTCTTAAACCATGGGGGAATTGGTATGATGCGCGAAAATCGGCACTCGTTAACTTGAGTATTGATTTCGATTAACAAGCCAGGCTTGGTGCGCGCGTGAAACTTAATCCCGCTTCGATTTTAACGGTTACTTGGATTGCTTTGGGCGCGTTGGCTACGGCACGCGCCGGGGCTCAGACGGAGGCCGCACCGGTGCAATTGGAGACCTACACGGTTTTCTCCAACCGGGTGGCTTTGCAGGAGCCGGTCAGCACCTTTGCCGCACCGATTTCGGCTCTGGTTTACGAGCCGCAGGTCGATGTGCAGGCGCGCAGTTTTGCCGAGGGGCAGGCCGATGTTTCGATCCGCGGCGGCACGTTTGAGAATACGGGTTTCACGGTCGGGGCCTTGCCGATTTACGACCCCCAGACCGGGCATTACTCGGCGGAGCTGCCGATTTCGTCCTACATGCTGGGCGCGCCCGAGGTTCGGGTGGGCGGCGAGCATGCCGCCACCGGATTTAATTCCACGGCGGGCGGGGTGGTCTATGCCTGGCGTCCGATTCACACCGGCGGGGCGGTGAGTGTGGGCATGGGGGGCGACGATCTGGCGCGCGGGGAGATTTATACCGGCTTTCTGGCCAAGGAGAAAATCGGCGGTTTCAGCGTCGGGGCCGATGCCTCGGTCGCCAGCGCCCGGGGCGATGGCACCCGCAAGTGGAAGGACACGAATGGCGTGGCCCGCGACAGCGGTTTTGATTTTCAGCGCGTCAGCGGTCGCGTGCAGGTGGCCAATGCGGTGAGTCAGACGGACATCGCCGCCGGTTATCAGGACAAGGATTTTGGCTGGCCCAATCTCTACGCCGCGCGCCCGACCACGGCCTTGCGCTACGAACGCGAGGAGCTGCAAACCAAGTTATTCGTGGTAAACAACCGCACCGAGCTCGGGGCGGATGGCGATTTCGTGCAGGGCGGCGCGTATTACCGCGGGCATCGGGACCACTATTCCATCCCGCTGCTGGGCGCGAATTCCTACCACCAAACGCTGGTGCGAGGGGCGGCGTTTGACGGGCGTCAGACCATCGTGCCGGGCACGGCGGTGAAGTATGCCTCGGGCCTGATTTCGGACGACCTCGATTCCAACAGCCTGAACAAGGGTCACTTCATGAGCCGCACGCAGGTTTACGGTTCCTTGGCGGCGGAGCAGACGGTGGCCTTGAGCGATACCCGCGATCTGGTGATGAGCGCGGGCACGCGGTATGATGACAGCAACCGGGACAGCTCGGAGCTTTCGCCCATTGCCTCGGTCGAACTGCGTCAGGAAAAAGCGGGGCTGCGCCGGCTCTATTTGAGCTACGACGAAAGCACCCAGCTCCCGAGCTACACGGCGTTGAACAGCGCGGCGGGCGGGCTTTTTGGCGGCAACCCGAACCTGCCCCGCGCCACGTCGCAAAATCTGGAACTGGGCGCAGAGTTGGCGGCGGCGGCCTGGACGGTTCAGTCGGCGGTTTTCTACCGGCAGGACGACAACCTGAACGATTACATCTTCGATCCGACCGGTGCGCTGGGAACCAGCCGCACGGCGGCGGCGGTGGGATTGGACACCCTCGGTTTCGAGGCATTCGTGCGTTATTCGCAGGCTCGTTTCGATCTGCTTGCGGGCTACACCTATCTGCACAAGGCGGATAACTACCAAGCTCCGCGCAACGGCAGCTTCTACGCGCTGAATTACGCCGAGCATCGCCTTACGGTGGGCGGGGTGGGCCGGCTGGGCGCGGGTTTTGAATTGCGCGTGGACAACGAGTTTCGTCGTCAGGCGGATAACGCGCTGCGTCGCGAAGGGGCGGACAATGTCCTGAGCGCAGCGGGCCTGTTTTATCAGGTGCCTGGCGTGAAAGGGCTGACGCTCAATGCCCAGGTCGAAAACGTGTGGGATACGGCGTTTCAGGAAGTGCCGTTGGTGCCTTCCTCGGGCCTGACCTGGAGCACGGGTGCGACCTACGTCTGGTAAGATCGTTCTGCTGTAACGAGGCAGGCTTCGGCGGGACGCCGAAGCCGACACCCGGGACGGGTGCGCTCCCCGGACCGACGGAAACGAAGCGAGGCTTGCGGGCTCGCAGGGGGCGGCGCACGGTGGCGGTTTTTAACCGACATGTTTACCGGCATTATCGAGGAGACGGGACGAGTGGAGCGCTTCGAGCGCGGGGGCGACGCGTGGAAGTTGCGCGTCGCGGCTAATGCGGCGCTGACCGACATCGCGACGGGCGATAGCATCGCGGTGAATGGGTGCTGCCTCACGGTGGTGAAATTTGACGCGACCGGGATCGAGTTCGACCTGTTGGAGGAGACGCGGCGGCTGACCAGCATTCAGTCCATCGCAGCGGGCTCGGCGGTGAATCTGGAGCGCAGTTTGCGCTTCGGCGGGAAAATGGGCGGACATTTCGTGACCGGGCATGTGGACGGCCTTGGAACAGTCGAGGTATTCGAGGCGCGGGGCGCGGATCGTTACCTGCGGGTGAAGGCGGCGGCGGGGCAGGGGAAATATCTCATTCACAAGGGCAGCATCGCGATCGACGGGATCTCGCTGACGGTGGCCGAGGTCGAGGGCGACGCCTTCGCGGTGTGGTTGATTCCGCATACCGTGACCGCGACGAACTTGTGCGAGAAACGGGTGGGCGATCCGGTGAATCTGGAGTTTGATCTGCTGGGCAAATACGTGGAAAAACTCACGCTCGGGCGTGCGGGCTGAGCGCGGCTTTACGTTGATTTTATGCGCGCGGTTTTGCAGGCCATTGCCGATGAGCTCCAGCGGTTGAAAGCCGATGGGGAGAGCACCGTGGCCGTATCCGACGAAACGATGGCCGGGCTTAGGGCGATGGTGAAGGCGCAGCGGGGCGAGCGGGCCGCGCCTGTGGTGGCGGCGGCGGAGGTGTTGGCACCGGTGCCGGTAAATCCTTTGCGGGCGGAGCGGGCGGCGAGCGCAGTGGCGGCGGCGGTTCCGGTGGTTCCGGCGGCGGGTGCTGCGCCGTTGCGCGGTCTGGTGGCGGCGAAGGTCGGGGGGCGCGAGTTGCCTGCGCCGCCCGCGGTAGTTCTGCCCGAGGGCGACAAGGCGGCAAGGTGGGCGACCTTGCGGGCTTTTATCGCGGCGGATGCGGGCTGCGCGGCGCAGCTTGGGCCGGGGGTTAAGCCGATTTTTGGCGTGGGTTCGCTGGATGCCAAAATCGTTTTTGTGGCGGATGCGCCGAGCGAAGAGGAGGCGCGGGCGGGCTCGCCGTTGGCGGGGGCGAGCGGGGAGTTGCTGGCCAAAATGATCGGCGCGATGGGGCTGAAGCCCGAGGCGGTTTTTGTTACGACTCTGCTCCCGTGGCGGCCGCAGGCCCTGGCGGCGGAGGGCGGGGCGGCGCTCGGCGATCGTCCGCCGTCGTCGGCTGAGTTGGTTTACGGGGAGGTGTTTTTCCGGGCCTTGGTGGACATCGTGCAGCCGCAGGTGGTGGTGGCGCTTGGGCAGGAGGCGGCGCAGGGATTGAAGGCGGAGAAAATAAAAACCCTGGCGGAGGTGCGCGGGCAGTGGACGGAGTATGCGGGCGCGGCGCTGATGGTGACGTGCAAACCGAGTTACTTGCTGCGCAGCGGCACCAATCGCACCAAGCGTCCGGCCTGGGAGGAACTCATGAAGGTGATGGAGCGGGTGGGGCTGCCGATTTCGGAGAAGCAGCGCGGGTATTTTCTTTAGGGGGGAAACGGAGCGGTCGCAGGCGAGCTACGACCCTACGGGGCCGTGGCGGGCAGTGCTGTGAGAGGGGCGGGGGAGGGGGCTCCCCCGCGTTATCTGAATTCCTACACTTTGAACTTGGCGACGAGCTGGCCGAGGGTGGTCGAGAGGGCGTTGAGCTCGGTGGCGGAGGCGCTGATACGAGTGGCTCCCTTGGCTCCCTCGGCGGCGGCTTCGGAGACGCCGGAGATGTTGCGGGCGACCTCGGCGGCACCCTCGGAGGTTTGCTGGACGTTCTTGGAGAGCGTGCCGGTGGCGGTGGAGACGTTGTGTATGGTGCCGACAATCTCGGAAGTAGTGGCGGATTGCTCTTCGACGGCGGCGGCGATGGAGGAGGAGATGTGGGAGACCTGCTCGATGATCTTGGCCACTTCGTCGAGGGAACGCATGGAGGAGCCGGCGCCGTCCTGGATGAGGGTGACTTGTTTGCGGATGTCCTCGGTGGCGGCGGCGGACTGGCGGGCGAGTTCCTTGACCTCGTTGGCGACTACGGCGAAGCCGCGGCCGGCCTCGCCGGCGGAGGCGGCCTCGATGGTGGCGTTGAGGGCGAGCAGGTTGGTCTGTTCGGCGATGCGGTTGATCAACTCCACAACCTTGCCGATCTGGCGGGCGGAGTCGTCGAGTTTGGCCATGAGTTCGCGGGTTGCGCGGGCCTGGGTATCGGCCTTGCGGGCGATCTCGGATTCCTGGGCGCAGTTGCGGGCGACCTCTTGGATGGAGGAGGACATTTCCTCCATGGCGGCGGCGACGGTGGAGGTGGATTGGGTGATCTGGCCGGCGGATTCGGACATGACCTTGGAGTTGATGGAGAGCTCTTCACCGGCGGAGGCGACGGTGTTGGCCTGCACGGTGGTTTCCTCGGCGGCGGCGGCCTGGGAGTGGGCGGTATCGGTGAGGATCTGGGCGGAACCGAGCAGGTCGGAGGCGGATTGTTTGAGTGCGCCGACGAGGGTGCGGAGGTTGCCGATGCAGGTATCGACGGAGGTGGCGAGGGTGCCGATTTCGTCGTCGCGTTTTAGGCCTACTTGGGCGGTGAGGTCGCCTTGGGCGAGGCGTTCGACGGCGGCGACGCAGCGGGCGATGGGGCGGGTGATGGAGCGGGCGATCAGGAGCGAGCAAACGATGAGCAGGGCGGTGGCGATACCAACGGTAGACCAGGTGTTGCGGATGGCGGCGCGGGGGGCGGAGAGAAGTTCGGTTTCGGGGACGCGTATGATGAGGCTCCAGCCGAGTCCGGGGTAGCCGAGGGCACCGGCGGAGCGGGCGAAGCCGTAGGCGAGCTGGACGTTTTTGCGTTTGTGAAGTTCGACGCCTTCGCCGTTTTCACCGCGGGTGCCGCGAAGGGCGGATTCCACGCCGAGCTCGGCGAGGTTGATTTTCAATATAGTGGCGGGATCGCGGTGGAAGTCGGAGGAGCCGGCGGTGGTGGGGTCGTATTCGGCGAGAAGGACGCCTTTGCTGTCGATGAGGGCGAGTTCTGAGGAGGGGAGACCGGCGGCTTTCAGGCTGGTGTAGCGTTCCTTGATCATGGTTTCGACCAAGCTGAAATCGGCGAGATTACGCCACACTCCGATGAACTCGCCGGTGGCGTTGAAGATCGGAGCGGAGTAGCTGACGTAAAGCGCATCGTTACCAAAGACACGGGCGGTGTCGGGGTCGCGGGCGACGTCTTCGACAACGGTGCCGTCGAGCAGGTTGCTCTTGAGGAATTTGCCGTCGCGGGCATCGCGGAACCAGGATGCTTTGGAGTAGTCCTTGCCTATGAGAAAACTGGTATCGAGGGCTTTGCCAGTGGCGTCTTTCGTATTTACGGCGACGACCTTGCCGGTGGCGTCGGTGATCAGGCTAAGGGGATAGAGGCCGTAGAGACGGACATAGGTGTTGATGGAGTCTGTAACGACGGCATTGGATTCGGGGGAGCCGAGTTCGTGGATACGGAGCACGCCGTTGGAGGCGAAAGCTTGGACGTCGCCGTAGCGCTCGAAGAGATTGCGCTCGATGGTGTCCATGGTGGAAAGCGAGGCTTGATGCAGCTGGTCTGCGGAGCCTTCGGCGATGGCGTTGGCGCTGCGAATGCTGATGAAGGCAACGACGCTCAGGGGAATAAGGCCGAGGGCGAGAAACGCTAAGACGAGTTTACCGGTGAGTTTGAGTTTCATGGGGGATTTGGAAGCTAGTGGAGCTGGTAAGCGGATAAGTTGGTGGAGTTAGTAAGCTGGCAGAGCGGCGGGGTGCGGAGACCCCGCCCCACAATTTTCATACGGCCAGGCTGAGGACTCGGGTGAGGGCCTTGCAGAGGCGTTCGCGGTCGAGCTTGGTTTCATAGTGGGTGATGCCGGCCTGGGTGGCGCGGGTATGGAATTCTTCGTTGTCACGGGCGGAGAGAGAGATGACAGGCAGGGTTTTAAGGCGGGCGTCAGCCCGGATACGTATGGTGAGTTCGAAGCCGTTGAGGCGGGGCATTTCGAGGTCGGTGATGAGCACGTCGTAGGAGGTGGTTTGCAGGCGCTGCCAGGCTTCTTCGCCGTCGTTCACGATATCGAGGGTGCCTACGAGGTCGCCCAGGCCGCGCCTCACGGCTTCGCGGAAAAAGGCGGTGTCTTCGGCAACAAGGATACGGAGGGAAGAGAGGCTGGTGGCGGCGAGGGTGGGTGAGGCGTCGAGGCCGACGAGGCGGACGAGGCCGTAGAGGTCGAGGAGGATGGTGAGGCGTTGCTGGAGCGAGGCGGTGCCGAGGATGCCGGGAGCGGCCAGGGAAGTGCGATCCAGGGCGGCGGTGGGCAGATCGGTGGCGTCGAGGATGGTCTCGACCACGAGGGCGATGGGGTGGTGGACGAGGCGGGGGACGATGATGTGGATCTCCTCGGGAAGGGGGCCGGCCGGGGTGACGGGGAGTTGGTCCTGAATGCGCAGGAGACGCAGGGTGGGGCCGTTTTTCTGGCGGAGGTAATCGTGGCCGCCGATGCGCTCGATGCGGGAGCTGGCGATGCGTTCGATGCGGCCGATGTTGGCGATGTGGAGGGCGAAGGTCTCGGGGGTGCCGTCGCGGAAGAGGAGCACGCGTTCGGTGTCGGCGGCGGTGGCTTCCTGGGTGAGCTGGCGGGCGTGGGTCTCGGCGGGCAGGCGGCCGTGGGCGAGGCCGGCGAGGTCGAGGATGAGGGCGATCTCGCCCTGGCCGAGCAGGGTGGCCCCCGAGTAGAAGGAGGTGTTTTGGAGGTGGCGGCCGAGGGGTTTCACCACGATTTCCTCGGTGTCGTTGATTTCCTCGACCTGGAGGCCGAAGCGGCGGTCGTCGAGTTTGAGCATGAGCACGTAGCCGGGGTTGTCGGCGGTGGCGTGGTCGGGGAGACCCAGAAGGGTGGAGAGGTTGAGGACGGGCAGGAGTTCTTCGCGCAGGCGGATGATGCGGGAGCCGCCGAAGTTTTCGAGCGGTCGGTCCGGGCCGGGGCGCACGATTTCGTCGAGGTTGAGCTGGGGGACGGCGAAGCGGCGGGTGCCGCAGCCGACGATGAGGGCGGGGATGATGGCGAGGGTGAGGGGCAGGCGGATGATGATGGCGGTGCCCTGGCCGAGGACCGAGCTGATTTCGACGCGGCCGCCGAGGCGTTCGATGTTGGTTTTGACGACGTCCATGCCGACGCCGCGACCGGAGACGTCGCTGACGACGGCGGCGGTGGAGAAGCCGGGTGCGAAGATGAGTTGCCAGGCCTCAGGGTCGCTCAGGCGGGCGGATTGCTCGGGGGTGATGAGGCCTTTTTCGATGGCCTTGGCCTTGAGTTTGGCGGGGTTGAGGCCGTGGCCGTCGTCGCGGACCTCGATCTGGACGCGGCCGGCGAGGTGGGCGGCGGAGATACGCACGTGGCCGGTAGGGGATTTGCCGGCGCGCTTACGTTCTTCGCCGGGCTCGATGCCGTGGTCGGCGGAGTTGCGGATAAGGTGGGTGAGGGGATCGGAGAGGCCCTCGATGAGGGCGCGGTCGAGCTCGACGTCGTCGCCGACGGTTTCGAGGTGGATGTCTTTGCCGAGTTTCTGGCCGAGGTCGCGGATGATGCGGTTGAATTTTCCGAAGAGGCCGCCGACGGGTTGGAGGCGGGCGCGCATGATGGTGCGCTGGAGGTCGGAGGTGATGCCGCTGATGCCCTGGACGATGCCGGCGAGGCCTTCCTGGCCGGGGTGGGCGGCGGAGTCGCGGCTGGAGGCGGCGATGCGGAGGAGTTGGTTGCGGCCGAGGACCATCTCGCCGGCGAGATTCATCAGGGCGTCGAGCAGGGAGACGGAGATGCGGACGGTTTCCTCGGTCTTGGCGCGGGGGGCGGTGGGGATGGCCTGGGCGGTGCCGGAAGGTGCGGGTTCGGGCGGGTGGGCCGGGGGATGGGCGGGGGCGGGAGGAGGCGCGAGCGTGGCGGGAGGGGGCGGGGTGAGCGCGGTGGAGGCGGCGGGCGCGGGCGGGTGGGACAGGGCGGGCGGCGGGGTGGCGACCGAAGGGGCGGGGGCGAGGACGGGCTGGGTGAGGAGCCAGTCGTGAAAGACTTTTTCCGGGGTCTGGATGAGCTGGCTCTCAGGCAGGTTAAAGGCGGCCAGGAGGAGGTCGGGTTCCATGGCGGTGGTAAAGAGTACGGAGCAGATGAGCTCGGCGCTCAGTTCGTCGGAGAGGCCGGAGACCTCGCTGAGGTCGGTGGCGGTGTCGATGAGAGTGCCGAGGGATTCGACCTCGCGGAGGTAATCGAGGATGGTCTGGCCGTGGGCCTCGATGTCGGCGTGGAGGCGGACCTGGATGACGTAGATGTTGTGGCCGTGGCGGACGGCGTCGCGCACGAGCTCGGGGTCGATGCGGAAGGCGCTTAAGTAGAGCGGGAGGGTGGGGGCGTCGTTTTTCGCCGGACGGGCGGGGGGTTCGGTGGTGAGGAGGGCGTGGAGGGCGGTGCGTTCGGCGGAGGTGTCGATCGAGGTGGATTGCTCGGGGGCGGCGACCATGGCCTTGAGCTTGTCGGTGCCGGAGAGGAAGAGGTTGATCAGGTCGGGGGTGGCGTGCATGCGTCCGTCGCGCAGGAGGGCCATGACGCTCTCCATGACGTGGGCGAGGTCGGTGATGGCGGTGAGGCCAAAGAAGCCGGCGGTGCCTTTGACGCTATGGATGGCGCGGAAGAGGCGGTTGAGGAGTTCGGCGTCGCTGGGGCGGGATTCCAGGGCAACGAGGTCGGTTTCGAGGGTTTCGAGGTGCTCGCTCGCCTCTTGGACAAAAAGGCCGAGCATCTCGTTTTCTTCGGTGCTCATGTTTAGGCGGCGGGGACGAGGGCGAAGCGGGTGTTGAGATTGAGGAGGGTGAACATTCGGCGGATCTCGGGGTGGGGGTTTTCCACGCGGAATTTGAGTTTGCGGCGTTCGGTCTCGCGCAGGAGGGCGATGAGGAGGTTGAGGCCTTGGGAATCGACGACCTTGGCGTTGCTGAGGTCGGCTATGACGGTGGTGGCGGCGGCTTCCTTATCGAGGTGGGCGAGGAGCTCGGTGCGCAAGGCGGTGACGTTGGTGGAGAGGAGGTCGCCGGGGAAAGTGACGCGGAGGGCGTAGTCGTTGAGTTCAATTTGCATGAGAGAGGGGGGGTTAGGCGTTGGTGGCGGCGGGGGCGGAAAGCACGGAGCCGATGTGGAGGAGCGTGACCAGGCCTTCGGGGCGGGGAACGACGCCGGCGATGCAGTTGTGGTCCAGGCCGGAGAGCGTCTCGGGCGGGGGGGCGAGCACGGTCTCGGGTCGGGGCAGGATGTCGCCGACGGCATCAACGATGAGGCCGAGCAGGTCTTGGGAGGCGAGTTCGGCTTCTGCGGGGGGATGGGCGAGACGGGCGAGTTCGGAAGCGGTTTTAAAAACGATGCAGCGGGTGCTACCGGTGTCGGTTTTGGGGTGAAGGCCCAGGCGATGGTCGAGGTCGAGGGCGGTGAGAATCTGGCCGCGCAGGTGGATGAGTCCGCGCACGACGGGCGGGGCGCGGTCCACGGGGGTGAGGGCGGGTTGTCGAAGGATTTCCCGGACCCAGAGAAGGTCGCAGGCGTACCAGCGGCCTTGAGTTTGGAAGGTGAGGAGTTGCGTGGGGGCGGACATAGCGGGGTTAAAGGGGCTAAAGGCGCGGTAAAGGGCAGGAACGTCTCGCGGGGTAATGTGTGTTCCCGCTAATCGGCGCATTTGCTCGCGGGTTGAGCGCAAAAAAACGGTTTCTGCTTGTTCGCTGCTGAATTAACCGGCCGGCAAGGGTCTGTTTGCCCTGTTTTTGCGAAAGCGCGGGTTTGTGTCGGGGTAAACGCGTTAAATTTATGCCGAATCGGTTCATTTATCGCCCCAAAGAGCCGATAGCTGCGGGTAATTTATTTATGGCGCTGAGTTTTGTGACTCCGGAAACAATCAAACAGGTGGCCAAGACGATGCCCTCGTCGGCCCGGATCTTCGCGTGTTTGCAGACGATGCTGCAAAAACCGAGTCCGAATCTAAACGAGATCGTGGATCTGGTGCGCATGGATGCCGGCCTGGCTTCGAGCGTGGTGCGCTTGAGCAACAGCGCGGTGTATCGGCGGGGAGAGCCGGTGGAGTCGGTGCACGATGCGATCAACCGGGTGGGTCTGCGCGAGGTGAACCGAATCGTGGGCATGACGGTGACGGGGCAGCTGTTTTCGTCGTCGTTGCCGCTTTACCGTCAGCAGGGGGATGCCTTGTGGCAAAACTCGTTGGCGACGGCTCTGGCCATGGCCCAGCTCGCGCGCACCGGGGGCGAGGATGACCGGCAGGCCTACACGCTGGGTTTGTTGCGTCCGGTGGGCCGGGTGGCCTTGCAGCGGATGGCGATGACGGTGGGCGCGGTGATCGCACCGATGCCGCCGGAAACGGCTCCGGCGGCGGCGGTGTTGACCTGGGAGCGTACGCATTTCGGCCTGACCAACGCGGAGACCTCGGCGTTTTTGCTGGCCGAGTGGGGCTTCGCCTCGCCGCTTTGCCTGGCGGTGAAACAACATGTGCAGCCGGTGGGCGCGGCGCGGCCCAGTCGCTGGGCGGCGCTGTTGCATGTGGCGAGCGGAGTGGCGGATCAGCTGGGCAAGGGCCTGACCGGCGAGAAGCAGTTTTGGTCGCAGGACGAGCCGGTTTTGCGCGAGGCGGGACTGCCGGCCAAGGCCCCGGAAAACTGCACGATGGAAACACGCGAGGAGTTGAACCGGCTCAGCTCGATGGTGCGGGCGTTTGGCGCGTGAGCTTTTAAGCTAGGGTAAATTCGAGCTGGTTGTCCTGTCCCAAGGCCCAAGCCTCGACGCCCCGGGCGCGCAGGTCGCGGGCGAAATCGGCGGCGAAGCCGTGCAGGGTGAGCACCCGTTTGGGCTGGGTGAGCTCGACGAAACGCAGCAGATCTGGGTAGTCGGCGTGGTCGGAGAGCGCGAAAACCGCATCGCACTGGTAACGAAAACGCGCGCCCGGATCGAGCGCCCAGCCGGTGAGCGCGGCGGTGCGGCGGCGGGGCATCAGGTCCAGGAATTTCGAGGTGGCGGCCTGGGGTGAACAAACCACCACGTGGCCGGCGCAGGTCGCGGAGTCGAAAGCCGAGTAAGGCGGGAAAACGATGCCCAGTTGCTCGTAAACCCGGGTGAGTTTCAGGGACTGCGGGTGCAACATCACCGGCAGCTCGGCTCCGGCGAGCGAGTGGAGCACTTCCTGGCTTTTGCCCAGACTGTAGCCGTAAAGCACGGGGATGGCGTCCGCCGCGAGTGTGGCGCGGCAGAACGCGATGATCTGCGCCAAGACTTCCTCGGTGGGCGGCAAGGTGTAGCGTGGCCGACCGTAGGTGGTCTCCATGATTACCAAATCGGCCCGGGGTGCTTGGCAAAGCTCGGCGGAGCGGCCGGGACGGAGTTTAAAATCACCGGTGTAAAGCAGGCTGCCGTGCCCAGGATGTTCCAGGCGGATCATGGCGGAGCCGTGGATGTGGCCGGCGGGATGCAGCGAGACCGTGACCCCGGGGTATTCGGCGGAGAGCGGCGCGGTGACGCCGAACTCGCGGAGGTGTTCGATGCGTTTGCCCGAACGATCCGGCAGGCGCGCGCGCATCAAGGCGGCGGTGCCGGGCGAGAGCAGCACCTCGCGGTGCGCGGCCATGTGGTCGAAGTGGGCGTGGGAGACAAAGGAGCGCGCGACCTTCTGGCGGGCGTCGAGCCACCAGTCGATCTGCGGCAGATAAAGACCGTGACGAAGTTGTATTTCCCAGGACACGTCGGCATCGCCTGGCCGCGCCTAGCCGACCGAGTCCGGCATGTGGCCGGATAACACGCTCAGGTATTTGCGTTTCACCAAGCGCCAGGCGGTCACAAAAAACGCCGTGAGCGGAATGGCCAGAATCATGCCCAGGATGCCGCCCAGCGCGGTGCCCCAGAAGAAAATCGCCACGATGATCGTGACCGGGTGCAGACCGGTGCGCTGGCCCATGATCTTGGGGGTGAGATACCAGCCCTCTATGTTTTGCACGATGATGAAGACCAGCAGCACCAACCCGACGAGTTGAACGCCGCCGGCCGGTTGGAGAAACGCGAGCGGCAGCGCGATGCTCAGGCCGATGATCGTGCCGAGGTAGGGCACGATGTTGAGGATGCCCAGCATCAGGCCGATGAAGAGGCCGAATTTAAGGCCGATGAGGGTAAAGCCCAGCGCGAGCAGCACGCCCATGAGCAGGCCGATGATGAGTTGGCCGCGAAAAAACGAGATTACGATGGCGATGAATTCGCGGACCAAAAACACCAGGTCGTCCCGCAGGCCGGGTTTGAGGAAATTGAGTTGATCGCCGAGGTTTTTGGTCGGATCGCCACTGGAGAGCAGGAAGAAAAAAAGATAAATGGGGATGATGGCCAGGCTGGTAAAAAAGCCGAACAGGCTCAGCACACCCGAGCCGGCGGCTTTAAGCGACGGCACGGCGTGGGTCGCGAGACCCCGTGCTTCGTTAACAAGGTTCTTCACCGCCGCCTTGATGTCGGGGTTTTCGAGGTAGCGCTGGGCCGTCTCGACCCATTGCGGATAGTGGTCGCGTCCGTAGCTTAGCGCGCGTTCCCAAAGCGCGGGCAGGAAAGTGATGAAATCGAGCAACTGAGAAACGGCGGGCGGCACCACGGTCACGAACAGACCGGTGGCGGCGAGCAGGAAGGCGCCATAAATGGTGACCACGGCGGAAACGCGGCCAACCCTCAGGCGGCTTTCCAGCAGGTGCACCAGCGGCATGAGCACGAGGGCCATGATGCCCGCCGTGACCAGCGGCCAAAGCACGCCCGAGAAAACGCCGAGCAGGAAAACGCCGAGCAGCGCCAGGCCGACCATCAGTGCGCCGGCGGCGATGGTGGCGAAAAGTCCGAGTGCAAAACCGGCGATGCGGCGTTGGGTGGGCGAGAGCAGGGGCGAGGCGGTGTCGGTGTCGGGAGCGTCGGCCATGAGGCCTTGAAAAAACCCGGCCCAGGCGCGGGGGGCGAGGAAAGTTTTTACTTCGCTTTGCGGAGAGAGTGTTTGCGCGTCGCCGGGGATGCGTAGGCTGTGGGCTCTTCCATGCAGCCCGCCACGCACATCCACATCAAAGGCGCCCGTGAGCATAACCTCAAGAACCTGGAGGTTAAACTGCCGCGCGGGAAGTTGATCGTGATCACCGGCCCCTCCGGTTCGGGCAAATCCTCGCTGGCCTTCGATACCCTCTACGCCGAGGGCTACCGGAAATACATGGAGTCGCTCTCGACCCAGGCGCGGCAGGTCCTGGAGCAACTCAAGCGGCCCGACGTGGACTTCATCCACGGCCTGTCCCCGGTGCTGGCTATCGAGCAACGCACCGGCAACGGCTCGCCGCGCTCGACCATCGCGACCGTTACCGAAATCGCCGACTACGCGCGCCTGCTCTGGGCCTTGCACGGCGAGCAGCGGTGTCCGAAGGACGGCGGCCGCGTGGTGCAACGCTCGCTTGATGACAACGTGCAACACGTGCTGACCGCCTGCGCCGGGGAGCGCATCATGCTGCTCGCGCCCGCGCTCACTGCCCGGCCCAGCGTGCTGCGCGACGAGCTGCCCCGCCTTCGGCAGCGCGGCTTTCAACGCGTGCGGCTGGACGGCGCGATCAAGAACCTCGACGACCCGCACCTTGTGCCCGCCGGTCAGGGCACGCGCGAGCTCGCGGTCGAAGTGGTGGTGGACCGTCTGGTGGCGGTGGTCGAGCAGCGTTCACGCCTGGCGGATTCGCTCGAACTGGCGTTTCGCGAGGGCAAGGACCGCGTGCTGGTGCTGGCGCAAAAGGCCGGCGCGCCTGCCGACGTCTGGCGCGAGGTGTCGCTTTCCCAATCGCTGGCTTGCGAGGTGTGCGGCGACGTGTTCGAGAAACTCACGCCCCGGCATTTTTCCTTCAACCACCGCGAGGGCGCGTGCCCGGATTGCGAGGGCTTGGGGCGGAAACTGCGCTTCGTGCCGGAACTGCTGGTGCCCGATCCGACCAAGTCGATCCGGGGCGGGGCTCTCAAGCCGTGGCGCATCGGCGGGAAAAACCTGATCATCAAACACAACGCCCTGCTCAAGCAGCTCGCCGAGCAGTTGCCCTATGATCCGGAGACGCCGTGGGCGGAGCTGCCCGAGGCGATCCGCCATGCCATTCTTTATGGCGCGGGCGAGCGTCAGTTTGCTTTTAAACTGAAACGCATGCGCGAGGCCCGGGCCCAGCCGTTTGCCGGGGTGATCGCCGACTTGGAGGAGAGTTTTCGCGAGACGGACAGCGACGGGTTTCGCGCCCGTCTGAGCACCTTCATGGTCAGTGGCGGCTGCCCCACCTGCAAAGGCGGACGGCTCAATGTGCGCAGCTCGGCGGTGACGGTTACTGGGCGGGGCATCGCGGAGTTTTTCGCGCTGGATGTGGCTGCCGCGCATGGGTTCGCGGCGGAGTTGCTTGCCGCGCCTGCGACCCACGAGGCGGTGCGCGAGATCGCGACCGGGATCGAGCAGCGCCTGCGCTTTCTGCTGGAGACCGGGCTCGGTTATCTGACGCTCGACCGCGATTACGATACCCTCTCCGGCGGCGAAGCCCAGCGCGTGCGCCTGGCCACCCAGCTCGGCATGGGGCTGATGGGTGTGATCTACGTGCTTGATGAACCCAGTATCGGCCTGCACCCGGCGGATAACGAAAAACTGCTCGCCACCCTGACCGAGCTGCGCGACCGGGGAAACACCGTGATCGTGGTCGAGCACGACGAGGACACGATGCGCATCGCGGACGAGATTATCGAACTCGGACCCGAGGCCGGCACCGAAGGCGGGCGTATCCTGTTTCAGGGCACGCCGGCCGAACTGATCGTCGCGCCCGCGCGCCAGACCCGCACCGGGCCCTATCTGGCGCGCAAGCAACGGGTGACCCGCGACGCCAAAGCGAAGACAGGCGACGGGCTTTTTCTGACCGTGCGCGAGGCGCGGCACCACAACCTGAAGGGGGTGGACGCGCGGTTTCCGGTCGGGCTGCTCACGGTGGTGACGGGCGTGTCGGGCTCGGGAAAAAGTACGCTGGTAAACGACGTGCTGGCGGCGCTGGCGGCGCGCAAGCTCAACGGTGCGAAGTCGGTGCCCGGCAAACACCGGCACGTGGAAAACCTCGATGAGTTTGAAAAACTGGTGCAGGTGGACCAGTCGCCTATCGGACGTTCGCCGCGCTCGAATCCGGCGACCTACACCGGCCTGATGGATCCCTTGCGCGAGCTCTTCGCGATGGTGCCGCTGGCCAAGGTGCGCGGCTACACCGCGAGCCGGTTTTCGTTCAACGTGCGCGGCGGACGCTGCGAGCGCTGTGCGGGCGACGGGGTGATCAAGCTGGACATGCAGTTTATGGCCGATGCCTACGCGCCGTGCCCGAGTTGCGCCGGGCGGCGTTTTAACCGCGAGACGCTGGAGATCCTGTTTCACGGAAAATCCATCTCGGACGTGCTCGACATGACGGTGCGCGATGCGATCGGGATTTTTAAGAATATCCCCAAGATCATGGACCGGTTGGAAACGCTTTCGGCGGTCGGGCTGGGCTATTTGAAGCTCGGGCAAAGCGCGACCACGCTCTCGGGCGGCGAAGCGCAGCGGCTGAAGTTGTCCTTGGAGCTAAGCAAGCGCCAGCAGGGCAATACGCTCTACATCCTGGACGAGCCGACGACGGGTCTGCACTGGGTGGACATCCAGCACCTGATGGACCTGTTGTTTAAGCTGCGGGACGCGGGCAATACCTTGATCGTGATCGAGCACAATCTGGACGTGATCCACCTCGCGGACTGGTTGATCGATCTCGGGCCGGGCGGCGGGTCGGCGGGCGGCGAGATTGTTTACGCAGGTCCGCGTGAAGGGATCGAAAAGGAGAAACGCAGCCTGACTGGCAGGGCGCTGGTGAAGTGGGCGGCGGCGGGGCGGTGAAGGCGGATGAGCGGCGGGCATGGCAACTAATTTTTCCCGCCGACGCCTAACTTGCACTGTTGGCTATGTGTATATTGAAGAAGTAGCGTGTAACTTTATCTTGAGTTCATTAAACCTGCGCGAAGACTTTGATTCTTTTATGCCTTTTAATAACCGACATTTGTTATTTTGCGTATTCTCTATTTTGGTTTTATTATCGGGATGTAGAACTGCCTCTTTTGAAGCGTATTCCTATCGCAAAGCGGCTGAACAGGGGGATTCGACTGCTCAAATGAATCTGGGTATCGCGTACTACAATGGTGAAGGAGTAGGGAAAGACCGCGTTGAAGCAGCGAAGTGGTTTCGCAAAGCAGCAGAACAAGGATTAGCTAATGCTCAGTTGAAACTTGGCTATGCCTTCGACTATGGCGAAGGAGTCATTAAAGATCACGTCGAGGCGGTGAAGTGGTATCGCAAAGCTGCTGGAAAGGGATTAGCAAAGGCTCAATATAATTTAGGAGTTTCTTATTCGAAGGGAGAAGGCGTTGCTAAAGATGACGTAGAAGCAGCGATTTGGTTTCGGAAAGCAGCAGATAAGGGACATGCATCGGCACAAGCGAATCTTGGTTATGCATACGAAAAAGGCGAAGGCGTTGATAAAGACGCCGTCGAAGCCGTAAAGTGGTATCATAAGGCCGCCGAACAGGGTATTCCTGATGCACAATCTAATCTTGGTTTCTGCTACTATAATGGAAACGGAGTCAGGAAAGACCTTGTTGAATCTGCGAAGTGGTATCGGAAAGCCGCCGAACAGGGATATTCTTCGGCTCAATATAACCTGGGGCTCTCTTATTCCAAAGGTGAAGGCGTTCCTAAAGATCCCGTTGAAGCTATTAAGTGGTATATGAAAGCAGCGGAACAGGGGCATTCATCGGCTCAATCAGCTCTTGGATACGCTTATTTTGAAGGCAAGGGAGTTACTAAAGATGTGGTCGAAGCAGTGAAGTGGTTGCGTAAAGCCGCCGAACAGGGCGTTGCAGTTGCTCAAACTAATCTTGGCGTTGCCTTCTATGAAGGCAAAGGAGTTAGTAAAGACCTTGTCGAAGCAATAAGGTGGTATCGCAAAGCGGCTGAACAGGAAGATTTAGGTGGTCAATTTAATTTAGGATTCGCCTACTATGAAGGGAAAGGAGTTAGTAAAGACTATGTCGAATCAGTGAGGTGGTATCGAAAAGCCGCTGAAAAGGGACATGCAGCGGCTCAGGCTAATCTTGGCTACGCTTACAAGCACGGTGAAGGAGTCATTAAAGATCACGCCGAATCAGTGAGGTGGTATCGCAAAGCGGCTGAACAGGGAGAAGCACAGGCACAAAGTAATTTGGGATCTTGTTATTTCAACGGAGAAGGAGTTACTAAAGATTACGTCGAAGCTTTGAAGTGGTATAGAAAAGCCGCTGAACAGGGCTTTGCAGCAGCTCAGGTGAAATTGGGCTACGCCTACAGTCACGGCAAAGGGCTTGATAAAGACCCTACCCAAGCCTTGCGTTGGTATCGAAAAGCGGCCGAGCAAGGAGATTCTTCAGGTCAATATAATTTGGGAGTGTACTACTACGAGGGAGAAGTCGTTTCTAAAGACCATGCCGAAGCAATAAAGTGGTACCGTAAAGCGGCTGAACAGGGACATGTTGATGGTCAATATGGTCTGGGCTTCGCTTATAACCAAGGTGCAGGAGTTATTAAAGACCCTATCGAAGCCGTAAAGTGGTATCGAAAAGCGGCTGAACAGGGACATTCAATGGCTCAATATGCCATGGGTAACGCCTACATATTAGACCAGGGTATCGATAAAGACTTCGTCGAAGCAATGCATTGGTATCGCAAAGCCGCTGAACAGGGAGTTGCACAGGCCCAATTTAATCTAGGCAATGCTTACTTCCGAGGCGAAGGCGTTCCCGAAGACATTGTTGAGGCTTACGCTTGGTGGAGTGTTTTGGGTGAGCACGAAATCGCTCGTGTATATATAAATTTAATCGAGGCCATGATGACCCAAGAACAACTAGATCAGGCTAGAAAACTGTCTCATGAACGCATGCAGAAATTTGGATCAAAGAAGTAGCCAGCGATTAGATTTACGGGCCGACGCGAAGTGGGCGGCGGCGGGGCGGTAGGAAGGGGTGGGGGATAGATTGGCGTTGGAGTATGGGCTCGATGGTCCGGGGAGCACACGCGTCTCGCGTGTAGCGCCGGGCGTCTCGCCCGGCGCTGGTTTGGGCGGGTGCGATACAGGGAAACACTGCTCAGACAGGCCTCGGCGGGACGCCGAAGCCGACACGCGAGACGCGTGCGCTCCCCGGACCGACGAGACGAGCCCAGGGAGGTGGCTTAGAAGCGGAACGTCGCGCCCATCTTGGTGCTGATCTCGGTGCGGGTGAAATCCCAACGACCGTCGTCGATGTCGGCTCCCTGGTTAAAGACCCAGAAGATGTCGCCGCCGGGCATATAGGTCCAACGCAGGCGGGTGTTAAAACCGACCGAGTGGCTGAGATTGTCGAATTGGCCGAGCACGGACCAGACGAGCTTGGGGGAGAATTGCACCGCGCCGCCGAGCTTCATGAGGCGCACGGGGAATTCCGCGTAGGGCAGGGTGACGTCGGTGTATTCAAAGCCGGCGTCCACGTTGAACACCGGGACCGGGCGCCAGGTGAGCGAGCTCTTGTAGAGGATTTGGTCGCCGGCGTAGTAGAGGCGCTTGGCGACGCTGGCGGTGCCGGAGATGGGGCGGGATTTGGAGGTGGTCATGGCGACCTCCAGGTGTTCGCCGTAGAAGGAACCGGGGAGCACGACGACGCCGTTGGGCACGCGGAAGGAGGCGGGCAGACGCTCGTTTTCCACCTTGGTGCGCAGCAGGAGGGTGTCGCCGCGTTTGGTCTCGAAACTGACTTCTGGGCCGTAGGTTTCCTGTTCGCGGCTGTTGGTGATGAGGCTGTGGCGGTGCGAGGCGGAGAAGACCGGAACGATGCGCTTGAGCGGCTCGGGGTTGAATTCGTAGTCGAGTTTGCCGGTGAGGTTGTAGATGCCGGTTTGCTGGACGTTGCCGAGGGCGGGGTAGAAGTCTTTCCCTACGCGGTCGAGGTAACTGGTGAAGCCCCAGGTGGGGCTGTCGTAGATGGCGCCCCAGCCGAAGGCGGCGGAGTCGTCGTTGCGGTTGGTGGACTCGGTTTCCTCGAAGTAGAGGGAGCCTTGGAAAGGCGAGGCGGGCTGGTCGAAGAGGCGGCCGGTGTTGTAGTTGAGGTCGAAGCCGGCGAGCCAGGCATCGCCGTTGGTGCGGGGATCGCCAAAGGTGCCGATCACGCCGACGCCGATTTCGTCGGTGGCGCGGACGAGCACGCGGCCGACGGCGAGGTCTTTGGCTTCGAGCGTGCCCGAGGCCTCGGTGCGCACGGTGAGCAGGCCGAAGTTTACCGGGCCTTCGCGGCCGGAAATGCGCGCGCCGGCAAAGATGTCCACCACCTCGCCGCGCGGGCCGATGCCGATGCGGCGTGAGTAGTAAGGGAGTGGATTGCGGTTGATGAGGCTGTAGGCGAAGACGCCGGCGTCCTGGAGGAAGAAGGCGCGTTTTTCGGGGAAGAAGACGGGGAAGCGGGTGAGGTTGACCTGGCGTTCGTCCACCTCGGCGTCGGCGAAGTCGGTGTTGAAGGTGACGACGGTGGTGGTGGAATCGGTGAGTTTGTAGGACAGATCGAAGCCGGGTTTGAGCTGGGTGTATTCTTTGCCGGTGACGGTGTCGTTGACGTAGGTGACGGAAGTGAAGGGACGGGCCTCGTAGCGGGCGGCGCGGCGCAGGTCGGTGAGCCCGGTGAGACGGCCGGTGGCGGCGAGGTGGTTGACCTCGTATTGGCGCTGGGGGCTTTGCCAGCGGATTTTTTCGCCTTTGCGGGCGATTTGGCGTTCGAGGTTCAGGCCCCAGGCGGGGGTCTTGGAATTAAAGGAGAGGGTGGAAAGAGGGATGGAGCCCTCGGCCTGCCAGCCGTCGGGGGTGCGTTTGGCGACGACTTCCCAGAGGCCGTCCCAGTCGGTGTTGAGGGTGAGGCCGCCGCGAATGAGGGCGTCGCGCTTGGCCCCGAGGGAATTCACGGCGAAGTAGTAGCCGTTGCGCCGGTCGAGAAAGGGATCGAGCACGATGATGAAGTTGTCGTCGCCATCGAGGTCGGCGTCGCGCTTGCGCTGGGTGGCGACGATGCCCTCGGGCTTGGTGTCGTGGGCGACGATGAAGAAATACAGCCGGGTGCTGTCGTAGCCGAGGTAGAAGTCGGTTTTTTCCGAAGGCTCACCGCCGGGAACAGGTTCCACTTGTTTGAGGTTCGTGATGGCGGGCACGTCTTTCCAGGCTTCGTCGCCGAGATTGCCGTCGATGACCGGCGGGGTAGCGAGCCGGGGCGGAGACCAGCTTTGGGACGCGGTTTCAGAGCGGGCGAAGGAGGCAAAGGCGAGGCCGAGCAGGGCCGTGAGGAGAAGGGCTGAATTGCCCGGAGAGCTGTAACGGAACGAGCGCATTTCGGCGCACGTTTAGCAGGAAAGTTGCCACATCGTGTGTGCAATGAAGAAGGGCTAATATGTTTTCCGTTATTGGTATGAATAAAATGATTGAAGTCGTGGGATCGGCTCAAAACCACCGTGCCTGCCACCCGAATTCCGGCATTTAAGGTGAGCCGCCCCCAGCCTCAAGTAATTGAGGGATTGGGGGATTCGGAGAGAGGCGGGGTTCGACCGGCGGGGCGGTTTGGTGCGGACCGTATTGGCACCGAGAATGTGCGGGAGATCGCCGGGGCGATTCCGGCGCGTTTGAAGTATTTCGGGGCGACGCTGACGGACCTGGAGCCGGTGAAAAAGCAGCGGCTGGGGCGCGGGGGAGCGGGCTCAGGGGGCGAGACTGACGGCCTTGAGCGGGTGGCGGTCGAGCAGGGTGGGGTGCCAGCCGCGCACCGAGGGGTGGAGCAGGAAAACGTGGGTGTTGACGTAGAGCGGAAGGATGGGCGCGGCTTCGAGCAGACGGGTCTCGGCCTGGTGAAGCAGGGCCTGGCGGGCGGCGGTATCGGTGGTGCGGGCGGCCTGGTAGAGGGCGCGGTCGTAGGCGGGGTCGCTCCAGCCGGTGAAATTTTGCGCGCTCTGGCCGGTGAAGAGGGCGAGGAAGCTGATCGGGTCGTCGTAGTCGGCGACCCAGCCGGAGCGCAGGATCTGGAAATCGCCGGAGCGGCGGGCTTCGAGCAGGGTGGCGAATTCCTGGTTGATCAGGCGGGTCTGCACGCCGAGGGCGCGCCATTGGTTTTGCACCGTCTCGGCGACGCGACGGTGGTTTTCGGAGGTGTTGTAGAGAAGTTCAAATACGGGCAGGCCCTGGCCGTCGGGGTGGCCGGCCTCGGCGAGCAGGGCCTTGGCGGCGGCGAGGTCGTGGCGGACGATGGCGGGCGGGTTGTAGCCGCCGGTGCCGGGCGGGACGAAGGAGGTGGCGGGGCGCTGGCCGCCGCGCAGGAGGGCGTTGACCAGTTGCTCGCGGTCGAGGGCGAGGGAAAGGGCGCGGCGGATGCGCACGTCGGAGAGGAAGGGCCGGTTGGTGTTGAAGCGGTAAAAGTAGGCGTCAAGGAACGGGTCGGTGCGGAGTTGCTCGGGGGCCTCGGCACGCCAGGCGTCGATACGGCCGGCGGGCAGGGCGTCGATCACGTGGAGCTGGCCGGCCCGGTAGGCGCGTTCCTGGGCGTCCACGCTGTCGAAAGCGTGGAAGTGGACGGCGCGGAGTTTGACCGTGGCGGCATCCCAGTAGGTGGGCGAGGCGGCGGCGACGAGTACCTGGCCGGCGCGCCATTCCTGAAGGGTGAAGGCACCGTTGCCGACGAAGCTGGCGGGGGCGGAGGCCCAACGGTTGCCGCGGGCGTCGGCGGGGCCGGCGGCGGCGATGGCGTGGAGCGGGACGGGAAACCAGACGGGGTGGGTTAGCAGGGAGAGGAAATGGGCGGACGGGTATTCGAGGACGATGCGCAGGGTTTGTGGATCGGGCGCGGTGATGCCCACGGCGGAGAAGTCGGCGAGGCGGGCCTTGTGGTAGGCCTCGGCGTTGAGCACGGGGTAGAGCAGCTCGGCGTTGGGTGCGCCAAGGGCGGGGGTGAGGGCGCGGCGCAGGGAGGCTACAAAATCGGCGGCGACGAGGGGGCGTCCGTCGGACCAGCGGGCCTCGGGGCGGAGTAGGAAGGTGTAGGTGGTGCCGTCGGCGGATATTTGCCAATTGCGGGCGACGCCGGCGATGGGGGCGAGGGTGACGGGATCCTCGGCGACGAGGCCTTCGAAGAGGGCGGAGAGGATTTGGAGTTCGCCGAGAGCGGAGGCGAGGTGGGGGTCGAGGTTGGCGGGGTCGGGGCCGACGGTGCGGTGGAGGGTCTGGGTGCGGATGCCGGCCTGGACAGGGGTCTCGCGCGGAGCGCAGGCGGTGAAGGCGAGCAGGGCGAGGGCCGAGGCGAGGACGGGAAGGAGACGGAGCGGGCGCATGGAGGAGGACGGGAAGTGCGGAGGAGTTACGCGTGAAGCAGGGCTTTGGCCAAGTAGCGCGAGGAGCGCTGGTTGTTTAGCCCTGCTTTTTCGGAACGGGAGCTGGATCGTCGGCCAACTCGGCTTCTATTTCGGCGATGGTAGGCAGGATGCCACGCAGTTCTTTTGGGAGGGAGGCGGTTAGCTGGGTCTGCCACTCGGCGACGGCGATGGATTGATCGAGGCCGCGCAGGGCATACTCGGCGACGAGCTTGTTTTTATGACGGCAGAGGAGGAGGCCGATGGTGGGCTGGTCGTCGGGGTGGCGCAGAAGGTCGTCCACGGCGGAAAGGTAAAGGTTAAGCTGGCCGACATCGCCGGGGGTGAAGGCGCGGGCTTTTAGCTCGATGACGACGTAGCGGCGGAGCTTCAGGTGATAGAACAGCAGATCGAGCGGGTAGTCTTCACCGCCGACTTCGAGGGGGATTTGACGCCCGACGAAGGCGAAGCCGGTGCCCAGCTCCAAGAGGAATTTCTGGATGTGGTCCACGAGGGCCTGCTCTAGTTCGGACTCGTGGCGCGGGTCGGCGGTGCCAAGGAAATCGAAGAGGTAGGGGTCTTTGAAAAGCTGCGCGGCCAGATCGGAATCCGCCGGGGGCATGGTGAGGGCGAAGTTGTTCTGGGCCTTGCCGGCGCGGAGATGGAGTTGGTTCTGGATTTGGGTTTCCAGGGTGCTGCGGCTCCAACCTTGGGCGAGGGTTTCGCGGATGTAGAAGTCGCGGGCGGCGGGGGCTTTGACCATTTGCATGAGGCGGATGATCTGACCCCAGGGTAATTGTGAAACAGGTTGTTTCACAATTGGGCCGGTGGGAAAGGCCTCGGCGAAGGCGCGCATGGAAAACAAGTTGCGACGCGTGAGGCCGCTCATGTCCGGGAACTCCGCCTGAAGGTCGGCGGCGAGACGGTCGATGACTTTGGCGCCCCAGGCGGCTTCTTGCTGGCGGGCGAGGATGATTTTCCCGGTGTGCCAGTAGGCTTCGATGACGATGGGGTTGGCCGCAAGGATGGCTCGGACGCGGGCGCTGCGGAGGTGGGATTTTATTTCCTGAAGCGTGGCGGCGTAGCTCGCCGGCAACGACGCGGCGGAGGGCGCGACGGGGAAGATCGCCTCGGGTCGGGTGCGGCCACGGGACAGGCGGGCGTCGTCCGGCTTTTTGGCGGAACGAGACGCTGCAGGCGTTTTTTTCTTACTGCTCATTTTTGCCGATTCACGGGATGTCGTGGCCGTTGGGGTAGATGGAAGCGAAGGCGGCTAGGTTTTGGAAATGAGGGCGACGGCGTGGGCGGCGATGGCGAGGCCGCGGCCGATGTCGTCGGAGCCTTCGTTGGTGGTGGCTTTGAGGCCGAGCTGGTCCACGGCGAGGCCGGAGCTGGTGGCGAGACGCTGGCGCATTTCTTGGAGGCGGGGGGCGATCTTGGGGCGTTCGGCGATGAGGGAGGCGTCGATGTTTACGATCTCGTAGCCGCGCTCGCGGAGGGCGGCGCACACGCGCTGGAGCAGGATTTGCGAGTCGATGTTTTTGTAGGCCGGGTCGGTATTCGGGAAAAAGTGACCGATGTCGGGCAGGGCGGCGGCGCCGAGGAGGGCGTCGCAAATCGCGTGGGTGAGGGCGTCGGCGTCGGAATGGCCGTCGAGGCCGACCGGGCATTCGGCGAAGTGCACGCCGCCCAGAATCATGGGGCGGCCGGCGACGGTGCGGTGGATGTCGTAGCCGTGGCCGATGCGGAAGGGCATGAGAAGGGGACTTATGGGACGGATGGGAATCCGGGGGACTTAGGCTGGGGTGGGGTTGGCGAGCAGGAACTCGGCGTAGGCGAGGTCGGCGGGGGTGGTGAGTTTGGGGTTGGGGTGGGTGTTTTCGAGCAGGGCGACGGGGTGCTTGAGGAGCTCGACGGCGGAGGCGTCGTCGGTGATGCGGTGCTCTTTGGCGGCGACTTTGGCGTAGGCCTCGGTGATGAGTTCGCGGGCGAAAACCTGGGGCGTTTCCATGGCCCAGAGGCGGTCGCGGTCGAGGGTTTTGAGCAGGCCGGTGTCGGCGTGTTTTTTAATGGTGTCGGTGACGCGGCGGGCGAGCACGACGGCGTCTTCCTTGCGCACGATTTTGTGGAGGGCGACGAGTTGTTCGGCGCGGACAAGGGGGCGGGCGCAGTCGTGGATGAAGACGTAGGCGATATCGGCGGGGAGGACGGCGAGGGCGTTTTGCACGGAGTCCTGGCGCTCTTTGCCGCCGATCACAAACTGGGCGGGGGTGGGGGCGTAGGCGGAGAGGGCGATGGACTGGGCCTGGTCGCGGGCGACGATGACGTAGAAGTCGGCCACGCCGCTTTCGAGGAAGGCGGCCACGGAGTGGGCGAAGACGGGGCGGTCGGCGAGGGGCGCGAGGATCTTGTCGGCGACGGCGCCTTGCATGCGGCGGCCGCAGCCGGCGGCGAGGAGGATGACGGCGGTGCGGGACATGGGGCTGATATTTATGATTTAGAATTGATGATTTATGATTTCGCGGAGGCGAGGTCGGCGAGGATGGCGCGGGCGGCGGCGGCGGGGTCGGGGGCTTTGAGGATGGGGCGGCCGACGACGATGTAGCTGGAACCGGCGGCGGCGGCTTGGGCGGGGGTGAGCACGCGTTTCTGGTCGTCGCCACCAGATTCGCCGGCGGGGCGGATGCCGGGGGTGACGAGTTGGACGCCGGCGGGGAGGATGCGGCGGAGGAGGCCGACTTCAAGGGGGGAGCAGACGAGGCCCTTCATTCCGGCGGAGGCGGCGAGGGAGCCGAGGCGGGCGACCTGCATCTCGGGGGTGCCGCCGACGCCGATGTTGGCCAGTTCGGTGGTATCCATGGAGGTGAGCACGGTGACGCCGAGGAGGAGGAGGTCGGGGCGGGTGGCTTGCTGGGCTTTGACGGCGGACTGCATCATCTCGCGGCCGCCGCCGGTGTGGAGGGTGAGCATGCCGATGGGCAGGGGCGCGAGGGATTCGACGGCTTTCGCGACGGTGTTGGGGATGTCGTGCAGTTTAAGGTCGAGGAAGATGTCAAAGCCCTCGTCGGCGACGGCGCGCACGTAGTCGGGGCCGTAGGCGGTGAACATTTGCAGGCCGATTTTGACCCAGCGGAGTTGGCCGCGAAGTTGGCGGAGCAAGGGGGCGGCTTCTTCGCGGGTGGGGACGTCGAGGGCGAGAATGAGGTCGCAGGACATGGGGGCGGAGTGTCGGCGGGCGGGGCGGAGAGGGAAGAAAAAAGGCGGGGCGGTGCGAAATGGGTTTTCGCGGGGGCGGGGAGTGTTTGGGTTGGGGGTGTGCACACGGTAACGCTTTTCAGTCCGGCCAAGCTCAATCTTTCGCTCGCGATCACGGGGCGGCGGGCGGACGGCTTTCACGAGTTGATCTCGGTGACGAGTCAGCTGGCTTTCGGTGACACGCTGCGGGCGACGCGAGGGGAAGATGGGGCGGGGTTCGTGCTGCGGTGCGACGCGCCGGGGGTGCCGGTGGACGGGACGAATCTGGTTTTGAAAGCGGCGGCGGCGTTTGCGGCGGAGACGGGGTGGCGGGGCGGGGTGGCGTTTGATTTGGAAAAACGCACACCGGCCGGGGCGGGGCTGGGAGGGGGGAGCAGCAACGCGGTGGCGGCCTTGCGGGCGCTGGAGGCGTTGAGCGGGGTGACGCTGGAGGCGGAGCGGCGGGTGGCGCTGGCGGCGCGGCTGGGGTCGGATTGTGCGTTGTTTTGGCACGATCGGCCGGGGGTGAGGCGGGGGCGGGGGGAGTTTATCGAGGCCTTGGGCGAGGCGCAGGCGGCGAGGTTGCGGGGGCGGCGGGTGTTGATTTTTAAGCCGCATTTCGGGGTGGCGACGGCGTGGGCGTATCAGGCGCTGGCGGCGCGGCCGGAGTGGTATGCGGACGCGGTGGCGGAGGAGGCGCGGCTGGCGGGGTGGCTGGCGGATGGGGCGGCGCCGTTGGAGCGGTTGCTGGGCAATACGCTGGAGCGGCCGGTCTTTGCGAAGTGGGTGGCGCTGCCTGCGATGCTGGCCTGGCTGCGGGAGCGGCACGGGTTGGAGGCGCGCATGAGTGGAAGCGGCAGCGCGTGTTTCGCGATTTTGCCGGACGAGGCCGACGTGGCGGCGATCACGGTTACGATACGCGAGGGCTGGGGCGCGGAAGTCTTCGTGCAAGCCACGGAACTGGCGTGAGTTTGCGTTTTTTTGGCGGGGAAACTGATTGACCCATACGGGGGGTCTGGGCGTCATGCGAGCACCCCGGTCGGCGTCGTTTGCTTTTTTGAGCATCGGTACTTCGGGCTACTCCTAAATGTCCGAAGCAGAATCCAGTCCCCGACCTGAAATCTTGCTGCAAGGTATCGCCGCCTCGCACGGGATCGCTTACGGGCAGATTTTTGTCTATGTGCAGAGTGATTTGGAGGTGCCGGAATACCAGGTGGAGGAGGCGGCGTGGGGGGCGGAGATAGCGCGCTTCGAGCAGGCGCTGGTGGTGACGCGCCAGCAGGTGCAGAAGATCATGGTGGAGGTGGAGAAAAACCTGGGCGAGGAAGAGGCGCGGATCTTTGACGCGCATCTGCTGGTGCTGGAGGATCAGGCGCTGATCTCGGAGACGATCCGGGATTTCGAGAAATCACGGGCGAACATCGAGGCGTGTTTTGATCGGGTGGCGCAGCGTTACATCGCGGCGTTTGAGGCGATCGATGACGAGTATCTGCGCGAGCGCGGGGGAGATATTCGTGATGTCGCGCAGCGGGTGCTCGCCAATCTGCTCGGTCATACGGGCCTGCGGTTGAGCAAGCTGGCGGACAAGCGCATCGTGGTGGCCAACGACATCTCGCCCTCGGACGCGGCGAGTCTGGATCGTTCGGCGGCGCTGGGCATCGTGACCGATTCCGGGAGCAAGACGAGCCATGCGGTGATCGTGGCACGCTCGATGAAGGTCCCCGCCGTGGTTGGTTTGCGCGACCTTTCCGCGATGGTGCAGCAGGGGGATTACTTGCTGGTCGATGGGTATGAGGGCGCGGTCATCCTGAATCCGACCGAGAGCACGCTTTTCCGTTACGGGCAGATTCAGCGGCAGAAGCATACCCAAGAGCAGCGACTGATGGATGCGAATCGCCTGCCTGCGGTCACGCTCGACGGCGTGCAACTGACCTTGCGCGCGAATGTGGAGAAGTCGGACGAGTCCGCGCTGGTCAAGGAATACAACGCTGACGGGGTGGGGCTCTACCGCACGGAGTATCTCTATCTCGGTTCAGCGGTCATGCCGACCGAGGATGAACAATACGCGGCCTACCGGGCCTTGGCCGAGGCGCTCGCGCCCGCGCCGGTCACGATTCGCACCCTGGACCTGGGCGGGGACAAGCCCATCGCCTCGCAGGCGCATTTGTTTCCCAAGGAGCAAAATCCGTTTCTAGGATACCGGGCGATTCGTTTCTGTCTGGATCATCTGGACGTTTTCAAAATTCAGTTGCGGGCGGTGCTGCGGGCCAGCGCGCACGGCACTATTTTGTTAATGTATCCGATGGTGAGCGGACGCGACGAGATGCGGCGGGCCAACGTGGTGCTCGACGAGTGCAAGGCCGAGTTGCGCGCCGAGGGTATCGCGTTTGATCTGAATCTTCGCGTGGGGACCATGATCGAGATTCCCAGCGCGGCGATGACGGCGGACCTATTGGCGCAGGAGTGTGATTTTTTCAGTATCGGGACCAACGATTTGATCCAGTATCTGTTGGCGATCGACCGGGTGAACGACCGGATCGCGCATCTATACGAACCGACGCATCCCTCGGTTTTGCGCGTAATCCGGCACATTGTGGTGGAGGCGCACCGGGCGCGCATAAAGGTGAGTGTGTGCGGCGAGATGGCGGGTGACCCGATTTTTACCGCGTTGTTGTTTGGTATCGGCGTGGACGAGCTGAGCATGACGCCTCCGCTGGTGCCGGCGGCGCGTTACATCGTACGCAATATGCGCATGACGGACGCCAAGAAACTGGCGCAGATGGCGCTGGCGATGGATTCGGCCCCGGCGATTCATGCGCTGTGCGCGCAGTTCGCGGAAGAGCGGTTGAAATAGGCGGGCGCGGGCAGTTTTTTAACGCGGAAACGTTTAACTTTGAGGTGGGTGAGCCGTTTTCTGTCTCGAACAAGACCATTTGACTTCGGCTGATTCCCCATAACGCCCCACTTGATATTTCGCATAGGGAAATCTTCCCGGCCTTCCCTGGCTGATTATTCCCATCTCCTTTAATAAACAGTTTATTATGAAATCCTGGCTCCGTCGTCTCCGTACTCTTTTCACCCTGGATGGTTTCGCGGTCGCGCCGATTTTACACCAACAAGTGGTGGTGATGCTTGCCGCCGCCGGAGTGGTGGTGGTTTTCATTCCCTTGATCGGGTCTTTTGACGATAGCTACGCCGTTTTCATGCAGACGAAAGAGCTGAGCGAGCTCCCCGTTTGGATCATCCCGCTGGCCCTGATCGAACTCGTCTTGGGTATCATGATCATGAGCTTCGTGATCTCTTTGATCTCGAGCGCGCTGAATCAGTTTATCGACGGAATCAAGAAGGGTACCCTTGGCTACACGCGTTCCCGGCATTTCGTTCTGATTAACATCAACGACATGATGGCGGACATCCTGGGGGAGATCAACGACCGTGCCATCAGTTCCAACGCCATCTATGATGTGGTGATTCTCGTCGCCGATTCCGACCAGGTGGCCAAGGCGCGTGAACTCCTTGATGGAAATAGTTTTCCCTGTCTTCAGATCTACGTCCGACAAGGCGATACTTACAATCAGGAGACCTACCGGCGGATCAACCTCTGTGGTGCCACGGGTGTCTTGCTGCTCAGGGACGGCGCGGAGCCCGATCCCTTCGCGGCTGATAACAACGCTTTGAAAATCCTCTTCGTGCTCGCGGGATGGAAGGACTTTACCGCCACCCTGGCCCGACGACTCGCGGAAAAGAGCCCGGTCAAATTCATCGTCGAGATGAGCAACACCATCGCGAGCTCTGATATCGCGGCGCGACTCGCGAGCAACAACGGTAACCGATCGTTCATCGTCGTGCACCCGCCGGAAATCGCCGACCGCTTGCTCGGCCGCTCCATTATCGACGTCAGTTACTATCGTATCTTTGAGGAGCTTTTTTCCTTCACCGGCAAAGAAATCTATTTCGTAAATCCGCTGAAGGTAAACGGCGGAAGCAGCATGGCGGGGCTGAGCTTTAAACAGGCCTGCTTCGGTCTCCACCGCGGCGTGCTCATCGGGCTCTGTCGTTTCAAACAAGGTGTCTTCGAGACACTCATTTGTCCGATGGAAGAGACCATCCTGGCGGGCGATTGGTTGATCGTGGTGGCCGAAGATGAGCGCGCGGCGGACTTTGATCCCGCCCGGAAACTCACCGCCTCGCAGAATACCCTGCCGCAGCCGGAGGAAATTGTCCGCCGCCGCATTCTCATGCTCGGAAACGAGCACGCGTTCCCTTCCATCACCGAGTTCCTGGATGCGACCAGTCTGCAAATCTACAACGAAAACATCACTATTTTTACCCAGCCCGAGGACTATTTTCAGCCTGCCCTTATCGCCCGGATCAAGTCCGATGAATTCGACAACATCGTCATCAATCTCAAAGACGAACTGGGTTTCCGCCTGGCCGCGCACCTGACCGCGTCGCTGCCACCCGGGGATCCCTTTCTGGATAAAATTGTCACCATCCTGAACAGCCCCGCGACGGACGAAATCCTCAACTCCGGGCGTGACCAACGCAGCACGATTCTTTCGGGGCGCATTTGCGCGAAATACCTGACTCAAGTGCTCTTTCAGAAGTCGCTCGAAGCGGTTATCCGCGACCTCTGTTCGGCGGAGGGCTACGAACTGAACCTGCTGGCCGTCGGCACGCAATTTCCGCGCTCGGCCCTCGGGACCAAAGACGAGGTGAAGCAGTTACTCCTCAACAGCGGTATGGCTTACTTGGGCTACATGGATCTGCAAAAAAACGTGCAGCTGGATGGCGAGGATTTCTCGCAGGCGACGACCATCATCGTGCTTGCCAAGGGAAAACTCTGATTGGGCAAGCGTGAGGGGTCCTGGTTTCGCCGCGAGAGCATGCGGTCGGCGAGAGCGAGGAGGAAGGTGGGGGCGCCGTGGAGCTCGGCGAGGGCATATAATTAACCTGTCCCTTGCTCCTCTAGGAACCGGGAGCTTTAGCGGACGGGGCCTGTGACGTGACAAGCGCGGATCTTATCGGAGCGCTGCCTCTACGGCGCATTCTTGCGCCGCGGGCCGGGCCGGGCGGGGTTGCACTCAACCGGACGGAGCGCCGCAAGGCGCGGAGGAGGAAGCAGACGGCGTGACAGCTCGGAGTCTGCGCAGGGCTGGCGCGACGTGTGCCGTTTGTTGCTGCGGGGTTGGTGATGTTGCGCCCGCGTTTACGGCGTCGGCTTTATCACTTTGGCGGGATCAAATTCCAGGTTCCGGCTGCCAGACGGATTCCAAAATGAATTGATCCGGGCGTAACTGTTTCCCGGCATCATCTTGATTTCCACCCGACCGTAACCTTTAGGCGTTTGCACATAAAAGACCCCGCCTTGATAACCGCCATCTACCCCAAGCGGCTTAGGCGTATCATATTCGGAAGTAACAGTTGGTTTATAGCCAGACTCCGGCGCTTCATAAGGAAACTCCTCCAAGGTGGATTGCAGCCCTCCGCCGGGCACACTGATACGCGCCGACCATTGCTTGTCTCGAAGCTGAGCGTTGGTGAGAAGTTCTATCACAACCTTAGCCGCGTTCGGGTCACCCGGATTTAGTATAAACGCGGCTGGCACTCCTATCGACACAGGAAAACGCACCTCACGCTTTATCAACGGTTCGGCCTCGCGGTTTTTCCTCAAACGGAAAATCACGGGATTGCTATGGTCGGGCACATGGAAAGAATCTTCAAAATATGCTGCATATTCAAAACTGAACTGCGTGCCTATAAAATAGTGTTTGTATCCTTCTTTACGAACTTGAACACCGAGGTTCTTGCCTGTTACCCCATCCAGTCTAAACAGGCCTTGGCTATCACTGATCGTATTGTATTCCGAAGTGCCTTCACGTGATAAATCCGTCCATTGGAATCTGATAGTGGCCTTTTCTATCGGCTGGTCTTTATCATCAACTACTTTGCCGTAAAACTCTATCGGCATCTTCCACTCGAAGTTTTTGTCGAGTTTATTCATTTTAACCCACCATTGATTTAGCTCCTCCTTGTCTGTTGTGCGTGGGGGTGGAACAACTTTAGAAGTAGTCGGTGGGACAGAAGCCAATAGAGGTGCTTGGACTTCGGCCATGCTCGCCGGACGTTGTGCGGCGGGCGTTTTTTTCAAACTCCATAGCCAAAGTACTCCCGCAAGAAGTATTAAGACTATTATAATCAAACTAAGTCGGCTGCGGTTCATGGTGTACCTCCTACTGCGTCGAACACACGTTGATAAAACGCATCCGTCTGCTGAACGTTGCGGTTAAATTCGGCGCTATGGTCGGAACGCGACCGATCAAAGTTATAAATGGTTCCTTCGCCTATGTTTACTTCTTCTGAGACGACCCCACCCACGCCTGCCAACGCCCCCA
>JAPLTN010000013.1 GCA_026398135.1 Verrucomicrobiota bacterium
GTAACTAGTGAAAATCGCTTCGACCTCGGAAGTGTTAAATATAAAATAGTAAAACTCAAAGGAGGTGGCGTAAAGACGTATAAGTCTGTGCATGTCACGGATTTTAATTGGGACGGTTACGTGATTTATGCGGGCATCACGCGGCAAGACACCCCGGGGAGCGATTTTGACCCGGTTTCTGTGAATGAGAATGGCCAGTTTATCGGCAGTGATGTCGGACCGAGTTCTATCGGCAGTGTCAGATCCAGCGTGATCAAGTGGGGTGAAGGTAATCAAACGCCGCAGGAATTCGGGGCCGAAGGCACGGGACTGGTGATTACCAATGCCAAGGACATCCTTACCCTCAATCCCGAAGGCGTGCCGCTGATCTGGCGCCGCCGACCCGATAACCCCGAGGTGTATCAAAAGGAGAGCGTGGACTTGGGCGACATCGCCGATAAGTGGAATCTACAGGCGATGCTCATGAACACCGATCGAGTGCTGGCCGGCCTCGGAACCAAGATTAAAGACGACCAAAATAACCCGATCTCGTCGCCCAGCCCGGAGCCGGTGTTATTAGTCCCGGCCGAGCTGGCGGTGGACGCCAACCGCGACGGAACCATCACCCTGGCTAGCGATTTGAACCCCGATCCCGAGCTCTCCGACCAAACCACGGAAAAAAAGCCCTTCTTCTTTCCGATAAATGACGATGATGATAATCCGGGAACAACACCCCAGGCCGATTATATAAACACGGTTGTAGATGGAGCGGACGACTTAAAAGACTTCTTCCCAGTCTTCTTGGATATAAAGCAACTATTGACCGTGTTGCCTCCCAGCGACTCGGTGAAATACAAACTCAAGCAAGCCGATGGGGCGTTGAACTTTGTTTATACCAGTCTCACGCGGGCCACGGCATTTGATTATAAAACGGCGGGACCTTCTTCCACTGGCTATGGTGCTGGTGGTTCTTTGCCTGCCACCTTCGCTACTACCATACCGATCACTTCTTCAGGCGTTGAATTAAACGGCTATTTTTTGGATCGGATCAAAAATCAAGATAAAGGTGTAATCTTGGTCGAAGGTCGCACGTCCAGTGTGCAACCACTGGTTTTGACCGTGGAAAAAGATGGCGTCTCTATCACTGAAATCTCTCTGCACCTGATGCCGATTGAGATTATTACCATCAATACTTTTATACCGCACAACAATGTTGATGATCCTGACAATTTAAATCCGTTAAATATCGCATCGCCTGCGCATGTTTACGGCGGAGATGATCGCAGTTCAGGCTCTCCACTCCGTGCAATTTGGAACAAAGAAGGTGCGCATCGGTCGCGCCAGCGCTTTAAAATAGTGCCTTTAAGGAATCGGGGCGATACAGACGGAATTGAGGACAATAGTTATATAAACGACACCGATGGCGTCAGGAATGACTCGTTATTAAATGATGTGGGGGCGACACACAAGTATCACAAGGCCAGCTCACTGAATGCATCCGGGAATCTTACCGCAGCTGCAAAATCAGATACTATACTGGGTGATGAAAACCTTATGGTGGCAAAAGCAACGGCCAGTAAATACTCAGGAATGGAAATCATCCCTGAGTGGATCAGTGACAATAAACTCAAAGTAACCTGCACTTTAAGCCTGGGAAATCCCCTTGCTCCAGTTATTGCAGGCAATCAAATAGACTATGTATTTATACTCACTTTGGATTACAGTGATCCTAAGCATCCGTTATACAGTTTAGAGGGTTCGCATGATGGGTTTCCTGCCTACGAAGTATACATTGGAGGAAAGCGAATATACGAACATGATCCACTAGCAACCGGAGAGGATGTCTTTTCCTTGTTGGGCTCAGGCGAATGGGATGTTAATGAAACCACCAATCACATGAATCAGACCTTAAGATAAAGATGAAACCACTACAAATATTGACAATGAAGTATACATCCTGGATTCATTTAATAATCATAATATTCACCTCCCATGTTCATGCAATGACCATTGAGGATATCGCAAAGTTAAGCCCCTCTGATAAAATAGAATTTTATAAAAGCGTTTCTCGTGAGTCGTTTAGTGATCCCGAAGATATCTATTTTGCACTCGCCGAGGGGTTGCGGGATAATGAAACCCAAGTTCGAAGGATTTGTGCAGCAAAATCACTCCTTATCATAACCAGCATTCAAAAATATGTTCAGGAAAGTGATAGTCCTAGAATGCCAAGTCCCAAAATTCTTGCATTAAAAGAAGCGTTAAAAAAGGCAGTAGACGATCCAAACTTACGGGTGCGAGGAGCTGCCTTAAGCGCATTAATATATAGCGATGAACCAAATCAATTATATGAAAAAATTATATTAGAAAGAATTGAAATGGAGTCGAATAAGAAAATCGCACTAACTGTGTTGAGGGACATGTATTCTTCGGGTTATAGGTCTCCGGATATTGGAATTTTCGCCATTAAAGCGTTAAGCGACGTATCGCCCAGCGTGCGCGAGGATGCTGCTAGAGCTATTGTGGAAATTCGTCCCCTTGGCGCTCTACCTGCTCTCGTGAAACTGCTTTCTGATGAAGGCACTGTTGTTAGTGCGGTTGTTCAGGCAATTGGCGCGTATGGCACCGAGGCTTTGCCCTACGTTCCCGCGTTGGAGAAATTATTAGCCGACCGGTCAATCGGTGGCACCTTGCCCGATCAAATCAGAGCTGCGCTTAACGCCATTAAAAACCCATCACAACAGCCTCCCGCCAAACCTAGGCTAAAAGCAGTATCATTAATCAATAAAAATACCCCATCGGAGACCAAAGCCGAGCCGAAGGCAGAAGCATCCCCCAATGCTCAAAAAGTTTTAGTGACACCGACTCAAAATGCGTCGGCAGATTTAAAATCTTCAGCTACCAAATCAACGCAGCCATTGTCCGCGCAGGCCAACAATGTTCGTTGGTGGATCATTGGTTTGATCGCCGTGGCGGGCGGACTCTTTTTCATCCTTCACAGGTCAAAGCGTTGAAGCTCGACAGCGCTTCCCTGGCGCGGGCGCAAGGTCCGCAAGCCTCGATCATCAAACGGCACACGTCGCGCCAGCCCTGCGCAGACTCCGAGCTGTCACGGCGTCTGCTTCCTCCTCCGCGCCTTGCGGCGCTCCGTCCGGTGGAGTGCAACCCCGCCGGGGACGGCCCACGCGGCAAGAATGCCGCGTAGAGGCGGCGCTCCTGTAAGACCCGCGCCGTCACGTCCACGGCGGCCGTGCGCTGCGCTCCCGTCCGCCGAGGCGTGCCCGTCCTGGTCAGACCGGCGGGGACCCCGCTGCGCCCGGCAGGCTGCCGGGCGCGCCTCAACCCGGCGCAGCCGGTGGCGGACAAGCCGCCCCCGCGCGGCGCCGGGGTCGGCGCGCCCGCTCGCTGCGCTCGGCCTGCGGTTCGGCTCCTTGAAGTCGCCTCAGGGGGGCCGCATGGCCCCCCGCTGCGCGAAACCATGGGCTCGCCCCGAGTCTGATCTGCGGCGTCTGGTTTGCGGGCGGTTGACGGCGGCGCGGATTTCCGGCGCAGTCCGGCGCAATCATGTCCGTCCCGCCGCCCGACGCTTCTCCCTCGCCTGAACCCGCGCCGTATATCGCCACCGAGAGCGTGGTGAGCGTGGGTTGGTTTAGCCGTCATGCCGAGCGCATCGCGGCGGCGGTGGTCTTTATCCTCGGGGCGGCGGCGGCGGTGTTGATGATGCCGCCCTCGCGGTATCCCGAGCTGGCCTATGTGTTCGCGGCTCCGGCGGTTTTCTGGGCCTATCGGGCACCGAGCTGGCGGTGGTTTCTCGGCTCGGTGCTCGGTGCGCAGATGGTAGCGTGGACCATCACGCTCGGCTGGCTGGGCAACGTGACCTGGGCGGGTTTGTTTTTGCTCGGCCCGTTTTTGGGCCTGTGGGTCGGGAGCTGGTTTGTGGCGGTGCGTTGGGTCATGCCACGTCTGACCGGGAGACCCTGGGCTCATCGTATTCTCGCGGTCCTCGGCCTGGCTGGCGCTTGGGTACTTCTTGAGTGGACCCGGACGTGGGTTTTGAGCGGTTTCCCCTGGCTGACCCTTTCGGCGACGCAGTGGCAGCGCCTCAGTGTGCTTCAACCGGCGGCCTACACCGGGGCCTGGGGGGTGTCTTTCGTGCTGATCGCCGTGAATGTCGCCTTCGCCGCCTACGGACACAAATTACTGGCGAAGGGTGAGGACCGCGCACGCACGCGTTGCCCGGAGTTTATCGCCGCGATGGTGCTGCTGCTCGGCTGCCTTTTACTCACCGCCACGGAAACCTTTAATCGCGCGCGTTTCCATCGGCAATGGGCCAACGTCGCCTTTGTTCAGCCC
The DNA here is from genome assembly GCA_026398135.1 of Verrucomicrobiota bacterium. Taxonomy (GTDB): domain Bacteria; phylum Verrucomicrobiota; class Verrucomicrobiia; order Opitutales; family Opitutaceae; genus IMCC26134_A. The sequence continues at coordinate 4,330 of JAPLTN010000013.1, forward strand.
GCCATTCCGCAGTCGGTTAAATGGGATGAAAGCCAAGCTAACAATATCCTCAAAACCCTGGAAACCGAAACGCTGAAGGCTGCCTTCGGCGGGCCGGATCTGCTGCTTTGGCCTGAAGCAACCACACCGCTCGCGGTTCAGGGAGACGATTTTATGCGGAGCTGGGTCGAGGGCCTGGTGCGCAAGGCCAAAGCTCCCATGTTGCTGGGTTCGATTGGCTACGAGAAGGAGGCGGACAGGAGCTTGCGGTGGACGAACGGAGTGTTTCAGGTCACTCCCGCAGCCGGATTGGCGGCGGAATCTTACGCGAAACGCCATCTCGTGCCTTTTGGCGAATATGTGCCTATGAGGCCTGTGCTCGGTTGGTTGGAAAAATTTGTGCCAGTGGGAGGGGATTTTACCCCCGGAAACAAGCCGGGACTGCTCACTGTGACGGCAGGGCCGGCCGGCCAGGTCACCCGCATTGGCTCTCTGATTTGCTACGAGGACATTTTCCCCTCGCTGGCCAGGGAAAGCGTGCGGGCCGGGGCGGAGGTTTTGATCGTGCAGACCAACAACGGCTGGTTCGGCGAAGGCGCGGCCGCTTACCAGCACGCGGCGCACGCGGTGTTGCGCGCGGTGGAAACGCGTCGGCCGGTATTGCGGGCGGGCAACGCGGGCTGGAGCGGCTGGATCGACGAGTGCGGGGCCATCCGCGCGGTCTTGACCCAAGTCAACCCCGGCGGTCCGGTTCGCACCGTTCCCGCCGAACGCGGAGAAAACGCCGGCACGATCTATTTCCGCGGCGGGGCCACGGTGCAGGTGACGCGCGATGCCCGTTACCTCGGCGTCGAAACGTTTTACGTACAGTGGGGCGATTGGTTCGTGGCCGTCAGCGCCGGGCTGGCCCTGGCCACGTGGTTGCGCCTGCGTCGGCCTTATATCGCTCCAGTGGAGCGGGAGTCGGCTGATCGCCCATTCACGCTCTGAGCGGTTTTTTGCATGAGCACCAAACGCCGTCAGCTCCGAGCCTTCGACCTTCGTCACCTCGACCCGAATCCCGAGCTTATCGGGGTGGACGAAGCGGGCCGGGGGGCTTTTGCCGGTCCGGTGGTGGCGGCGGCGGTGTTGGTAACAAGAGAGTTTCTTGAAGGCCGCTGGGTGCAGGAAAATGCGCGGCGGATAAACGATTCCAAGCAGCTGACGGCGGCGGAGCGCGAGGCGCTTTACCTGGATTTCGAGACCTTGGCGGCGGAGGGTCGCATCCATGCCCAAATAGGGGTGGCCTCGGTGGCAGAGATCGAGAGCGAGAACATCCTGGGCGCGACCAAGCTGGCGATGCGTCGCGCACTGGAATGCATTTATCCGCCCTCTGCCTTTGCCGAACCGCCGCGTGAGCCGGATCTTTTTTCAACAGCCGAGGAAGTGGCGGCGTTCAAGCCACCGGCCCATGCGCGAATCCTGGTGGATGGCCTGCACTTGAAGCACTTTCCCTATCCGCACCTCAACGTGGTGCAGGGCGATACCCGCTCCCTCTGCATCGCCATGGCTTCGATCGTGGCCAAAGTGCAACGCGACCGGATGATGACCGGGCTCGACGCCACCCATCCCGGCTACGGCTTCGCCCGTCACAAAGGCTACGGCACGGAAGAACACCGCGAGGCCCTGCTGAAACTGGGACGCTGTGCCCAACATCGGGATACGTTTCTACGCAAACTCATGGCCACGCGAGTGGACCCGGGACAACTTGCCTTGCTGGAAAACGAAGCTGATTCCGATTAAACGGGTCCACACAAACGACAGCGGCCACCCGCCACCGCACGACCGGTCACTTCGCCGCCGGCCACCACTGATAGAGGAAGAAATAAACCAGCACGCCAGTGACGCTGACGTAATACCAGATGGGGAAAACGATCCGGGCCCACTTTTTGTGGCGCTCGAACTCTCCCTTAAAAGCCAACGCGAAGGTGCGCGGCACGAGGTAGGCGATGCTGATCGCAAGCACCACGTGGGTGAAAAGCATCACGTAATAAACGGTACGGATCGCTCCTTCGCCGCCGAACTGGGTGTGAATAGCCTCGCCGGCACCGGCGGCGGCACCCTTCAAGGCCTTGTGCGTAAGGTAACCGACGAGGAAAACGGCCGACACCACGCCGGCGGAAAGCATCGCGGCGCGATGCGCGATTTTGTTGCCCGTTTTGATAAAAATGAAGCCAGCGGTCATCAACACGGTGGCGAGGGCGTTGAGACCGGCGTTCAGAGGCGGAATATCGTTGAGGGTCATGAAATGAAATAGATGCGATCGATCACGAGGGCACCGAGCTGAAGGGGCAGCCAGGCGATGGAGCAAAGAAAGAGTTTCCTCGCCATGGCATCACGCGTGACCGGTCGCAGAAACGCGACTGCGCGCGTAAGAAACCACGCCCCCAGCAACGCAGTGACGGCGGCGTAGCCCCAGGTGGCGAGTCCGAGGAAGCTGGGCAGGAGACAGAGCGCGACGACCACGACGGTATTAATCAAAGACCAGCGCGCCACCCGACCGCCGTCCGGATCGCGGGTGGTCAGCATGGGGAAGTTTACCCGCGCGTAATCGTGACGATAAGTCCAGGCCACGGCCATGAAATGGGGAATCTGCCAGGTGAGCAAAATGCCGAAAAGAATCCAGCCCAGCACGCCAACGTGCACGCGTCCGCCCTCGGCGGCGGCCCAGCCGATCAGCGGAGGAAAGGCACCGGCGACCGCGCCGATTTCCGTCGCCCAGTGCGACCCGCGCTTGGCCGGTGTGTAGAGCGCGAGGTAGCTAACGATGGTGGCGAGGGCAAAGCCGGCGGCCAGACCGTTAACTTGTCCGAACAAGCAACCGAGACCAAAGGCGCACAGGCCCCAGCCGACCACAAAGGCGTTGCCCGGTGCGATGCGACCGGCAGGCAAGGGCCGGTCGGCGGTGCGGGCCATGCGCGCGTCGGTATCGGCCTCCATCCATTGATTGATCGCAGCGACACCCCCGGCGCACGCGCAGGTGCCGACGCAGAGAAACGCAAACTCGCGACCATGCCAGCCCGGCTTGGCCGCCGCGTAGCCGACCAGGGTGGTCAACACGGAGAGGAAACTCAGGCGCGGCTTGGTTAACTCCAGCAAGTCACGAAACGTGGCGGCGGGCGCAGGGGTGGCGGGTATCGTGCTCATGCCGCGGAAGGTTTTTCCACCAAGTCGCGGTGCAACACCCAAACAATGAGGAAGGTGGTGACGAGCAGCGATGCGCCCACGATCACATGCCAGGTGGCGTAGTAGGGACTGCGACCGCTCAACACGGTGGCGGCCCCGAGGAATATTTGCAGCGCCAGCAAAAACAACAAAGCGGCGGCCCCCAGCCGCATCGCGCCCGGCGTGGACCGGCTGCGCCAGATAACCGCCGCGAGCGCGATCAGCACCACGGTCAAAACCGCCGCCATGGCGCGATGCGCGAACTGAATGCCGACCGCAAAGCTCCACGTCGCCGGCAGCAAATCTCCCTCCGGCGTGCTGTAAGGGAATGTAGGGATGGCCATGCCGGCGAAGCTATGACGCATCACTGCGGCGATGGTGAGCTGGGCGAAGAGCAAACCGAAGCTCCAGCGCGCCAGCCTGCGCAGGCCCGCCTCAGGGGGTCCGCGCAAACCGGCTCCGCGCTCCAGCCAAGGGCGCGAGCAAGCCACGGCAATCGCCGCGATGGTGCACAGGAAAAGCTGGGCCAGGCAGGCGTGGACCATGGCGAAAAGCCGACCCATGCTGGTGTTCACCATTTCGACATGGAGATGATCCAGCAGCACGCGCAGGCCGCCGACCACGGCTTGAAAAAACACCAGGCCGAGCGCGGCCCAGCCCAGCCTGCGCAACCAAACGCGCGGCTCCACCCGTTGTAACCAGAAGGCCAGCACCACGCAGAGCACCGTCATCACGCCGGCGGCCAGGCGGTGGCCATGTTCGGCCAGCATGTCTTGATCTTGCAGCCAGCCCGTCGGATTGAGTGAACCGTTGGAAAGAGGCCAGTCCGGGAAAACCATGCCGGCACCGATGCTCGTGGTGAAAGCGCCCTTGTAGATGATGAAGAAAATCCAGACGAAGGCGATCCACGCGAACGCAGCCAGGCCGGGTTGATAAATCGTGCTATGTCCGCTCGCGGCGAGCGGGGGCGCGGAGATGGCTGGTTGGGGAAGCGTGGGTGCAGGCGAGGCCATAAGCGGTGCGAAGCGCGCACAGAAGCCGGCTCGCTGCAATCCGCAATGCCTTTGACAAATGTTTGGCCCGGTCGGAACGGTGAAACCATGAAAGCAGCCCCTTCCCTCACTCGGTTTCTCGGTCTGGCGGCGGCCGCCTTGGCCTTGGGCCTGGTCGCTTGCCGACCCGGCCAAGATTCGCAAACGAGCCCGGGAACTGCCGAGACCCCGGCTGAACCTCGGTATCCCATGACCGGTCAAGTGGTTAGTGTGCTCACGGAGCGCGGATCCTTGCTGGTGGATCACGCCGCGATCCCGGGCTACATGCCGGCCATGACGATGGAGTTTCAGGTCGGAATCGGCGACCTGGCCCTGGCCAAGCCGGGAGCCCGGCTGCGGGCGACCTTGATCGAGGTAGCAGGCGGGAATTTCCGGCTTGAAGGGGTTTGGTGGGAAAACGCCACCGCCGAAGCCGAGATCAACCGCGCCTCATCGGCGTTGCGCGAGGAGACCACGATTCGCGGTCGAAAAGCCTACCGCGAAGTGGGGGAAAACCTGCCCGATTTCGCGCTCTACAACCAAGAAGGCCAGGTCATTCCGGTCGGTCGCTGGCGCGGCAAGCAGGTGATGCTTAATTTCATTTTCACCCGCTGCACGGTCGCGGCGATGTGTCCGGCCGCAACGCTCAAAATGATGCAAACCCAGGCCAAGGCGAAGGCGGCCGGCATCCCTAATATCGAGTTCGTCTCCATCACCCTGGACCCGGAGTTTGATACCCCCGGCGTGCTCAAGGAATATGCCCAGCAGCGCGCCATCGATACCACCAACTTTTCGTTTCTCACCGGTCCGGAGAGCGCGATTAAGGACCTGTTCAAACAATTCGGAATTTTAACCGATATGCGCGGCGGCGTGCTCAACCACACCCTCGCCACCCTGCTGATAAACGAACAAGGAAAGATCGTGTGGCGCGTCGATGGCTCGGGTTGGTCGCCGGATGATTTTGTAGCCAAGATGGCGCGTTGAGCCCGCCTCCCCCACCCTCCCAATCCTGCGAATCGCCAGATCCCAAGATGTCCCTTTCCAATGCCACCCCCCCCGCGGAATACGCCAAAGTAAACTGGACCGGCGTCGCGTGGATCACTGGCGGAGCATTGGCCTTGTACTTGGGGTTTCGCGCTCTGCCCACCGGCACGAATCTGCATCACATGGATTTCCAAGTGCAGGGGGCCAACGCCTTGGAGATGTGCGACCCGAGCCGCCCTCAGTTCATTCCGGTGGTGGCGGCCCGATCGCCGGTGCGCTTGGAGTTACGCGCCGCATCTGCTGTGATTCCGACCGCAGGGCAGGAAACGCGATTCACCCTCACGCTGACCACGGCAGCCGGTCAACCGATCGGCCCGGTGGATCTGGCGACCGTGCATACGCGGAAGCTGCACCTGCTCGTGATCGATCCTACGCTTGGGGACTATCAGCATCTGCACCCCGAGCCGGGCGCGCAGCCGGGTGAATGGACTTTTACCCATACGCCGCGCCGCGCCGGGGCGTATCGCGTTTTTGCCGATTTCACTCCGGTGGCCACCGGGCGCGGACTTTATGCCTTTGCCGACTATACCGCGAGGGAAGGCAAGATGCCCGAAACTTCCGCCACCACATTGACCCGACTCGGCGAAGAAGCCGTTGTTGAGGAGTGGCGCTTCCGGCTCGCGACGGGCGACGGCAAACCCGTTCGCGCCGGCGAGCCCGCGATTCTGACTTTTTCCGGTCGCGAACTGGCGGGCGGCGCGGTGCCGCTGAGCTTGGTCATGGACGCCTACGCGCATCTCGTCGCATTTGACGAGCGCCGAAGCGGCTTCGCCCACTTGCACCCGCGGGGAGATGCCCCGGGCGACTACCGCGTAAGCATCCCGGACGCCCGCGCCCCTCGCCTGACCTTTGATCTGATGATTCCCGAGCCCGGCCATTACGTGGTCTGGGCGCAGGTGAATCTCCAAGGTGGCGAACACTTCCTGCCCTTCGCGTTAGAGGTGGGACGATAGAGCGTCGCACAAAAAAGCCGGCCCTGTTTCCGAGGCCGGCCAAAACGAATACGCTTCGAACGTTGCGCGTTGCTTACAGGCTTTGCGCGGCGGCAACGACCGCCTCGGCGGTGATGCCGAGTTCCTTCATCACGGTGTTGCCCGGGGCGCTGATGCCAAAGCGGTCGATGCCGATCACCTTGCCGTCGAGCCCGACGAACTGATACCAGAGCCCGGTTACGCCGGCCTCGATGGCGACGCGCTTGCGGCAGGAGCTCGGCAACACGCTCTCGCGATAACCCGCGCTCTGGCGCTTGAAGCGCTCGAAGCTGGGCATCGAGACCACGCGCACGCCGCTGCCGAGGGTCTTGGCGGCGTTGACCGCAAGGTGCAGTTCGGTGCCGGTGGCCAGGAGGATGTGGGTCAACTCGGAGGACTCGCGGACGGCGACATAGCCGCCATACTGCACGCCGGAGCGACGCGCCTCGGCGGGGATATCGTTCAGGATGGGCATCGCCTGGCGCGAAAGCGCGAGCAGGGTGGGACCATCGGTGCGGCTGTAAGCGGCGGCAAAGGCACCGGCGGTCTCTTCGGGATCGCCGGGGCGGATCACATCGAGGCCGGGGATGACGCGCAGGCCGGAAACGGTCTCAACCGGCTGATGCGTGGGGCCGTCCTCGCCTACGCCGACGGAGTCGTGGGTGTAGATGTAGGTGACGGGCAGCTTGCACAGCGCGGCGAGGCGCATGGCGGGGCGGGAGTAGTCGGCAAACACCAGGAAGGTCGCGACCGAGGGCTTGAAGATACCGTCGTAGGCGATGCCGTTGGCCATGGCGGCCATGGCGTGTTCGCGGATGCCGAAGCGGATGTTGCGACCGGCACGGTTGGCAGGCTCGAAATCCTTGTCCGCGGCGATGTAGTTCAACGTGGAGCCGTAGAGGTCGGCGCTGCCGCCGATGACGAGAGGCAGCTTGGCCGCAAGGGGCTGAAGCACCTGCTGGCCGGCGGCGCGGGAGGCGAGTTTCACGTCGGCGGCGAAGTTAGGGATAACGGCGGAGAGCTCCTCGGCGGTGACCACGGCGGCGCGGCTTTCGAGCAGGGCGGCCTTCTCAGGGTTGGCGGCGGCCCACTCGTTAAACATCTTTTTCCACTTCTTGTAGGTGCGCTCGGCCTTCTTTTTGAGCCCGTCAAAGTGGGCGCGAACCTCAGGGCTGACGAAAAAGTGCTGATCGGCGGGCAGACCGAGACCGGCGCGGGCGGCGTCGATAAACTTGGCGCCGCCTTCGCCGTGGCCCTTGGAGGTGCCGGCGACTTCGGGGATGCCCTTGGCGATCGTGGTCTTGGCGATGATGATGTTGGGCGCGCCGGTGGCCTTCTTGGCCTTGGCAACGGCCTTGGCGACGGCGGCGATGTCGTGGCCGTCCACCAGTTGCACGTTCCAGCCGAGGGCCTTGAAGCGTTTCACGAAGTCGTCGTCCTGCGACTTGTTGGCCATCGCGTCGAGGGTGACGTCGTTGGAGTCGAAAATCAGGATAAGGTTATCCAGCTTCTGGTGGGCGGCGAAGGATATGGCCTCAAGGGCGACGCCTTCCTGCATGCAGCCGTCACCGGCAAGGGCGATGACGTGGCTGTCAAAAATCTGGTGCGTCTCGGTGTTAAAGCGAGCGGCGGCCATCTTGCCGGAGATCGCGAAACCCACCGCGTTGGCAACGCCTTGGCCGAGCGGGCCGGTGGTGCATTCGACACCGGGCGTCTCGTGGAACTCGGGATGGCCGGGGGTCTTGGAATGGAGCTGGCGGAAGTTTTTCAGCTCATCGATCGGGAGATCGTAACCGCTGAGGTGCAGCCAGGAGTAGATAAACATCGAGCCGTGGCCGGCGGAGAGCACGAAGCGGTCACGGTTGAGCCAGCGCGGGGCGCTGGGGCAGTGGGAGAGCGCGCCACCGTAAAGTGCGGCACCGACTTCGGCTGCACCGAGTGGCAGGCCGAGATGGCCGGAGTTGCTCTTGTGCACGGCGTCCATGGCGAGGCCACGGGCTTGGTTGGCGGCTTGGGCGAGGAGGGAGAGGTCGAGTGCCATATGATATTTAGGAAAAGGACTTAGGGTTTTGGAGTGTTCGTTATACTGGAAACAGCGGGAAAGTAAGGTGTAGAAAGGTCGTGGTGCGCGGGGAAGCCCAAAGGCCATGAAAAAAATAGCACAAGGGGACGAGACTGATTGATGGAGCGGAAACCTGCTAGTGCGCGGAGCAGGGAATCGCCTGTGCAAACCACAAAAAAACCCCGGGGTGTTCCGGGGTTTTGGAGTAGGGCGGGATAAGCGCCGGGTTAAGCCTTGGCGGCTTCGGTCTTGGTGTTGTCGAAGCGCTTGACGTTGACCTGCATGGCGGCCTTGCCCTTGAGATCGCGGAGATAATAGAGACGGGCGCGGCCGATCTCGGACTCGCGATCCACCTCGATCTTCTCGATGTTGGGGGAGTTGACGGGGAATACGCGCTCGACGCCTTCGCCGTAGCTGATGCGACGCACGGTGAAGGTCTCGTGGATGCCGTGACCCTTGCGGGCGATGACGATGCCGGCGAAGAGCTGCGTGCGCTCTTTGTCGCCTTCGCGTACCTTGGTGTGCACCTTGACGCCGTCGCCGACCTTAAAGGACGGGACGCTGCGGATCTGGGCGGAGGTGATCTCTGTGATGATCGGATTCATGACGTGTAAGGTTTTTCGAGTAAATCGGGTCGGACGAGGCGGGTTTTTTTCACGCGTTCCTCGTGTCGCCACTTTTCGATTTCAGTGTGGTTGCCGGAAAGAAGGACTTTCGGCACGGACTGACCTCGGAATTCGGCGGGACGCGTGTATTGCGGGAAGTCGAGAAACCGACCGGTGAAAGATTCGTGTGTCAACGACTTTTCATCACCAAGCACGCCGGGGATGAAACGAGCCAGCGCGTCGATGGTGACCGCCGCGGGTAAAGTGCCATTGGTAAGCACGTAATCGCCGATGCTGATCTCTTGATCAATCACGAGGTCGCGAATGCGTTGATCAATGCCTTCGTAGTGTCCGCTAAGAAAAATGATATGCTGCTGGGTGGAGAGATCGCGGGCGATTTTCTCCGAGAGGGGTGCGCCATCGGGCGTGAGATAGATGCGACGACAACCCGGAGTTTGCAACTGCTCTATGGCTGCAACCACGGGCTCGGGCTTCATAACCATTCCGGCCCCGCCGCCAAAAGGGCGGTCGTCAGCGGTCCGGTGTTTATCGGTGCACCAAGCCCGCAGATCATGGACCGCGACGCCCAGCTTTTTGGTCTCGATCGCCTTGCCCAGAATGCTTTCGGCCAAAAATCCCTCCAGCATGCGCGGGAAAAGCGTCAGGACGTCGATATGCAGCGGCATAGGGAGAAATAAAAACGCCCCGGAAATGAATCCGAGGCGTCAAAATGCAAAAAACTAAAGGCTGCTTAGGCGGCGGCGGGAGCGGCGACCGGGGCGGCGGCGGCCTTTTTGGCGGCCTTGATCAAGCTATGAGCGGTATCGGTGGGGGTGGCGCCCTTGCTCAGCCAGTAGTCAACGCGGTCCACCTTGAGGCGCAGGCCGTCGGCTTTGGCGCGAGGGTTGTAGGTGCCGAGAATTTCGGTGGCGGCACCATCACGGCGGGAACGAGCTTCGGCGATTACGACGTGATAAACGGGATTGTGAGTCGAACCGATGCGGGAGAGGCGGATTTTAAGGGCCATGTAAGGACTTGGGACGAGGGCTAGTGATTTGGAAAAGGGTGGAAAACACCGGTCGCACCATCTGGTGTCAAGTCGCGTTTTGCGCCGCGTTTTGCTTGGGTGCGTTTTGCTCGGGCGAAGGGTCTTTTACCGTTCTGGATGCGCCGGACCGCGCGCTCGACTTTAAGCACGCACCCGCCGTCATCAGTTTCGAGCCCAAACTATGACTTACCTCGCCAACCCCGCCCGCTACGACCGTCCCGCTTTCCACGCCCGCTGCGGTCGCTCCGGCCTGCTGCTCCCGCGCATCTCGCTCGGCCTTTGGCACAACTTCGGCGGCGTCGATGCCTTTGAAAACGGCCGCGCCATCGTGCGCCGCGCCTTCGACCTGGGTGTCACCCACTTCGACCTCGCCAATAATTACGGCCCGCCGCCCGGTTCCGCCGAAGCCAACTTCGGTCAACTCCTCCAGCTCGATCTCGCCGCCCACCGCGACGAATTGATCATCTCCACCAAGGCCGGCTACATCATGCACCCCGGCCCCTACGGCAATTGGGGCTCGCGAAAATACCTGCTCTCCTCGCTTGACGCCTCGCTCAAACGCCTGCGCCTCGACTACGTGGATATTTTCTACCACCACCGCCCCGATCCCAATACTCCACTGGAGGAAAGCATGGGGGCGCTCGCCCAAGCCGTCCGCAGCGGCAAGGCCCTCTATGTCGGCCTTTCCAACTACGACGCGCCCACCACCGCCCGCGCCGCGCAAATCCTCCGCGAACTCGGCGTACCCGCCCTCATCCACCAACCGGTTTACAACATGTTCAACCGCTGGATCGAACCCGCCCTGCTCGACGTGCTCGAAGCCGAGGGCATGGGCTGCATCCCGTTTTCTCCACTCGCCCAAGGCCTGCTGACCAACCGCTACCTCGGCGGCATCCCCGACGACGCCCGCGCCGCCAAAGCCCACGGCTTCCTCAAAGCCGAACGCGTCACCCCGGAGGTGCTCGCCAAAGTGCAAAAACTCGGCGCGCTCGCCCAAGCACGCGGCCAATCTCTCGCCCAACTCGCCCTCGCCTGGGTGCTGCGCGATCCGCGCGTCACCACCGCACTCATCGGCGCGAGCAAAGTCAGCCAGCTCGAGGACTGCGTCGGCGCGGCCAGCGACACCAACTTCAGCGCCGCCGAACTCTCCCAGATCGACAGCATCCTCGCTTGAACCTGGTCCTCTTCATCGCCGCCGAACTACCCGGCCGCCTCCCGCTGGCCGACCCGCGCGCGCAACACATACTCAAGGTGCTGCGCCGCTCCCCCGGCGATACGTTTCAAGCCGGCCTGATCGACGGTCCACTGGGCAACGCCACCCTGCTCGCCGCCGACGCCACCGCGCTCACCCTCGGCTTCGCACCCAGCCAAGAGCCCCCTCCCCTGCCGCCGATCACCCTGCTCATCGGCCTCCCCCGACCCCAGACCGCGCGCGACATCCTGCGCGACGCCACCACGCTCGGCGTTGCCCGGATTCACTTTATAAGCACCGAGCGCACCGACCCCAACTACGCCTCCGCCAGCCTCTGGACTTCCGGCGAATGGCAGCGCCATCTGCTTACGGGTGCCGCCCAAGCCTGTGATACCCGCCTGCCCGAAGTCACTTGGACACACTCTCTCGCCTCCATTCTCGCGACCCTTTCACCCCCTGCCTCCGCGTGCCGCCTGGCTTTGGACAACTACGAAGCCACCCGCCCGCTCGCCTCCGCTCTGCCCCACACGCTTAACTCCCCGCTCATCCTTGCCCTCGGCCCCGAGCGCGGCTGGGGCCCGGCGGATCGCACCGCCCTGCGCGCCGCCAACTTCGCCCTGTGCTCACTCGGCCCGCGCGTGCTCCGCCTCGAAACCGCCGTGACCGTGGCTCTCGGACTCGCCTTGCACGCCACCGGCGCACCTTAAGCGCGACGAAAAAAACCCACCGTAGGCTGCCGAACGCCCCGCCCGATACGTTTGGCCAAGACCCATCCCGCAGGCGCCAGCTCGATTTCCCCCGGATACTCAAAGACGACCAGCGGATCCGTCCCGCCCGCCGTCACCTCTAGCAGCCCCGCAAACAAACACGGCGCGATCTCGGAGATAATCGGATAAGGCGGATCGACGAAAATCAAATCCGGCGCGACCTCGCCCACCGCCGGACGCCAACTCACCGCATCGCCCGTCACCAGCCGCACCTCATTCGGCTCGCGCCGCGCGCTCTTCGCCACCACCGCGATGTTTTGCCTCACGCAGGCCGCCGCCTTGGCGTTTTGCTCCACGAAAGTCCCGCCCGCCGCGCCCCGGCTCCAAGCTTCCAAACCATAAGCGCCACTCCCGGCGAAAAGATCCGCAAAAACAGCCCCGGCCAGACGAGCCGCCAGCGCGGAAAACACCGCCTGCCGCATGCCATCGGTCGCCGGACGCACGGCATCGCCCTTGGGCACCGTCAACACCGCACCTCTCGCCGCTCCACCGCTGATTCGCATAAATAGTGTTTCGGAAAACAACCGGCCAGCCGCCGCCCCGCAAGAACCGAGTCCTTCCATTGCACACTGCATTCGACGTAACTTTTTCATTGGTCATCGGTCTTAAATGCAGGGACTCTGCTCCTCCCCTCATGCTCTCCACCCTTGGCCAATCCACGCTGCGTATCGTCGCCGAATCCGGCGACCTCGCGCGTTTTACCGCTCGCGGCTTCACCTCCGCCATCGGCTCGCGTCGCTTGGGACGCCGCCTGGTGCGCGCGGTTTATGAACAGGGTGTGCGTTGCCTGCCGGTTATCTTGATCGTCGGGCTTTTCACCGGTCTCGTCCTCGGCCTGCAAGGCTACCACACCCTCACCGGCTTTGGTTCGGCCGCGTTGCTGGGACCCTTGGTTGCCAACAGTCTGGTACGCGAACTCGCCCCCGTGCTCGCCGCTCTGATGCTGGTCGGCCAGGCCGGCTCCGCCCTGACCGCCGAACTCGGCATCCAGCGCAACTCCGAGCAAATCGACGCCCTCGAAACCATGGGGATAGACCCCTACGGCTTTCTCATCGCCCCGCGCCTCATCGCCGCCCTCTTGGTTTACCCGATCATGACCGGTTTTTTCTCCCTCATCGGTCTGGTCGGCGGCTGGCTTTCCGGCTCGGTGCTGCTCCCCTTGCCCGGCAGTGTTTACTGGGCCTCGGTGGACCAGGCCATCGACCTCGGTGACATCGGGCAGTCCGTGGTCAAATCCCTCGTCTTCGGCGCGCTCACCATGGCGCTCTGCTGTTACAATGGCTTCAACGCCCATCGTCGCAGCGGAGCCACCGGCGCGCGCGCCGTATCCGCCTCCACCACCCGCGCGGTGGTGTTCTCCAGCATCGGCGTGCTCGCGGCAGATTACCTCGTGACCTCCCTCCTCGTATGAGCACGCCCGCACCTGCTTCTGCCGCTGTTTCCGCTCCGCCGCTGCTGGCCATCCGCTCGTTGCAAAAACGCTTCGGCGAACGCGTGGTCTTGGCGGACGTCACCCTGACCGTGCCGCGCGGTCGCGTGCTCGCCGTGGTAGGCAAAAGCGGCACCGGCAAATCCGTCTTGCTCAAGTGCCTCGCCGGCGTGCTCGCGCCCGATGCCGGCGAGGTCTGTTTCGAGGGACGCCCGCTCAGTTCCCATGACCCGGTCGCACTGGCCGATTTCCGCCGCCGCTGCAGCTACCTTTTTCAGGGCAACGCCCTGCTCGACTCGCTCACCGCCTGGGAAAACGTCGCCCTGCCGCTCGAACAGGCCACCCTCCTGCCCAAACCCGAAATCCGCGCCCGCGTGGCCGAGGCGCTGCGCCGCCTCGAACTCGAAGGCGACGCCCTGCGCTACCCGTCCCAGCTCTCCGGCGGCATGCAAAAACGCCTCGCCCTGGCCCGCGCGCTCGTGACCCGCCCCGAACTCGTGCTGTTCGACGAACCCACCGCCGGCCTCGACCCCTTGCGGCGCAACGCCGTCTTCACCCTCATCGCCCACGCCCAGCGCGAATTCGGCTTCACTGCCGTAGTCGTCACCCACGATCTGCCCGAAGCCCTGGCCGCCTGCGACGAGGTCGCCTTTCTCGACGACGGCCGGGTGCGCTTCTCCGGCCCGCCCAGCGCCTTTATCCACTCGACCGACGAAGCCGTGGCCGCCTTCCGCGATAGCACGAGCGCGCTCGCCCAGTCCGTCGCCGCGCTCCGCGCCGGCGGCCCCCTGCCGGCCGACACCCTCGGCTGAACCACACCCACTCACGCCCAAGCCCTTAACTTCCCGCCTTCGATGCAGCCCTCGCCCGTCAAATATACCCGCCTCGACCTCACCGTCGGCACCTTCGTCCTCGCCGGCCTGCTCGCCCTCGCCTACCTCGCGCTCAAAATCGGCGGCGGCGCCTTCGTCGGCGGCGACACCACCACCGTGCGCGCCCGCTTCAACAACCTCGGCGGCCTTGCCCCCGGCGCCAGCGTTCTCATCTCCGGCGTCGCCGTCGGCAAAGTAGAAAAAGTCGAGCTCGACGACCGCTTCGCCGCCATCGCCACCCTCCGCATCCGCAAAGACCTGCGCCTTCCGGCCGACTCCCTCGCCGCCATCCGTTCCAGCGGCCTGATCGGCGATAAACACATCGCCCTCACCCCCGGGGCCGACGATGCGCTGCTCACCCCCGGCTCGCTCATCATCGACACCGAGAGCGCGGTCGATCTGGAGTCGCTGATCAGCCGCTTCGCCTTCGGCAGCGTGGATAAAAAAGACGCCGCCAAACCCGTCCCAAAACCGGAATAAGCCCTCGTCCGCCCCACTTCGCCAAAAATGCGCGGGGTTTTTGAGTGAAGTTTCCTGAAATTCACGTTCACTCAACCTCCCCTATTTCCCATGTTTGGCTTTAACCTCTCCGCCCTGCTTCCCTACGCATGCCGCCCTTTGGTCGTTTTCTCCTCCTTGGCGCTCACCCATTTGAGTCCGGCCGCGCCGGTGGACGATGCTCGCAACGCCTTGGTCGCAAGCATCAACGAAGTCTCCACCGCGCTGCGCGAGCGCCCCAAACAGGACGACCTGATCAAGCTCCTCGATACGCTGGTGGACAAACATTTCGCATTTGAGACCACCACCCGGCTGGCCATTGGACCCGCCTGGCGCGATCTCAAGCCGACCGAACAGCAAAACCTCACCCACCTCTTCAGCCGCCTCGTTATCCGCACCTACGCCGATCGCGTGGGCGGCGACTCCGCCCCTCAAATCGTTTACAGCGCCCCCACCGAACTTCGCCCCGGCCGGGTGGAAATCCCCACCCGCGTCACCAGTGCCGGACAGACTTACGCCATCGCCTATCGCCTCGATCTCGATCCGGCGAGCAATCGCTGGCGGATTTACGACGTGGTTGCCGAGGGTGTTTCCCTGATCGCCAACTATCGCTCGCAATTCGATCCCATCATCCGCAAGTCCGGCGCATCCGGCCTGATTCATACCTTGGAACTTAAACTCGCCGACGCCACGGCCCGCTAAATCCGCCCGACTCGCCCCGCCATGTCTCGCTTCGCTCCCCGGCTTTTGCCCTTCTTGCTCACCCTCGCCTGCTTGGCGAGCGTGGTGTCGCTCCAGGCCCAAAGCGGCTTCTATTCGCCGCGCTCACTCAAGGAAAAGTCCGGCGCACCAACGGTTCAGGACGACTATGACGATTACGCCGCGCCCGTCATCAGCGACCCCTTCGAGAGCTTTAACCGGGCTGTTTTCACCTTCAACGACCGCGCCTACACCTACGTTTTGACCCCCTTCTCCAAGGGTTACGAAACCATCGTGCGTCCCCCGGTTAATCGCTCCATCGCCAACTTCTACGACAACGTGCGCTACCCGGTGCGCCTCGTGAACAGCCTGCTCCAGGGGAAATTCAAACGTGCCGGCCTGGAAACCCAGAAGTTCTACGTTAACACTGTCGCCGGGCTCGGCGGCTTCATTCGCCAAAGCGATACCATACCCGCACTCGCCCGGATCCCCCGCGAAGACTTTGGCCAAACCCTCGGCGTCTGGGGCGTGCCGCACGGCCCCTACATCGTGGTGCCGATTCTCGGCGGCTACAGCCTGCGCGATCTGGCCGGACGCGCCTCGGACACCGTGGTCTCGCCCTCGGGCTGGCAATATATCGACTTTGCCGATCACCGTTGGGTTGGAGAGCTCAGCTGGCAGTGGCAGACCACCATCGCCGTGACCGATACCATGAGCACATTGCCCTCCGTGCTGGATCTCTATGCGCAGATGAAAAAAGCGGCGGTCGATCCCTACCTCTCCGTTCGCGATGGCTTTCGCCGCTACCGCGACGCCGAGACGGCCAAATAATCGCCAGGCCTCTTATGCTCGGCTGGCCCCAACCTTACCTCGGCTCCGAGATTTCCCCGTCGGCAAACCGATCCTTGGGGCTCTTAGGTTTGGTCGTGCTGGGTGTGCTCGCGCTTTCCTCGATGCTCCGCGCCGACCCCGGCGATCAACCCACCACCCGCATCGCCCTGTTGCGCGAAGCCTACGAAGCCCGCTTCTACGCGCCGCCTGCCGAGACCGCCCTGCGCGGTCTCATCGTTTTCGGCTCGGGCGACGGCGGCTGGTCCTACTGGGAGGAACGTATCAGCCGCCACCTCGCGACGCGTGGTTTCGCCGTGGCGGGCGTGGATTTTCAGGCCTATGCCGCTCAACCCTTCAGCGCCGAAATCCTGCGCGAGGACTACCGCCGCCTGGTGGCCGAACTCCGTCTCCGCCACCCCGACGCCACCACGTTGCCTCTGCTCTATGGCGGCTGGTCCATGGGCGCGGAACACGCCTTCCCCGCCGCCGCCGACCGTGCCGCCCGCCCGGCCGGGCTCTGCGGTCTGATCCTCGTCGCCCCCGGCGCGCGCGCCCGCTACGGCCTGAAATTAAGCGACAAACTCGGCATCACCCCGACCGGCGAAGACACCTTCGCCCTGCGTGATCTGGCCCCGGCCTGCGCGGACCTGCGCCTCGCCGCCTTCCACGGCGGGCTGGACCCGCTCGACGACCTGGAATGGCCCAAAGGCCTTGATCTCGATCACCGCCTGTGGGTCATCCCCCGCGTGCTGCACGATTTCAGCAACGCCGGGGAAGGCCTGCGCAACGCACTCGACGACGCCCTTTTTTGGCTGCTTCAGCCGCCGCGCTCACCTGCGGATGCCACGCCTGCGGCCGCCCCATGAACCCAGCGTCCAGTCGCAGTGCCCGTTGGGTGCCCCGTGCGCTGGGCATCATGGTCGGAGTGGTCGGCCTTTTTCACCTCGAAGTGGCGATTTTTCCCGATCAGGCGCGCTACCTCAAAGGCATCGATCCCTGGACCCCGTTTCACATTCACTTCGGCAGCCGCGCGCTCTTGTTGATCACGGGGCTTTCCCTGCTCGCCCTCGGGCGAGGCATCGCCCGCCGCAAACGCGCCGCGTGGGGTCTGGCCGTGGGCGCGCTCGCCGCCGGTCCCGTGTTATCCATGGGCTTGGATTTCTCGTGGAAAGACGCCGTCGGCTCGGCCGTGCCCCTGGGCGTCCTCTTTTTTACCCGGCACTATTTTAACGCCCGCTCCGACGCCGGCTCCCTCCGCTTCGCCCTGAAACTCGCCGGGGCCGGCGCCACCATGTTGCTAATCTTCGGCTGGGTGGTGCTGGAGAATTTCCGCGTTAACCTGGAGGGCCGGGACGACGCCCTGGCCCGGGTGCAGGCGGTGGCCGAGCTGGTATTCCTCCAGTCGAGCGACACCATCGTCGCCCGCACTACCGATGCGCAAACCGCGCTTTACGCCATCAGCTTCGCCGGGGCGGGCACCATTTTGCTCGTTATTCTCTCCGCGCTCCGCCCCGTGCTGCCCCCTGCGCGCGCCAGCGTGCGCGAGATCGAGCGCGTCCGCCGCATCGTGCAAACTTACGGACACGATCCACTGGACGAATTTGCCCTGACCGACGATAAACTCCACTTCTTCACCCGCGACGGCCAGTCGGTGGTGGCCTACGGCCTCTGGCGCAATTTCGCCCTGACCCTGGCCGACCCGATCGGCCCGGAGGAACACCGTGCAGCGGCGATCCGCGAGTTCATTATTTTTTGCGACCAGCAAGACTGGGAACCGGTTTTTTATGAAGTAGGCCCCGATGCGCTGGCTGCCTACCGCGATGAAGGCTTCATCACCTTCAAAATCGGCGAAGGCACCACTGTGGACCTGACAGACTTTGCGCTCAATGGACGCAAATATCAGGATCTACGCACCGCACGCAGCAGAGCGGTGCGGGAAGGGCTTAGCCTGCGTTGGTTGCAGCCCGGCTCGCCCCTCGAACCCGCCCTGGCGGAAGAGCTGCGGGCTGTCTCCGACGGGTGGTTGGAACGCAAAAAAGGCGGCGAAATGGCCTTCGATATGGGTGCCTACTCGCAGGAAGAAATCGAAGCCCGCGGGGCCGTGCTGGCGGTGCGGGCCGACGGCCGGGTAGAAGCCTTCGCCACATGGCTGCCCTACTGCGGTGGCCAAGGACGCTGCATCGACCTCATGCGCTCCCGGCCGGAAATCCCCAGCGTGATGGATTTCGTCATCGTGGAGTCCTTGCTCGCCTTTCAGTCACAAGGGCTGGTCGAAGCCAGTCTGGCCAATGCTCCATTGGCCAATATCGACCCGCCCTCCGCCAAAGAGTCGAAACACGACAAGGCGGTGCGCTACTTCTACGAACGCTTCAACCGCCTCTACGGCTACAAGAGCCTGTTTCACTTCAAACAGAAATACCACCCGCAGTGGCGCGGGCGTTACCTGGCCTACCGCCACCCGCCTGAGTTACCCCTGATCGCCTGCGCCATGCTCGCCGTCCACAGCCCCGGTGGACTGTGGAAACTGCTGCGTTCGTAACCCGCAGGCGCTTGGGCGCGACGCGCTTCCGATCCCTCACCAATCTCGCGCGGTCTCCAAGCCGAAATAGGCGGCGGCGTTGTCGTGGCAGATGTCGCGCACCAGTTTTTCCAGCGCCGCCGCATCGTCGGGGATCAGCCCGGCGGCGACGTCCTCGCCCAGCAGCTTGCACAGGATGCGACGGAAATACTCGTGTCGCGGGTAGGAAAGGAAACTGCGCGAATCCGTCAGCATGCCCACGAAACGCGAAAGCAGGCCCAGCGCGCTGAGCGCGTTGATCTGCCACTCCATGCCTTCCTTCTGATCGAGAAACCACCAGCCGCTGCCAAACTGGATCTTCCCGGCCACCGAACCGTCCTGGAAGTTCCCCGCCATGGTCGCAAAAACGTAGTTGTCGGCCGGATTGAGGTTATAAAGCACTACCTTGGGCAAGGCGTTGTCGCGGTCCAACGCGTCGAGGTAACGCGAAAGGGCGCGGGCCTGCGGAAAATCCCCGATGCTATCCACACCCGCGTCGGCCCCGATGCGCTTCAGCAGACGACTGTTGTTGTTCCGCAAGGCGCCGAGGTGGAGCTGCTTGGTCCAGCCACGCTTGGCGTCAAGGCGGCCCAGATAAACCATCACATGCCAGATCCATTTCGCCGTCTGCTTCGGCGTGGCGGCGCGCCCGGCGCGAGTCTGGGCAAAAATCGCCTCCGCCTCCGCCTCACTGCACTCCGCATCGGGCAGGTTTTCCAAACCGTGATCGGAGAGTCGGCCACCCAGGGAATGAAAAAACGCATGACGACGATCCAGCGCCTCCAGCAACCCGGCGAGACTCCCGATCTCGATCCCGGCCCGCGCCGCCAGTTGATCGCACCACGCGTTGAAAACCGCCGGTGCCGCCACCGCCATGAGTTTGTCGGCGCGATAGGTGGGATAAACCCGCGTTTTCAAATCGGTTTTCGCGATCGCCACATGGTGCTCCAGCGAATCCGCCGGGTCGTCCGTGGTGCATACCACCGCGACCTTGCTGGCGGTGAGAATCCCGCGAACACTAAACGCCTTGGTGGCCAGCTTTGCGTTGGCCAGCTCCCATATCTTCGGCGCGTTGGCCTCGTTGATCAGCAGGTCGATGCCAAAAAAACGCCGCAGCTCCAGGTGCGACCAATGGTGCAAGGGATTCCGCACCAGCGCGGGCACGATGCGACAGTAGGCGATGAACTTTTCGTAATCGGAAGTCGTGCCGCCGGTGATCAGCTCTTCGTTCACGCCCGCCGTGCGCAGGGCGCGCCATTTGTAGTGATCCCCCGCCAGCCAGATTTGCGTGAGGTTGGCGAACTGCCGATCCGCCGCGATCTGGTCGGGCGGCAGATGGCAGTGGTAGTCGTAAATCGGCTGATGCTTCGCCACCTCGTGGTAAAGACGGCGGGCGGTCTCGGTGGTAAGCAGGAAATCGTCGTGCAGAAAAGCAGTCATAGCGGGTGCGGACATGGAAGTTAAGTTGCTAGCCGTTTCGATTTTCTGCGCATTAAGAAGCTCGCGCGAAGTCGCTTGGCTGCAAACGATTTCACCATGCCCCGGAAATTCGCATGCCCGACGCTCGCGTAACCCTCAAACAAGTCGCCGCCCGTGCCGGCGTTCACGTCTCCACCGCCTGGCGCGCCTTGAAAAACGACACCTACGTGGAGGCTTCCAAACGCGCCCGCATTCGCGCCCTCGCCGAGGAGCTTGGCTACACGCCCGACCCCATGCTCACCGCCCTGAGCAACTACCGCCGCAAACAGGCCCCGGTCGCCTTCCAATCCACGCTGGCCTGGATCAATAACTTCCCCATGCGCGAACAAGGGCGCACCTTGGTAAACATCGCCGGCTGCCACGAAGGTGCGCTGCGCTACGCGACCCAGATGGGGTTTAAACTGGAAGAGTTCTGGCTGGCCGAGCCCGGCATGTCCGGCAAACGCGCCCGCGAGGTACTGCTCGCCCGCGGCATTCGCGGTTTGGTTTTCGCGCCCCAACCGCTCTCCGGCACTGAACTGAACATCGACATCGAAGCCTTCGCCAGCGTAGCCATTGGCTTCTCTCTATCGGCCCCGCGTCTGCACGCAGTAGCCAACCACCAACACAACGCCACCCTGCGCGCCCTGCGCGAACTGGCCAAGCTCGGCCACACTCGCATCGGCATGGTGGCGGCCAACGATACCCTGCGCCGCGCCAACCACAGCTTCGAGTCGCCCTACCATTTTTTCCAAGCCGTGCAGGACGAGGCGCAACGCGTGCCGCTCTTCGCCATCCCCGGCCGGGACGAACCGGGCAACATCGCCCGCGCACGCGACGATTTTCTCGCGTGGTTCAAACGTCACCGCCCCACCGCCCTGGTCAGCCACGTGGGCGAGGTGCGCGGCTGGCTGGAGGCCGCGGGTCACTCCGCCCCCGCCGACGTTTCCCTCGCCACGTTGTCGCGCGTTTTTGACCCAACCTGGTCAGGCATCGACCAGCAGGAATCCGAGATTGGACGCCGCGCCCTGGAGCTGCTCGTGAGTCTGTTCCAGAGCGGCGAACGCGGCGCGCCCGCCACCCCTCTGCGGCTGCTGGTGGAAGGCCGCTGGATCGAGGGCGACACGACGCGTCGCATCGGGCCGCCCGCCAAGGCGCTGCTGGAGCGGCTTAGTTGAGCGGGGCGGCGGTGCCGAGGATCGCCGCGATCACTCGTTCGGCGCTGTAAGTGGTCTCGCCCGGACGCAGGAAACGCGCTACCTCCGCCGCATCGCGGCCCGCCGTGATCAAGGGTTCCTCGGGTCCGTCGGCGCGAACTTGTCCCAGGCCCACGCTGGCCAGCAGACCGTTGCAAAGACACATGCGCCCGCAGGCTTCTTCGGCCACGCCGCCCTTGTTCACGTAGGCCTCGATCGGTTCGCCAGGACAACGATAAGAAACCCCGCCGTCCTCGCGTCGAATGCTTTCCCGCAGATAACCGAGGTCGCACACCCGGGGCCGCGCCTCCAGCAACGCGCGGTCGGAGAGACTGCCCGCCAGACTGAGCACCTTGAATGGGAAACCCGTCGGCGAGGCCTTGGGGTCGGTAAACACGCTGACCTTTCCCTCGCGGCTCATCGCGCAGACTTGGGCCTTGATCTCGGGGGCGAGGCCGGATTCCGCGCAAAAGGCAAACGCGGTGCCAATCTGCACGCCCGCCGCGCCCAGCCCGCGCGCCTCCGCCAGGCGATCCGGGGTGGCCCGCGCCCCGGCCAGCCAGAAAGGCAGGCCGAGGGCGCGAAACTTTTCCAACTCCGGCTCGTCGCGCGGACCATAGACGGGCTGGCCATCCGGCCCCGGCACGCGCGAACCGCGTGGCGGCGCGTTGTGCCCGCCCGCCGCTTCGCCTTCGATGACAAAGCCATCCACCCGCCCCGACGCCTTGCGCGCCAAGGTGGTCGCCAGCGCGGCCGAGCTCACGATGGCCAAAAACGCCGGACGCCGCAGGCTCTTGGGTGGCTCGGCCAGATAGTCGGCGGGCTCGAAAACCATGCGCACCGGCTGCTCCGCCGTCGCTCCCGTGGCATCAATGGCCAGATCCGCCCCGCCGCCCGCCGCATAGCGGTCCAGAATGCCGGGAATCGCCCGGGGCACGCCCGCGCCAACCAAAACCACATCCACTCCAGCCAGCATCGCGCCGTAAAGCGAAGGCAGGGTGGCGAACTGGATTTTCTCCAACAAATTGATCCCGACCACGCCGGAGTGCCCTTCCTTGGCGAGATAGATTTCGACGAAGTTCGCCACCATCGTGAGTTCCATCCACAGCCGGGAAGGCTGAACCGCAGGCATAGGAATCGCCTTGAAGGCGGCCCCGGCGGGCTTTCCGCCCTCGATAAAGTAGCCGGCCAAAACCCGGGCCGCCAACGCGGCGTCGGGAAACGCGGCCAAGGCTCGCCGGACCTCGCCGCCCGCGTCACCCAGTTGTAACCGGCGCGTCATCACGACGGGCAGCAAAGTGCCGGAGACGACCCCGAGTTGCCCGAGACTGGAAACGGTGTGCGCGAGCCGCCAGTCGGACACGGCGACGCCCATGCCGCCTTGGATGATTGTGGGTAGATTCATGGGTAAATGAGTGTGTGCTTAAACTGCGGAGACGACCGGTGCCGATCTGACAGTGGTTCAGCAAAAAGCCGCAGGCGGCGCGACGGAAGCGGCAATGGCCCGCCAACGTCATTGATTCAACGTCTCACTAATAGCCTCACGCGCAGCTACTAATTAGGGAATGCGCCGCAAAACACAAAAAAGGCGCACCCACTCGGGGTGCGCCTGCTAAAATCGCAGACAGAGTATGCGCAGCCGCGCCCGGCACTCGGCCCCAGGCTCAGACCTTCGGTCCGCCCTGGGCGAGCTTGCGGGCGCGCAGGCGCAGTCCGTTCAAGCGGATGAAACCCGTGGCGTCGCTCTGGTTATACCAGCTCTTCACGCCTTCCATGGAAGCGATCTTGTCGTCGTAGAGGGAGAACTGGGATTTGCGGCCGCAGGTGATGATGTTGCCCTTGTAGAGCTTCAGGCGCACCGTGCCGGTCACGAATTTCTGGCTCTCGTCCACCATGGCCTGGAGCATCTCGCGCTCGGGGGCGAACCAGAAGCCGTTGTAAACCAGCTCGGCGTATTTCGGGATAAAGCCGTCGCGCAGGTGCAGCACCTCGCGGTCGAGGGTGAGCGACTCCACCTGGCGGTGGGCCTGCATGAGAATGGTGCCGCCGGGGGTTTCATAAACGCCGCGGCTCTTCATACCAACGAAGCGGTTTTCCACCAGATCGACGCGACCGATGCCGTGTTTGCCACCGAGTTTATTCAGCGCCTTCATCACGCCGCCGGGAGTGAGCTGCTTGCCGTTCACCGCCACGCAATCGCCCTTCACGAAGTCGAGTTCCACGTATTCGGGCTTGTCCGGCGCGTCCTCGGGGGCGACGGAGAGCTTGAACATGGCCTTGTTTTCCTTGGTCGTCGGGTCGAACCAAGGATCTTCCAAGATGCCGGCTTCGTAGGAAATATGGAGAAGGTTGCGATCCATCGAGTAGGGCTTCTTGAGCGAGGCCTCGACCGGGATTTTGTGCTTGGCGCAGTAGGCGATCATCTCGGCGCGGCCGGGGAAGAGCTCGCGGTAGGCTTCCATTTTCCACGGGGCGATGATCTGGAGATCGGGAGCGAGCGCCATGTAGGTGAGCTCGAAACGGCATTGGTCGTTGCCTTTTCCGGTGGCGCCGTGGGCGACGGTGTCGGCTTTTTCCTTCTTGGCGATGTCCACCTGGGCCTTGGCGATGAGCGGACGGGCGATGGAGGTGCCGAGGTAATACTGGCCTTCGTAGATCGCGTTGGCGCGAATCATCGGGAAGATGTAGTCCTTGGCGAATTCCTCGACCAGATCGAGGGTGTAGTGCTTGGAGGCACCGGTGGCCTTGGCCTTCTTGTCGAGACCCTTGAGTTCTTCTTCTTGGCCGACGTCAGCCGCGAAGGTCACGATCTCGGCGTCATAAGTCTCCTTGAGCCATTTAACGATGACGGAGGTGTCGAGACCACCGGAGTAAGCGAGGACGATTTTCATAGAGGGAAAGAGGTTTGGAGAGTTACAAGCGGACTTTGGCGGAAGCGAGCTTGGCCATGATGGCTTTTTGCACGTGCAGGCGATTTTCCGCCTGGTCAAAAATGATCGAGCGCGGGTTATCGAGCACGCCCTGCTGCACTTCTTCGCCCGCGTGAGCCGGCAGACAGTGCATGAAAAGCGCGTCGGGCTTGGCGGCGGCAAACAGCTCCGGCGTCACGCTGTAAGGGTGCATGAGCGCGATGCGCTGCTTGGTCTCCTCTTCTTTGCCCATGCTTACCCAGACGTCGGTGTAAACCACGTCGGCATCCTTCACCGCTTCGTAAGGATCGGTCGTGAACGAGTATCCGCCCGCGAAACCCTCCTGGGCCAAAAAGGTGTTAAACTCAGCCGTCGGCGCGAAGCCCGCCGGGCCCGCGAGGCTGATTTTCATGCCGAATAGATTGGCCCCGAGCACCCAGGAGTTGGCCATGTTGCACGCGGTATCGCCGAGGAACGCGATTTTGCGGCCCTTGAGCGAAGCGAACAAGTCGCCGCCCGGCGCGGCCCAACGCTCGGCCATGGTGAAGGCGTCGGTATAGATCTGGCAGGGGTGCAGGAAGTCGGTGAGCGCGTTAATAACCGGAATCGACCCGGCGGCGGCGAGCCGCTCGACCTCGGAGTGATCGTAGGTGCGCACGATCAAACCATGCACGAAACGCGAGAGCACCCTGGCGGTGTCCTCGATCGACTCGCCCCGCCCCAGCTGGATGTCGTTCTTGTTAAGAAACAAGGGGTTGCCGCCGAGTTCGTGGATACCCACCTCGAAGGACACGCGGGTGCGGGTGGATGATTTGGAGAAAATCATCGCCCACGTCTGCTGCTCGAGCACCGGGGTGACGAGGTGTCCGCGCTGGGTCTTGAGCTCGCGGGCCAGGGTAAAAACTTCCGCTGCCTGGGCGGGCGTGAAGTCGGTCTCTTTCAGGAAGTGCTTCATGTCTTTCGAGTGAAGCAAATCTGCATAAACCGCGCCGACGCACCCCGGCGAGGGTAAACTAAGCATTGGCGCGAAAACGTCACGTGACGACCTACTAGCCGCCCCCTTGGTTCGCTTATGCCGCGCGGGCGGCAAATACCTGGCGCAGGATCGCCACCGACTCGGCCAACTCCGCCTCAGTCGCGACCAAGGGCGGCAGCAAACGAATGACGTTGCCCCCCGCCAGCGGGCAAAGCAGCCCGGCCTCGCGCAGCGCGGCCACATAGGGCGCGGGATCGCTGGTTAGCTGCAAGCCAATCATAAAACCCAGTCCACGCACTCCCGTGCATTGAGCGGGAAACTCCGTCGCCAAGGCCGCCAGCGCCGCGTGCCACGGGCCGCTCACCCGGCTGATGTGAGCGCACAGCCCTTCGTCGGCGATGATGTCCAGCGTGGCCAGCGCAGCGGCGCAGGCCAGCGGCGTGCCGCCAAACGTCGTGCCGTGCATGCCGGGCTGGAAAAGATCCGCCGCGCCTTCGCCGATCCAAATCGCGCCAATGGGAAACCCGCCGCCGAGCCCCTTGGCCATGCCGATGGCATCGGGCCACACCCCGGCGTGATCGAAGGCAAAAAACTTTCCGGTGCGGCCGATGCCACACTGCACTTCATCGAGCATGAGCAACAGGTTGTGCCGGTTGCACAGAGCGCGCAGGCCGAGCAAAAACTCGGGCGTGGCGGGATTCACCCCGCCCTCGCCCTGAATCGACTCGACGAAAATCGCCGCCGTCTGCTCGTCGATCAAAGCCTCGAACGAGGCCAGATTGTTCAACTCGCCAAACTCAAAACCCGGCACCAGCGGACGAAATCCTTTTTGGATTTTCTCCTGCGGCGTCGCGCTCATGCCGCCAAAAGTGCGGCCGTGGAAGGCCGCCTTCGCGCAGATGACTTTGTAGCATTTGCCCTCCTCGCCGGTTTTGCGGATGCCGTGCAAGCGGGCGAGTTTGAGCAGGCCTTCGTTGGCCTCCGCGCCGGAATTGCAGAAAAACACCCGACCGGGGCCGGCGTGCGCGACCAAACGCTTGGCCAGTTCTCCCTGGAGAGGATTGCGATACAGGTTGCTCACGTGCACCAGCGTGGCGGCCTGCGTGGCCACCGCCTTGACCCAGCGCGGGTGGCAATGTCCGACCGCGTTTACCGCGATGCCCGAAGCGAAATCCAGGTAACGTTTGCCCGCGTCGTCCCACACCCGGCAACCCTCGCCACGCGCGAGCGTGATGGCCGGGCGGCCATAGTTGCGCAACACGTAGGTGTCGTAAGCGGCTTCGGCGGCGGTCTGGACGATCTGGGACTGGCTCATCGCGAAAAAGAGAGAAACAAAGACGAAGTTTAATCCTGCACAATTTCGGTACCGATACCCTTGTCGGTGAAAATTTCCAACAAGAGCGAATGCGGCAGACGACCGTCGATGAAGTGCACCCGTTGCACGCCTTCTTGCAGCGCGCGCACCGCGCTCATGACTTTCGGGCGCATGCCTTTGTCGATCACACCGCGACGCTTGAGTTCGTCCACTTGGGAAACCTTGAGGGTGGAAATCAACGAATCGACGTCGGGCGGGTTGGCCAGCAATCCGGGCACATCACTCATGTAAACGAGACGGCGGGCGCGCAACGAAGAGGCGACGCGGCCGGCCACGAGGTCGGCATTCACGTTGTAAGGCTTGCCGTCGCGGCCCTCGGCCACGGGCGAAATCACCGGCACGTAGCCCTCGGCGATTTCCTTTTTGATAAGCTTCACCTTCACCTCGACGACCTCGCCGACATAGCCGAGATCGACCGGCTGGTCGTTGTCATCCACCGTGAGTTTCTCGCAGACCAAGACCGTATCGCCAGCCAGACCCTTGGGCTTGGCGCGGGCGAGCGCCACGGCATCGCACACGTCCTTGTTCACGATCTCGTCGAGTGTCTTTTTTACGATCGCGACCGTCGCCTCGTCGGTGATGCGCATGCCGTTGGGGGCGAACTGCGACTTCAACCCGGATTGCTCCATGGCCTTGGTGATGGCCTTGCCGCCGCCGTGCACGACCACGACATTGATCCCGCAGGCGGCGAGGAACGCGATGTCGTAGGCGACGCGGTTGCGCACCGAGGGATCGGGATCGTCCATGAAGCTGCCGCCGTATTTCACGACAAAAGTAGAGCCGCGAAAGTCTTGAATGTAAGGGAGTGCCTCGAGGAGGACCTTGGCCTTGGTGGTGATTTCGGAAACGTTCATCAATAGGGTGCCGGAGGAGTCGGGTAAATCACCCTGCGCGAGCTTTTCCATCACAATCTAAGTTACGAATGTGTCGAACCGCGTCGTAGGCGCGAAAATCCCCTTCACTTTCCGCCGCGCGGCCCCACATCTCGGCGCGTGTCCAGCACCCAAAACACGTTCTCCACCCGCGACGCTCACCGCGCCTGGCTAACCGCCCAGGCCGCCCTCCCGCAGGGATTCCGCGTCGGCACCACGCGCTTCGAATTTCTGCCCAAGGAGGCGCCCAAACCGTCCAGGATGACGCTCACGCTCATCGCGCTCGATAAACCGACCCCGGATTTCGCCGCCGTATTCACCAAAAACGCCTTCCCCGGCGCGCCGGTAATCGTGGGCCGCGCCCGCCTGGCCGAACCCGCGCTAGGGGCCATTCTCATCAACAACAAAATCTCCAACGTGTGCGCCCCCGGCGGCGTCGCCGCAAGCGAGTCCCTGTGCGCCGCCGCCGGTTCGCTCCTCGGGCTCGCGCCCACCCAAGTGCTCCCCTGCTCCACCGGAGTGATCGGCTGGAGCCTGCCGGTTGAAGCCATGGTGCCCGCCCTGCCCGCCGTGAAAGCCGCCCTGGCCGCCGGTAGCATCCTGCCCGCCGCCGAGGGCATCGTCACGACCGATCTGTATCCGAAAATCCGTGCCGCTTCTCTCGGGGGCGGGCGCATCGTCGGCATCGCCAAAGGCGCGGGCATGATCGAGCCCAACCTCGCCACCATGCTGGTCTATGTGCTGACCGACCTCGCCGTGCCTCGCGCCGAGCTGCGCGGCATGCTGTCGCGCGTTTCGGGCGAGACCTTTAACCGTATCTCGGTGGACAGCGATACCAGCACCTCGGACACCGTGGTGCTCGTCTCCTCGGGTCGCGTTCCCTGCCCCGATCTGGCCGCCTTCGAAGCCGCGCTGCGCGGCGTGTGCGCCGACCTCGCCGAAGACGTGGTGCGCAACGGCGAAGGCATCCGCCACGTGCTGCGCGTGCGCGTATCCGCCGCGCCCGACGCCGCCATCGCCTGCGCGCTGGGCAAGGCCATCGTCAACGCCCCGCTCTTCAAATGCGCCATGGCCGGCAACGATCCGAACGTCGGCCGTCTCGTCCAGGCGATCGGCAAATACGTCGGCGCAACCGGCCTCGACCTCGATTTGACCAAGCTGCGCGCCCGCATCGGCGGACAGGAGATTTTCGCCGAAGGCGCGTTTCGCCTGAACTACGAAAAAGAAACCGCGCTGGTCGCCCATTTGAAGGCGGCGGAACTCTACACCAGCAAGCCGGCGGCGGACGGCACATTCGCGCCTCCGGTCGATTTCCCGCCCCACGAACGCTGCGTGGAAATCGAGGTCGAGTTGGGCACCGGCACGGCCGAGGCGACGGTATTTGGCGGCGATCTCACCCACGAATACGTGAGCGAGAACGCCGACTACCGCAGCTAATCGCCGCTAACCACGAGTCGCCGCGCTGTAAATGCGACGGCGACTACAGCACGGGGCTACAGCAGATCGGCGGCGAGCTCGGCCAGGCGGCTGCGTTCGCCCTTGGTCAGTTTTACGTGTGCCGCCAGCGACTGGCCCTTCATGCGGTCGTGGCAATAAACCAGGCCGTTGCTCCGCGAATCCACGTAAGGATTGTCGATCTGGGCGGGGTCGCCGATGAGCACGATTTTCGAGCCTTCGCTGATTCGGGTAATGACGGTTTTGACCTCGTGAGGGGTGAGCTGCTGCGCCTCGTCGAGAATGAAGAAACGGCGGGCAATGGAGCGACCGCGGATAAAGGCCAATGCCTCGACCTCGACCAGCCCGCTCTTAATCAAGCGCTCGTAAGGCTTCATCGGTGAATTGGGACCGGCGGAACCGCCCGCCGCGCCACCGTTGCCACCGCCGTTGCTCGACGGAGCCGGACCGGAGAGCGCGGCGTTGGACATGGCCAGCGCCGATGAGCCCTTGCGGTGTTTCTTGGAGACTTTTTTGGCCGCAAACTGCGGATCCTTGGGCGGCTTGGAGGGGATCAAAACCTCCAAGGCATCAAAGTAAGGCTGAAGCCAGGGCTTCATCTTTTCCTCCATCGTGCCGGGCAGGAAACCGATATCTTTGCCCAGAGCCATCACCGGGCGTGAAATCGACACCCCGTCGTAACGCGAATGCTCGTCATGGGTCTGGTGCAGGGCGCAGCCGATGGAGAGCAGCGTCTTGCCGGTGCCGGCTTTGCCGAAGCAGGTGACCAGCGTGATGCTGTCGTCGAGCAACGCATCCATGAAGAACTGCTGCTCCAGATTGCGCCCGCGCACCGGAATGCCACCGGGGGCCTTGATCCAATCGGGAATCTTCAGACGGGCGACCCGTCCCTCGCCATAGTAGCGGGCCGGCATCGTCTTGCCCTCGGTGGAGCGGAGCAGGACGTATTCGTTTAAGGTGAGGGTTTTGGCGGTCTCGTCTTCGAGGGTGAACTCACCTTCGGAAGCGAAACGCTGGAGTTCGTAGATGGTGACCTCGACTTCGCGGTAATCGCCCTCGTCGTCCACACTGGCCACTTTGTCATTGAGGTAGTCCTGGGCTTCCAGCCCGACCGCGCGGGCCTTGAGCGTCACGTTGACGTCCTTGGTCACCAAGATCGTCGGCGGCGGGTAGCACGACTTCACATAAAGAGCGGCCGCGATGATGCGGTTATCCTTCTTGCCGAGGTCGGGAAGGATGGCGCGAAAGGCGACCATGGCCGGCGTGTCCTTGAGCGTGGGATCAGCAAGCCACGGATTGATGATTACAGAGAGCGTGCCGCCGTTGGCGAGTTTCACGCCCTCGTGCATGGATCTCGAGTCGGGAAGAAGCTCCGAGAGGATGCGATGCACCCGGCGGGCGTTGCGGCCGCGCTCGGTGGATTGCTCCGTCTTGATGGCGTCGAGCTCCTCCAGGACCTCGACCGGAATCGCGAGGTTGTTATCCTCGAATTTAAAGATCGATTGGGGATCGTGGAGGAGGACGTTGGTATCGAGAACGAAGGACTTAGCCTTCGCCGACACCTTGAGCCTAGGTTTCAGAGCCGCCGGACCGGGATTGGATTCCATTAGGTGGTGGATAACGTGTGAATAACCGTGCGGGCACAGCGCTTCATGTCGATGTCCGATTAAGACAAATTTTCACTTAAGCATAGGGCAACTCAGTGGACTTCGGCAGTGCCTGCGGCGAGGTCCAGAGACGGATGAGCAGTTCGGCGAGGTTTCGCATACTGGTGCGAACGAGCCCCTCCTGACGTGCAGCACTACGAAATGGCTCCGCCACGGCAGCGCGTTCCTCGTAGTAACGCCAAAGCTGGCGCTCAATTCCACTGGTCAACGTATGCGAATCGCTCGCTCGCTCCACCTCCCGGCGCACCACGCCCTGCCAATGCCTCAGCTCGTCAGCCTGCGCATGAAGGTAATCAAAAACCCGTTGTTCGTTACGATTTAGACTCATAGGACGAGTGACCCAGCAGCGCATGGAACCGTAAAAATGCGAGCCTCGGCGAAACCGGGGGCAAGATTTTACACTGTTTAAGGCCAAAAATCCTGCTAATTGGTCCCCATGTCTAAACTCAAAGAACAAGCTCCCGCCATCATCATCACCGCGCTTGCCATGGGAGCGCTCCTCGGCGGCTACGCCTACTACGTAAACACCAAGGTGCTTCCCGAGCAGCAACGCGCCATGAACGAACTTCGGCTCGCTCACGCCGCCGACCTCGAACGCTCCGCGACGGAAACCCGCAAAGAAATCGCCGCCGTCAACCAGTTACTCAAAGACGCCATCGCCACCCGCGCCGGCGGAATGTTTCAAACCGAAGCGGAGGCCAAAGCCGCAGAAGCCCAGAAGGTGGTACAACTCGCCGAAGCCGTCGCCAAACAACTCCACCCCTACAACCCCTTGCCCAAGACCCCGGAAGAGGCGGAACAACTGCAAAACGCCCAAGTGGACAAAGTCTCCGGCCGTCTATCCGAGCGCATCCAACCGATTCTCGGTCAAATCGCCGCTGATCAAAATCTTACGAGAGAATCCCTCGCTCGCTATGGCGATCAAATTTCGCAACAAGTCACCGGCGTGCTCGCCGGAGAACTAGACCGCAATGAACGACTAGGCACTCAAGTTCAACTTACGCAAAGCCTTGCTCAAGAATCCATTGCTCTTTCCTCGGAACTCACCGCCCTCTATCTGAGTTCCATCAAAGACCAAGGCGTCCTCAACCGTCTTCTCCTCCTGCCGGCCAACATTGTACGCGATGCCTCGAACTTCAGCCTCTTAAACAACGAAGAGCGCCGTGCCAAGGAAGCTGAGCTCACCAAACGCTTGCGCGACATCCAAACCCGCCTCGAAGCCGCCCGCACCGCCACCGACGCCACGGTCAAAGACGCCACCGCAGGCAAAACCCCCACCCAAGGCGCGTCCGCCACCCCCGGTGCCTTGATCGTCGAGCCGGCATCCCCGCCCTCGATTCGGGCCACCCCGACCCGCCCGAACGGGAACTGAGCCCGTTTTTCCCGGCACGCACCGTCCAAAGCTGCGGGGTAGTGACAAACTTGTTACGCACCCGCCAGAGGAGAATATTGCAACCCCGCATGGCAGACCGTTTGGCAACGAAAAAATCCTCTAAAACTTATGCGCAAAAACGCGGTGAATAACTTGTTGAAAACTTCCCCTTGAAAGGCTTCCGCACCTCGCCGTTACTCCGCCCCCGACATTCCTTCCCAGCTGTCCGAGACCGCTCTTTTTCACTCCTCTGTTTGCCCTCTGATTACAGCCGCCCTAAAAAACAACCCTTTCTTATACTAATCAATTAGTTAAGAAAGTCTTTATCTGGCTCCTCCAAGGACCGATTAAACACCCACTTTAAAGTTTCCAGCGCCTTTACTCAGTAGCCTTCAGAACGTGACAAAAGTGACCATCGCCAGCTCGGTGTGAATAATACCACGCCCATACGCTCCACGCCCCCCGTTCCAATGCCTGCTGCCGCCGCACACTTAACCCTATGGGAATCCGCCAAGACTGACTTGCGAGGTCTGTTCCCGGAGGACGTGTTCAAGCTGTGGTTCGATCCCGTAGTCTGTGTAGAATCCACTCCCGACCAACTGACCTTGGGCGTTCCCAATGACTTTGCCTCGATCTGGATCAACGACAACTACATGGACCTGATCCTCCAGCGCCTGCGCCTTACGGCCGGACGCGACATAAAAGTCACTTTACGCAAAATAGATCCCTCGAACAACGCAACGCAGTGCAACACGGCGGAATCCCCGCGAGTTCGCCCCGTTCCGCCCCGCCGCATTCCTCGCTTTGCCGAGGAACGTGTACCGATCAACACCTCGCTCAATCCGCGTAATACCTTCGAGAACTTCGTGGTTGGAGATAATAACCAAATGGCCGCCGCCGCCGCCCGAGCCGTCGCCGACTCCCCTGGGCAGTCTTACAATCCGCTTTTCCTCTATGGAGAAACCGGCCTTGGCAAGACACACCTGATGCATGCCATCGGGCACGCCATTTTACACCGCCGCCCGGATACTCGCGTCGCCTACCTATCGGCCGAAAAATTCACGAACGACTTTATTCAAGCCATTCAGGAAAACGCCTTGATCAAGTTTCGCCAGCGCTACCGCCACGTCGATGTGCTCCTCATCGACGATATTCAGTTTCTCGCCGGCAAAGAACGCTCCCAGGAAGAGTTTTTCCATACCTTCAACGACTTGCACGGCGCAGGAAAACAAATCGTTCTGTCGAGTGACCGCCGTGCCTCAGAAATTGAAAAACTCGAAGCCCGCCTCGTTTCCCGCTTTGAATGGGGCCTGCCCGCTGACATACAGCCGCCCGATTTCGAAACCCGCCTCGCTATTTTACGTACCAAGGCCCACGCGATGAAATGCGAATTACCCGCTCCTGTGGCGGCGTTTATCGCCCAACATATTTCTCGCAATATACGCCGCCTGGAAGGCGCCCTGATCAAAGTCGTATCCTACAGCCAATTAACCGGTAAGCCCATCGACCTCGCAGCGGTGGAGAACCTGTTAAAAGACGTATTAATGGAACAGGCGCAAAACCAGCTCACCATCGAAGGCGTGCAAAAACGCGTGGCTGATCACTTCCAAATCCGTCACAGTGATATGACGAGCAAACGCCGGCCCAACAATATCGCCATACCCCGACAAATCGCCATGTATATGGTACGGAATCTCATTCCCAAGCACTCCCTGCAAGAAATCGGCGATGCCTTTGGTGGTCGCGACCACGGTACTGTAATACATGCCTGCAAAGCAGTGGATAATATGCTGGCTCAAGACGCCCACATGAAAGGGCAAATTGAGTTTCTGCGCGCCGCACTCAGTAAGTGACCGCAACGCATTCTGTAAAACAAAAGGCCCGTCCATAAATTTGGACGGGCCTTTTGTTTTACAGGTAGAAA
>JAPLTN010000047.1 GCA_026398135.1 Verrucomicrobiota bacterium
GAGTCCATGGCATCGATCACGAAATGCACCAGGTGATCCTTCGCCACCCAGTCCCTAAGGTCCGGTGGCAACAACAGCGGCGTATCCCGGCCGATGTTCATGAATTTTACCATATATCCTTACCTGGCAATTATTAGGCCGAGTTTTTATTCCTAAGTCCGACAGGCTGCCAGCCAGTTTTTTATCTCAGTTCCGAACCCGCTTGGCGGTAGCGAAGATAAGAGGCTGAGCTTGTTTTTTTAACCCGGAGGGCAGATTTCTGATCCGTAACTGCCTTTATCCGTGCGCTCTGTGCAATCCGTGGTTAATTCCTACTGCCGGATTTAGGCTCAGGCTTTTTTGACGAAGCAGGCTTTGAGCATGATGGCCACGCCGTCGATCTTGCAGTCGATCTCGTGGTCACCGTCAACGAGACGGATGTTTTTGGCTTTGGATCCGGCTTTCAGGACTTGGGCGCCGCCGAGTTTGAGGTCTTTGATCACGCTGATGCTGTCGCCGTCGATGAGCACGTTGCC
The DNA here is from genome assembly GCA_026398135.1 of Verrucomicrobiota bacterium. Classification (GTDB taxonomy): domain Bacteria; phylum Verrucomicrobiota; class Verrucomicrobiia; order Opitutales; family Opitutaceae; genus IMCC26134_A. The sequence goes on from JAPLTN010000047.1 coordinate 516, forward strand.
GTGGGCGTCTTTGACCACGCGGGCGGCCTCGGGGGCGGCTTCCTTGGGCCATTCATGGCCGCAGGTGGAGCACTCCCAGTGGGCGGAGTGACTCAGGACGTCTTCGAGGGTGCAGGCCGGGCAGGCGGGGTGGGACATGGCGAAGGGAAAAAGTGGAAATGCGGAAAACGTAAAAACTGAAGGGGAGTCCGGGGACTCAGACGTTGGCGATGAGCTTGGCGAGGTCCACGTGGTCGGCGATCAGGTGCTTGATCATGGGGAACTTGTCGTGGTCCTGGGGCTGGGTCTTGACCGACATATGGTTGATGCGGCTGGTGACCTCGTAACTTTCCTCCTTGGTGGCGATGACGGGGATGTCGGTCATGGCGAGGAGTTCGGCGAGCTTGGGGTGGGGTTTGACGTCGTTGGTGACGAGCAGGCCGGCGATGGAGCCGCCGCCGGAGATCTTGGCGGAGGCGAGGGCGGCGAGGAGGATGTCGTCGCGGTCGCCGGGGGTGATGATGAGGGTGCCGGGTTGCAGGTATTCGACGATGCCGTTGGCGGCCATGGCCCCGACGACGACCCTTTGCACGCGTTGTTTGGCTCCGCCGCGGCGGCCGTTGAGCCATTTGCCGCCGATTTCCTCGGCGATCTGGGCGAGGTTGGGCGCGCTGAGGGCGGGCAGGATGGGCAGGACGCCGAGCAGGGGAATGCCGAGGCGGGCGAGGCCGCGTCCGGCGTATTCGCGGATCATCTCCATTTTGTCGGGTTCGACTTTGTTGAGGATGGCGCCGACGACCTCGACGCCGTGCTGGTCGAAGAGGGATTTGTTGAGCGCGAGTTCGTCCACCGGGCGGCCGATGCCACCGGGGGAAACGAGGAGGACCTTGGCGCCGAGCAACTTGGCGACGCGGGCGTTGGAGAGGTCGAAGACGGAGCCGACGCCGGCGTGGCCGGTGCCCTCGATGATGGTGAAGTCTTTTTCCCAGGAAACGCGGTCGAAGGCGCGGCAGATGCGGTCTTCGAGGGAGGGGAGGAGGGCTTCGGGGTTTTCGAGGAAGCGGCGGGTGAAGGTGCTGTCGACCGCGACGGGGCTCATGCTCTCGATGGGCACGCGGACCTGGAAGATCGAGTCGAGGAGGACGGAGTCTTCGTCGATTTTCTGGCCGTGGACTTCGACGAAGCGCTGGCCGACGGGTTTGATGAAGCCGACGCGGGGGAAACGGGATTGGAGAGCGCCGTAGAGACCGAGGCAGGTGGTGGTCTTGCCGTCGTTCATGCGGGTGGCGGCGACGAATACGCGTTTGGTGACGGTATTGGTCGGGCGGCGCAGGAGGGGCAGGGGAGGGAGGGCGAAGGGATTGGGCGTGCCCTGGGTTTGTTCGCCGGGATCCGGGCCGATGGCTTCAGAGGCGGGAAAGGGCGTATTGGAGGCCATGGCACGGAGGAGGAGCAAGGAGCAGGGGGGAGCGGGTAGAGCGGGTAAGCTAGTAAGCTGGTAAGAGCGGGGGCGGGGGGGCTTAGGCGTGACCGTAAAGCAGGCGAGGGTCGATGGCCTGGGTGGCGACGATGGCGGCGGCGCCGAAAACATCGTGGGCGGAGGCGCCGCGGGAGATCTCGGCGACGGGTTTGGCGAGGCCGGTGAGGATCTGGCCGAAGCTGTTGGCTCCGCCGAGGAGCTGGACCATTTTGAAGGCGATATTGCCGGAGTTGAGGTCGGGGAAGATGAGGACGTTGGCCCGGCCGCCGACGGCGCTGGTGACGTTTTTCACGGTGGCGACGGCGAGATCGAGGGCGGCGTCCACCTGGAGTTCGCCGTCGATTTCGATGTCGAGGAAGAGGGCCTTGGCCTTGGCGCGGGCGAGCTCGGTGGCGTGGCGGACTTTGACCAGCGAGGGCTGGTTGGAGAGGCTCTTGGTGGCATAGCTGAGCATGGCGACGCGGGGGATGTCGCCGGTGAGGTGGCGGGCGATCTGGGCGGTGGAGATGGCGATGTCGCAGAGCTGCTCGGCGGTGGGGTCGGGGATGACGCCGCAGTCCGAGAGGAAGAGGGAGCCGTCGGAACCGACTTTTTTCTCATCGAAATCGAGCACCATGAGGGAGGAGGCGTGCTGGACGTCGGGCAGGCGCGGGATGATTTGGAAGATGGGGCGGAGGGCGCTGGAGGCGGAGAGGGTGGCACCGGAGATGAGGGCATCGGCCTGGCCGGTGGCGACCATCATGGTGGCGAAGTAGCCGTTGGTTTTGAGCGCCTCGGAGGCTTCGGCGGATTTCAGGCCCTTGATGCGGCGGATTTGCTCCAGGTGGGCGACGAACATCGGCAGGTCTTCGCTGCGCTCGGGTTCGATGATGCGGATGCCCTGGAGGTTGATATCGAGCTTGGCGGCGGCGTCTTTGATGGCGGCGCGGTCGCCGAGGAGAATGGGGGCGCCCATGCGGCGCGTAACCCATTGGCGGGCGGCCTGGATGATGCGGGGGTCGGCGCCTTCGGCGAAGACCACGCGCTTGGGGTGGCGCTGGAGTTTTTCGGTAAGCTTGGGGATGAGGGGCATGGTAGTTGAGGGCGGAAGGTGGGCGGGGGCGGCGGTCAGTTCAAGGTTGGAGCGAGCGCGCTTTGTGCGTTTGGAAAAGGATCGGAGCCGGCGGGTTATTTGGCGCCGATGGCGGCGGGGTAGCTGATGCGGCCGTGGAGCATGTTGAGCAGGGTGTGCACGAAGCTTTCTTTAACCCGGTTTAACTCCGCCAAGGTGAGCGGGGCTTCGTCGAGTTGGCCGTCGTTGAGTCGCTCACGGACGATTTGGTCGATGATCTCGCCCAGGTGTTGGGGCGAGATCCGGGGCAGGCTGCGGGCGGCGGCTTCGATGCCGTCGGCGAGGTGGATGATGGCGCTTTCCTTGAATTGCGGGCAGGGACCGTCGTAGCGGTAGGTTTGTTCGGGGATGTTGACGGCGGCTTCTTGGGCACTGGGGGATTCTGAGGAGATCCCGAGCAGAGGAGATAGCGGGGAATTCGGTTCGGGGCGGCGGCGCAGGGCCTGGATGGCGCGATGGTAAAAGTATCGAATGAGGGTGGTGCCGTGATGTTGCTGGATGACGTCGATGACGGGCCGGGGGAGTTTGTGGCGGAGGGCGAGGTCCACCCCGTCTTTGACGTGGGCTTTGATGATGAGGGCGGAGAGGGAGGGGTTGGCGTCGTCGTGGGGGTTGTCGCCGTCGTGCTGGTTTTCGATGAAATAGTGGGGTTTGGCGGTTTTGCCGATGTCGTGAAAAAGGGCGCAGACGCGGGCGAGCAGGGGGTTGGCGCCGATGGCGGCGGCGGCGTTTTCGGAGAGTTGGGCAACGACCAAGGAGTGGTGGTAGGTGCCGGGGGCCTCCAGCTGCATGAGGCGAAGGAGCGGGTGATTGTAGTCGGTCAGCTCGAGCAGAGTGATGTCGGTGGTGCGTTTAAAAAGGTGTTCCAGAAAGGGCAGGAGACCGACCACGAGCACGCCGCAGCAGAGGGTGGCGGCGATGCCGGCGATGAATTGTTTAATCACGGCCAGAACCGGCAGGCGTTCGGCGAGACCAAGCAGGACAATGCCGGCGGCGAGCGTGATGCCGGCATGAAACGCGGCGCGAAGGATACGGGTGCGGCGGGTGGTGCGGTGCACGCCCTGGATGGCGACCAGGGAGGATAGAAAATTAAGCACGAGCAGATCGAGGCGGCCGCCCCAGATGACGCTGGTGAAAATCGAAATAAACAGGGCCATGAAAATGGCCGAGCCGCAGTCGATCAGCAGGGCCACGATAAGGGGCGCGATCAGCACCGGCGCGATGTAGGGCAGGAGGGTGGCGACGGTGGTGCGTTCCAGAAAGTAGTCGAGCGAGCCGAGCGAGTAGGTGGCACGCACGAGGGCGAGGTTGACGATCACAACCAGGGCGAGCAGGGCCAGGCGGGAGTTGGAATGCAAGGTCTCGGCGTCTTCCAGCCGGATGTAGATGAGCGAGGCGGCGAGCATGCCGAGCACGAGCAGGATGCGGCCGGAGAGGCGCATGGTTTCCTCGATCGGCGAAGTGGTGTTGGCGAGGGCGGCGCGATGAGCCTCCAGCATTTCAAACTGCTCGGCGCTGACGCGGGTATCGGGCTCGATGATGGTCTGGCCGCGCTCCACCGTGACGACCACGGGACGCAGATCGCGCATGGCCTCGGCCTCGCGGGCGAGCGAGGCGGCACGATCAAAAGAGATGTTGGGCATAATGCCCTCGCGGAAAATGCGGTAGAGCGCGGCGGCCCGGGCGCGGTTGCTTTCCTCGGCGGCGAGATTGACGCGAAGGTAGGTGAGGGCGTCTTCCAGAGTGTCCACCGGGCGGGTGGCGACGATTCCATCGGGACGCAGCACTTGAAAGAGGCGCAGACCGCCGGGGCCGGAGTCGCGGCCGATGTCGGCCGGGTCGGAGATGCCCTGGGCGTGGATGGCGCGGAGGATGCCGAGGCCGGTTTCGAGCAGCTGGGCGCGGGCGGACTCGTTTTCGCCGACGGCGAGCAGAGCGACGTCCTCGGGCGAGGTCCGGTAGGGACCGCGGGCGTTGTAAACCGCCGTGGATTCGTAGAGGAAGGCGCGGCGCTGGGCGGGTTCGATCCGGGAATATGGAGCGAGCGAGGCGACCAGTTCCGAGAGGTGGAGTTCGAAGCGTTGGAGCGGCTCGGGGTCGATGCGGTAAACGGGGGGGACGCGTTCGCGGAGACGTTCCTGGGCGGCGCGGGTTTTCTCCGCGCTTTCGTAGCTGAAGGGGATGGCGGCGGAGATGCGCACCGAGGCGAGCTGGTTGGGCAGAACGGCGAGGGTGCGGTTGACCACGCCGGCGAAGGAGATGAGCACGATGGCCGCGACGGTGGCGATGAAGAGGGCGGTGGCGGCGAGGCGGGAGGTGTCGAGTGCGGCGGCCAGTCCGCGACCTGGGGCGGAGGGCGTCTTGCGTTTGCGGATTGGCTCAGGCGCGGCGGAGAAGCCGGCGGCGAGGGCGGCACGTAAGCGAAGGTAGAAGGCGGAGAAGACCGAGGGCACAGGAGGGAGCGGGAAGGCTGAAGCAGGGAGCTTGGAGCGAAGAGGAAGCTGAGATAGGGCAGAAGGACTGAAGGGGCTCGGGATGAGTGGCAAAGTAACCTATTGGGTTACTTGACGGTTTGGTGGAAGGCTGGGGGATCAGGAGCGCGGGGGATTGATGGGGTTTTGGTAACGTTCGTAGGCCTCGATGATCTTGAGCACGAGCGGGTGGCGCACGACATCGGCGCCGCTGAACTGGTGGAACTGAATGCCGTCGATGCCGCGCAGGATGCGTTGAACTTCCAGCAGGCCGGATTGGCGGGCCTTGGGCAGGTCGATCTGGGTGATGTCGCCGGTGACGACCATGCGGCTGTCTTCGCCGAGGCGGGTGAGAAACATCATCATCTGCTCGGGCGTGGTGTTCTGGGCTTCGTCGAGGATGATGAAGCTGCGGTTCAGGGTGCGGCCTCGCATGTAGGCGAGGGGGGCGACCTCGATGACGCCTTTTTCGGTGAGTTGTGCGACGTCGCCGGAGCCGATCATTTCGCCCATGGCGTCGTAGAGCGGGCGCAGGTAGGGCAGGATTTTCTCGTTCAAATCGCCGGGCAGAAAACCGAGGGATTCGCCGGCCTCGACGGCGGGGCGGGTGAGGATGATGCGCTCGACCTGGTTTTTGAGCAGCGCACTGATCGCGGCGGCCATGGCGAGGTAGGTTTTGCCGGTGCCGGCGGGACCGATGCCGAAGACGAGGGGGTTGGCGAGGATGGCCTGGACGTAGAGTTTTTGCCCGAGGGTTTTGGGGATGATGGTCTTGCGCTGGGTCGTCACGACCACGGGCTGGGTGAACAAGGCGCGCAACTGGGCGGCCTCGCCACGCGCCACGCCCTCGGCGAAGCGGGAAAAATCCTGGGTGCGGATGGCCAGGCCTTGGGTGCGGGCCTCGTTGAGCAGGGCAAACAGGGTTTCGCCTGCGGCGATGGCGGAGGGTTCGCCTTCGAAGGTGATCCAGTCGTCGCGGCTGACGATTTTGAGCGCGAGCAGGCGCTCGGCTTCGGCGAGATTCTCCGGCCGGCCGGCGTAGAGCTGGCTCAGGTGACGGGCGGACGGGAAATGGACGGTGGCGGAGGCCATGGGGGTTCTTGAGGCGGATCAAATGACCAATGTCCAATGCCCAATGACCAATGGGCGGAGAGCGGAAACGGTTCGTTCGCAGGAGTTCGGGTAAGGTTTCATTGGGACTTGGTCATTGGGCATTGGTCATTCTCGCGGCCTCGGCGGCGAGGCGCTCCCAGGTCTCGGTGAGGGCTTGGGGGAGGATGCGGGTCTGGCCGAGTACGGGCATGAAGTTGTTGTCGCCGGTCCAACGCGGAACGATGTGCCCGTGGAGGTGCTCGATGCTGCCGCCGGCGGGGCGGCCGAGATTAAAGCCGATGTTAAAGGCATCGGGGCGGAGCACGGCGCGCAGGAGTTTTTCACCAAAAATAATCGTGGCCATGAGGTCGGCCTGCTCGGCGGCGCTGAGGTCGGCGAGGTCGGAAACCTCGCGGTAGGGAATGGCGAGCAGGTGGCCGGGGTTGTAGGGAAACCGGTTCAGCATCAGGTAAGTCAGCGGGGCGCGGTGCACGATGAGCGCGGCGCGGTCGTCACCGAGGGCAGGCAGATCGGTAAAGGGACGCGCGGACTCGGGCGGCCGGGGAGCCGCGATGTATTCCATGCGCCAATAGGGATGTAACTGCGACATGCGTGAGAGGTGGGCAGCAAAGGGTTCGCGCTGGTGGATGTCAAAGCACGGCCGGTCGGGAAAACGGGCTCACGCGGAGTGAAAACCGCCTTCACGCAGAAAAAGCCGGCGGGCGCAGCGGGCGGCGTGGGCGGCGTTGTGGGTTACCAGAACGAGCGCGCACCCTTCCTCGGCGCAGAGCGCGAGCAGGAGGTCGATGACGGCGTCGCCGCTGCCTTCGTCAAGGTTGCCGGTGGGTTCATCGGCAAGGATGAGTTTGGGCCGGTTCATCAGAGCGCGGGCAATGGCCACGCGCTGGCGTTCGCCGCCGGAGAGTTTGGCTGGCGTATGGGTGGCGCGGGCGGACAGGCCGACACGAGACAACAACTGGGTGGCGCGGGCGCGTTCGGGTTCGCCGATCTTGCCGAGGAGGCGCGCAGAGAGGAGCACGTTGTCCCGTGCGTCGAGTTCGGGCACGAGGTAGAAAGCCTGGAAAACCAGTCCGATCAGGCGGCCGCGGCGCGCGGGGGCGAGGGTGGCATTGCCTTCCCAGCGCAGGTCGCCGGAATCGGGTGCATCGAGGCCGGAGAGCAGGTTGAGCAAGGTGGATTTGCCCGAGCCCGATTCGCCTCGAATCGACACGCTCTCGCCGGCCGCAATCGCCAGATCGACCCCGCGCAAGACCTCAATGCGACGCTCGCCGCTCAGGTAGAGTTTGTGCAGGCCGGTGGCCTGTAAAATAGGGTCACTCACTGCGCAAGGCCTCCACCGGTTTCAGGATCGCGGCGCGCCAGGCGGGCAGGAGGCCGGCCAGGGTCGATACGACCAAGGCGCTGACGACGATCAAAGCGAGGTCCTTGCCCGATAGGTAGGCGGGCAACTGGCTGAATTGGTAAAACCGGGCGAGCGCCTCCTGGCTGCCGGTCAGGCGGGTGAATCCGGCCACGATGTCGTTGCGGAAATGGATCACGCTGAAGCCCAGCGCGAGGCCGGAAAGGGTTCCCGCGACGCCGATGATGATGCCCTGGTAACAAAAACAGGCGGCGACTTGGCGGGGGGTGGCGCCGAGCGCGCCGAGCAGGCCAATCTCGCGGGTCTTGCGCACCACGGAGATGAGCAGGGAGGACGTGACCGAAAAGGCGGCGACCACGATGATGAACAAAAGGAGGAAAAAGATCATGTTTTTCTCCAGTTGGAGCACGAAGAGAAACTCCTGGTTGGAGTCCATCCACGACTTGGCCAGGCCGTCCACCGGCAGGGCCCGGTTGATCGCGCGGGCGACGTCGTCGGGGTCGGCTCCGGGGGCGAGTTTCACGTTCACGCCGTGGACCGCGCGGCCCAGGCCGTAAAGCTCCTGCATGGTGCGCAGGGTGACGATGACCACGCTGCTATCGAGCTGCTGGTGGCCGATCTCGAAAATGCCGCAGACCTCGAGTTCGCGGGGCAGGAGGATTTCGTCGGTTTTGAGTTTTTCCAGCAGCAGCGGCGAATAGACCGAGACCTTGCTGCCGAGGCGCGCGCCGAGCTGCACGGCGAGCTGCGAGCTGAGGATAACGCGGTCGTCGTCGAGGTAGTCGAACTGGCCGGCGACGATGTAGCGCCGCAAGGGCACGACCGACTCCACCCGCTCCATGTCCACGCCCTGGATGGCGGGGAAGGCAGGTTTGTTTTCGTGCTGGAGCATGACCACGCCCTCGGCGAAGGGCGCGCTGGCCACCACGCCCTCGATGGTCCCGACGGTTTTTAACACCGCCTGCGGATCCTTCATGAGCCCGAAGGAGCGCACCTGCACCTCGCCCTGGGTGTTGACGATCATGTTGCGGATCTCGCGGCCGAAGCCGCCCATCACCGAAATGCAGACGATCAACAAGGCCACGCCCAAGGTCACCCCGAGGATCGAGATCAGGGTGAAAAACGGAAAACGCCGCCCGGTCGGGAACAGCTGTTTCAGCGCGAGATAAAGCGGCCAGGACATCCGGCGGAGGGATCAGTTCAAGGCGTTGCGGAGCTGCGGGAACAGGATCACGTCGCGGATGCTTTCGGCTCCGGTGAGCAGGATGCAAAGCCGGTCGATGCCGATGCCCATGCCGCCGGCGGGCGGCATGCCATGTTCCAGCGCGAGCAGGAAGTCGTGGTCGATTTTCTGCTGCTCCTCGCCGGCCTGGGCCTCGAACATCGACCGCTGCACGTCGGGGTCGTTTTGCTCGGAGTAGGCGGGGGCGACTTCCATGCCGCCGATGATCAGCTCGAACACGTCGATGGTGGTGGCGTCGTCCTGGGTGATCTTCGCCAGCGGGCAAAGCTCCTTGGGCAGGTGGGTGACGAAGGTCGGCTGGATGAGATTAGGTTCGATCAGCTTGCCGAAAATCTCGTTGGTGAGCTCGAACTCCTCCCACTTCGGGTCGGCGTAGAGACCGAGCTTTTGCACGCCGGCGACCTTCTCGTCCTTGCTGCGGGAGAACCACTCGGAGTCGCCGGTCTTTTCGATGATGAGGTCCTTGTATTTCACCTCGCGCCATTCTCCGCCGAACTCGATCTCCTGGCCGCTCTGGGCGTGCTTGATTTTGGTCGAGGGCTGGCCGTCGGCGTCGAGGGGTTTGACCACGTCGCGCACGAGGTGGGTCAACAGATCGCGGACCAGGGTCATCATGCCGCGATAGTCGCTGTAAGCCTGGTAAACCTCGAGCATGGTGAACTCGGGATTGTGGCGGCGGGAGACGCCCTCGTTGCGGAAATTCCGCCCGATTTCGAAGACCCGGTCGTAGCCGGCGACCAGCATGCGCTTGAGGTAGAGCTCCAGGGAAATGCGGAGCACGAAATCGGTGTTGAGCGCGTTGTGGTGGGTCTGGAAAGGACGTGCGGCGGCGCCACCGGCCACGCTTTGCAGGACGGGGGTTTCGACTTCGAGGAACTGGCGGTCTTCGAGGAAACGCCGGACCGCGCTGACGATGCGGGCGCGGGTCATCAGGCGGTGGCGGGACTCTTGGTTGACGATCAGGTCGAGGTAACGCTGGCGGTAAACCTGCTCGGCGTCGCTCAGGCCGTGCCATTTCTCGGGGAGGGGGCGGAGCGCCTTGGAAACGAGGGTGAAGCTCTCGATGCGCACGGTGATCTCGCCGGTCTTGGTTTTGAACAGGGTGCCGGTGACGCCGATGATGTCGCCCAGGTCGAGCGACTTCTTGAATACGCCGTAACGCTCCTCGCCGAGCACGTCCTTGCGAAAATAGAGCTGAATCTGGCCCTGCTGATCCTGGATTTTGACGAAGGAGCTGCCGCCCTGAACGCGGAAGGTGACGAGACGGCCGGCCACGGTGACGGTCACGGTGTTGTCCTGCTCGTCCACGTGCAGGGCCTTGGCGTCCTGGGAGAAGTGGGTGGGGGCGACGTTGGCGCGGAAAGGGTCGAAGCCCGCCGCGCGCAAGTCGGCGAGTTTTTGCCGCCGCACGGCGTGTTGATCGTGGGAAATGTCGTGCGGTTGCCCGCTTTGCGCGTGTTCGCTGCTCATGGTAAACGGTCACCTTGCAGTCCGGCGCGACGCCCGGCAAGTCCCGCGATTGAGGTGGCGGCGAAAGGCAAAGTTTGTCCCGCTGGGCGGCACTCCTATGCGATTCGCCATCCGTTCCCTGTTGTTGCTCCCGGTGTTTGCCCTGTTTTTTGCGTTGGGCGGCTGCGCCACGGCGACGCGCTCGCCCGCGCCGGGAGTCACGCTGGTGGACGTGCGGCCGATCGAGGCGACGGCGTTTGAAACCCGGTTGCGGGTGACGGTGCGGGTGACGAATCGCGGTGATGCGCCCTTAACTTTCACCGGCTCGCGGCATGAACTTACGATAAACGGACGCGCCATGGGCAGCGCGCTGGGGGCGGAGTCGCTGACCGTGCCGGCGCTCTCCACCGCCACGCAGGAGACCACGCTCAACCTGAGTAATTTCGCCTTGCTGGCGCTGGCTCGCGACCTGCAACGCCAGCCGACCGCGCGTTACCTGATCCGCAGCACCTTGTTTACGCCGGGACTGCTCAACCGTTCGGTGAGCGCCGAGAGCGCGGGCGAGATCGACCTCGGCGCGCTGGCCGAAGGCCGTTGAGCGGTTCGGCCAAGCGCTCCCTTTACTGTTTCTATGTCGTCCACGTCGTCCACACCGCTGCAAGTGCTGCATTGGGGGCGCACGGTGTATGCCGAGGCCTTGGCGCGGCAGGAGGCGCTTCAAGCCGAACGCATCGCCGGGACCGCGCCGGACACCTTGGTGTTTACCGAACACGAGCCGGTTTACACCCTGGGTCTGCGAGCGGGGGCGGACCGGCATTTGTTGTGGGACGCGGCGACCTTGCAACGCGAGCAGATCGCGCTGCACCCGACCAATCGCGGCGGCGACATCACTTACCACGGCCCGGGGCAGCTCGTCGTTTACCCGATCGTGAGTTTGGACCAACGGCGGGATTTGCACGCCTACCTGCGATTTCTGGAAGACGTGCTGATCGGCACGGTGGCGAGATATGGCATCGTGGCTGCGCGCCGCGAAGGCCTGACCGGGATCTGGGTGGCGGAGCGCAAACTGGCTGCCATCGGCGTGGCGGTGCGGCGCTGGGTGACGATGCACGGGCTGGCCTTGAACGTCGCGCCCGACCTGGGGCACTTCGGCGGGATCGTGCCTTGCGGGATCGCAAGCGCGGACGGCACCGTGACTTCGCTGGCGGCCGAACTGGGAGCGCGTTGTCCGTCAGTGGCGCAGGTCGCGAATGATCTCAGGGAAGAGTTTTGCGCTCGCTGGACGGCGTTTAACGGCGAAGGGGAAACACGAGTCTCAGCTTAGCCTAGCCGACCAGCCGGTAGCCGATGCCGGCTTCGGTTTTGAGGAGTTCGGGGGCGGAGGGGAGGCGTTCGAGTTTTTGCCGCAGGTGGGTCATGTGGACGCGCAGGTAGTGGCTATTGTCCTCGGCGTTGGCTCCCCAGATCTCGCGCAGGAGCTGGCGTTGGGTAACGACTTTGCCGTGGTGCTGCGCGAGGAGGGCGAGGAGGGCGTATTCTTTGGCGGTGAGGTGTACTTCCTCGCCGGAGCGGCGCACCACACGGGAGGCGCGGTCGAGCTCGACGTCGCCGAAACGCAGGATGGCGGGCTCGGCGTCGGCGGAGGCGCGGCGCAGGAGGGCGCGGACTCGGGCGAGCAGTTCGCCGCCGCCGAAGGGCTTGGTCAGGTAGTCGTCGGCACCGGCGTCGAGCGCGGCGATTTTGACCTCTTCGGCCTCGCGCACCGAGAGCACGAGAACGGGCAGGCGCGTCCACTCGCGGAGGCGGCGAAGGACGTCCACGCCGTCGAGGTCGGGCAGGCCGAGGTCGAGGATCACGCCGTCGGGCGCGGCGGCGGCGATTTCTTGCAGGCCGAGCTGGCCGGTCTCGGCTTCGCGCACCCGGTAACCCGCGCCTTCGAGGGTGACGCGGAGAAGGCGGCGGATCTGCCGTTCGTCGTCGATCACCAGCAGGGTGCCGGGGGTGGAAGCATTCATGGAGCGGCTTCAGGCTTCGGGGCGGCGTGCGGGAGGTAAAGAGTGAAGACGGCACCGCCGCCGGGGTTTTGGCCCAGCACGACTTCGCCGCCTTGGGCGGCGATGAAGCCGCGCACGATGGAAAGACCCAGGCCGAGGCCACCGGCGTGGGCGGCGTCGCCGCGCTCAAATTTCTTGAACAGGCGTTCTTTCATGGCGGTCGGCAGCCCAGGGCCCCGGTCGGCGATGGTGAAGAAGGCGCGAGTGCCGCCGCGGTCCAGGCCGGCGGAAATAAAGACGGGGGTGCCGGGCGGAGTGTGGTGGGACGCGTTGATCAGTAAGTTGACGAGTGCTTGTTCAGTGAGGGCGAAGTCGGCACGCACGGGGGGCAGATCGTCGGGCAGCGAGATGTCCAGCGGGTGGCCTTCGAGGGCGTCGTGCGAAGCGGCGACGGCGGCGTTAACTATATCGCGCGGGTCGCACCAATCGAGCCGGGGGCGGAGGGCACCGGTTTCAAGCCGGGTCTGATCGAGGAGGTTGCCGACCAGGCGATTGAGCCGGGTGGTGGCGAGGCGCGCCTCGCGGAGAAGTTCGGCGCGGAGAGTTTCATCGGGTGCGCTGGCCAAGTTTTCGATGGCGGCGGTGATGACGGCGAGGGGAGTTCGCAGTTCGTGGGAGACGCCGTCGAGCAGGACGCGGTGAAGTTTTTCGGATTCGGCGAGCAGGCGTTCGCGTTCGCGGGTGGCGTGGAGTTGGTCGGTCTCGACCATGAGCGCGATCTGGCGGGCGAAGGCTTCGAGCAAGTCGCGTTGCACTAACGTCAGGGTCTGGTCGGCGGAAGCCGCTACGCCAAGAACGCCAAGCGAACGGTCGTCGCGCAGCAGCGGAAGGTAAAAGCCGGTGCAGCCGGGCAGGGTGGAAGTGAAGCGACCGGCGGGTTTGCGATGTTGATGGCACCAGAGGGCGACGCCCTTCTCCTTGGCATCGAGGGAGAACGAGGCGGCGAAGTGCGGGGTGAGTTCAGCGGTGCCTTCGCCTGCGAGGAGCAGGGTGGAGTGGGCGGAGAAGAGGGTGTCGATCTGGCGCAGGGCGGCGAAGGCACCTTCGTCAAGCGTGCGCGCCTCGGCCAGGGCGCGAGTGAGGGCGAAGAGAGCGCTGGAACGGCGTTCGCGGGCGTGTTCATCGGAGACTCTGGCGCGGAGCCGGGCGGTGAGTTGGCCGGCGACGAGCGCTACCACGAAGTAGGTGAGAAAGAGCAGGCCATCCTCGACCCGGCCAATGGCGAAAGTGAAGCGCGGCGGGATGAAGAGAAAATTCCACGACAAGGCACCGAGCAAACCGGCGAGCAGAACCGGCCAACGACCGACGCGCAGACTGAGCAGGATGACGGCGAGCAGCTGGACCAAGCCCACCGCGAGGTAGTAGCGACCGGGGAGGAGCAAACCGGCGACGCAGACGCCAAGGACAACTGCGGCGGCGAGTAGATATTCGCCGGGCGAGCTGCGGCGCATCGGGGTAAAGTCGAGCCAGCGGGCGCTCCGGGCTCCGGGCTCGGAGGGGACGACGTAGATATCGATGTTGCCCCCGAGACGGATGAGGCGGTCCACCAGGCTGCCGCCCTCGATCCAGTCGAACCAGCGGGAGCCGCGCGGCTTGCCGACCACGATCTGGGTGGCGTTGTGTTCGAGGGCGGTGGCTACGAGGGCGCGGGCGATGTCGTCGGCCTCGGCGAGCACGAGCTCGGCCCCGAGTTCGCGGGCGAGGGCAAGGTTTTGGTCGAGGCGGGCCTGGGCTTCGGGGCGGAGCGGTCGGGAGCTGGCGACGTGGACGGCAAGCCAGGGCGCGCCCTGGGCGGCGGCGAGGCGGCGGGTCCAGCGCACGAGACGGGTGGAGAAGGGGCTGGGGCCGACCGCGACGAGCAGGCGTTCGCCGCTGCGCCAGACGGTGGATTTGGTGGTGCCCCGGCGCAGGCCGCGGAGCTGGCGTTCGACGCGTTCGGCAGTGTAGCGCAGGGCGATCTCGCGCAGGGCGTTGAGGTGGTCTTCGCGAAAGAAGTTTTCGGCGGCGACGGCGGCGCGGGCCCCGAGGTAAACTTTTCCCTCGGCGAGGCGTTCACGCAGGTTTTGGGCGGTGAGATCGACCAGCTCCACCTCGTCGGCGAGATCGAGGAGCGAGTCCGGCACGGTTTCGTGCACCGGGGCGCCGGTGATCTGGCGCACGGAGTCGGCGCGGGATTCGACGTGCTGGATGTTGAGCGTGGTGTAAACGTCGATACCGGCTTCGAGCAGGTCGTGGACATCCTGCCAGCGTTTGGGGTGGGCGAGCCCGGGGGCGTTGGTGTGGGCGAGCTCGTCCACCAAAGCGAGCCGTGGGCGGGCGGCGAGCACGCCGGCGAGGTCCATCTCTTGCAGCGTGGCTCCGCGATGGGCGACGGAGAGGCGGGGCTGGACCGGCAGGTCCGCGATCATGGCCTCGGTCTCGGTGCGGCCATGGGTTTCGACCAGGGCGACGAGCACGTCTATTCCCTCGGCGCGGGCGCGGCGGGCGGCTCGGAGCATGGCGTAGGTTTTGCCCACGCCGGGGCACATGCCGAGGAAGACGCGCAACTGGCCCCGGCGCGCGCGCGCCTCGGCCTCGCGCAGGCGGGCGAGCAAGGCGTCGGGGTCGGGACGCGAGGCGGGGTCTAGGGCTGGATGGCTCACGGGCCGAGGCGTTGGTGGGCTTCGAGGTGGAGTTGTTCGCGGGCGAGTTCGGCGCGGAGCACCTCTTCGCTGGGCAGCACGAGTTTGTATTTGGTGGCGAAGAGCTGTTCGTGATCGCGGAGCATGGAGTAGCGTGCGATGGATTCGTCGCGGCGGGCGCAGAGAATGACGCCAACGGAGGGGTTGTCGTCGGCGGCACGATCCGAGGTGTCAAGGAGGCGTTCGTAGTAGAGGGTGCCGAGCTGACGTTCGAGGGCGCGCGTGCTCCAGTTTTGCGCGGCGGCTTCGTTCATATACCATGTGCGCGCGGCGGTTTCCTCGACACGCAGGAGCAGGCGGTAGTGCGTCCAGCTCAATTCGGAACGCAGTGCGTCCCAAATTGGAAAGTTGGAGTAAAAGCTGCGCATGTTACGGAGGTTGCGCTCGTCGAAGCCCGGGCCGAACTCGGTGGTAAGGTGACGGGCGAGGTCAGGGAGAAGCTTTTTGCCGTAGGCGGCACGGGCCTGGCCGGCCTGTTCAAATTCGACGATATGACGACCGACCAGCCAGCAGGTGCGAACCTGAACCGCGTCGGCGGTGCGCAGGATTTGGGTTCGGGCCGATGCTATCGCTTGGCGGAGCTCGCCGAGGAGGGGTGCAAGGCTCGCGGTCGGTGCGGCGGACTGGGCGGCGGGAGGGCGGGGGGAGGCGGGCTTTTTGGCGGGCATTACGAAGGGCGGTGGCGAGGATTAGGGTTTGTCCAAGGCGTCCAAGGCGAGGTTGAGACGGAGGACGTTCACGTAGGTGGGGCCAAGTTGACCGCCTTCGAGGTGCTCGGCAACCCAGGCTTCCGCGCGGGTGCGGGCGGCGGGGGTCCAGGAGCGGGCGGTGGCGACGTGGTCGAGTTGGGCGAGGACGGCGGCGGGGGGGAGGTGGGGGTCGAGACCGCTGCCGCTGGTGGTGGCCATGGAGGGCGATTGACCGGCGGCAATGGTGGCTTTCACGCGGTCGTGGAGTTTGGTGGACGTCCATGGCAGGCTGCTCGCACCGGAGGCGACGGTGGCGTAGTCGGCGGCGGAGGGCCGGGGTTGGACGTAGCGCGGGTCGGGCGTCGCTTGGGCAAGCAGGGCGGAACCGACTATACGGCCGGAGGTGGGGTGGAGGGTGAGGGAGCCGTTGGCGGCGGCGGGGAAGGCGGCCTGGCCGATGGCCCAGACGAGGGCGGGGTAGAGACCGCCGAGGAGGAGGGTGAGGACAGCGAGGAAACGGGCGGAGGTGAGGAAAGTTTTCATGGGACGGAGAATGAGAAATTACACAGAGGGCACGAGAGGGGGCACAGAGGTCACAGAGTCAGGAAACATACCGGATAAGGGGATTTAGCTCGGTGGACTCTGGCTTATCTCTCGTGCCCTCTGTGTAACGGGTTTGGTTAGACGAGGCCGATAGAGGTGAGGGCGAGGTCGATGAGTTTGATGCCGAGGAAGGGCGCGACGATGCCGCCTACGCCGTAGATGAGCAGATTGCGCCGGAGGAGGGCGGAGGCGCTGTCGGCCCGGCTGGCCACGCCACGTAGCGCGAGCGGCACGAGGGCGACGATGATGAGGGCGTTGAAAATGACCGAGCTCAGGATGGCGCTTTGCGGCGAGGCCAGGCCCATGATGTTGAGGGCGGCGAGCGGGCCGGAAGATGCTCCGGAAGCGGCGTAAAGGCCGACGAAGATGGCCGGGATGATGGCGAAGTATTTGGCGATGTCGTTGGCGAGGGAAAAGGTGGTGAGCGCGCCGCGGGTGATGAGGAGCTGTTTACCGATCTCGACGATCTCGATGAGTTTGGTCGGATTGCTGTCGAGATCGACCATGTTGCCGGCTTCGCGGGCGGCCTGGGTGCCGGTATTCATGGCGACGCCGACGTCGGCCTGGGCGAGCGCGGGGGCATCGTTGGTGCCGTCGCCGGTCATGGCGACGAGATGGCCAAGGGCTTGTTCGTCGCGGATGCGTTGCAGCTTCATTTCCGGGGTGGCCTGGGCAAGGAAATCGTCCACGCCGGCCTCGGCGGCGATGGCGGCGGCGGTGAGGGGGTTGTCACCGGTGATCATGACGGTGCGGATGCCCATGCGACGAAGCTCGGAGAAGCGTTCGCGAATGCCGCCTTTGACCACGTCTTTGAGGTAAATGACGCCGAGCGTGCGGCCGGTTTCGGCGACGACGAGCGGGGTGCCACCGGCGCGGGAAACGCGATCCACTTCGGCGGCGACTTCGGCGGGGTAGATTGCGCCTTGGGCCTCGACCCAAGCGCGGACGCTGGAGGCGGCACCCTTGCGGACTGCGATGGCGGGCGTAGTGGCGTTGGCGGCGACATCGACACCGCTCATGCGGGTCTGGGCGGCAAAGGGAACGAAGGTGGCGTGGGGGGCGGCGACTTCGCGTTCGCGGAGGGCGAATTTGTCTTTGGCGAGCACAACGATGCTGCGGCCTTCGGGGGTTTCGTCCGCGAGGGAGGCGAGTTGGGCGGCTTGGGCGAGTTCGAGCGGGGTCACGCCTGGGGCGGGGATGAACTCGACGGCCTGGCGGTTGCCGAGGGTGATGGTACCGGTCTTGTCGAGAAGGAGCACGTCGATGTCGCCGGCGGCTTCTACGGCGCGACCAGAAGTGGAGATGACGTTGCGCCGCACGAGACGGTCTATGCCGCTGATGCCGATGGCGCTGAGCAGGCCGCCGATGGTGGTGGGGATGAGGCAGACGAAGAGCGAGACGAGCACGGGCAGGGAGGTGTCCACCGCGCCGGGCTGGCCGGATTGCAGCCCGGAAAAGCGGGCGAAGGCGGGCAGGGTGGCGACTACGCCGAGGAAGACGGCGGTGAGAGCGAATAGGAGGATGCCGAGGGCGATCTCGTTGGGCGTGCGCTGGCGAGAAGCGCCCTCGACCAGCCCGATCATGCGGTCGATGAAACCGCCGCCGGGCTCGACCGAGACGCGCACCATGATTCGGTCGCTCAGGACGCGGGTGCCGCCGGTGACGGCGCTGCGGTCGCCGCCGCTCTCGCGGACGACGGGAGCGGATTCGCCGGTGATGGCGGATTCGTCCACGCTGGCGATGCCCTCAATTACTTCGCCATCGGCGGCGATGAGGTCGCCGGTTTCACAGACGAAGAGGTCGCCCTTGCGCATATCCGGGGCGGCTACGCGTTCCTCGGCGGCACCGGGGGTGGCGGAGCGAACGCGGCGGGCGAAGGTTTGGGAGCGGGTTCGTTTGAGGGCGTCGGCCTGGGCTTTTCCCCGACCCTCGGCCATGGCTTCGGCGAAATTGGCGAAAAGCACGGTGAACCAGAGCCAGAGGGTGATCTGGACGGTGAAGCCGGTGGCGCGGCCGGCGAGGACGTCGCGTGCGAGAACGACGGTGACGGCGAGCGCGCCGAGGGCAGTGACGAAGATGACCGGGTTGCGCCAGAGGTCGCGGGGGTGAAGCTTGCGCAGGGCGTCGAGGCAGGCGCGACGAAGGAGGGCGGAGTTCCAGGCGGAGGTGGAAGATTTCATGGAGGTTTGCGGAGCGCGGAAAATGAAGATGCGGTTAATCGGACAAAGTAACCCAATAGGTTACTTGAGGCTGGGGAGCCGGGGTGTGGAGTGGCGGGTGGGTCGGGGGCGGGGGGGCTTTTAGAAGGTGCGGCCGGCGGCGAGCAACAGGTGCTCCAGCACGGGGCCGAGGGTCAGGGCGGGGAAGTAGGTGAGGCCGGCGACGATCAGAATAACGGCGGCAAGCAGGCCGGCGAAGAGCGGTCGGTCGGTGGGGAAGGTGCCGGCCGAGGCGGGCATGGTTTTCTTGGACGCGACCCCTCCGGCCAAGGCGAGCACGGGGAGAATAACGCCGAAGCGGCCGAGGAACATGGCGAGCGCGCCGCCCCAGGTGTAGAGGTCGCCAGTGGCGGTGAGACTGCCGAAGGCGGAGCCGTTGTTGTTGGCCATGGAGCCCCAGGCGTAGAGGATTTCGGATACGGCGTGGGGTCCGGCGGTGCCGGCGGCGGCGCGTCCGCTCGCAGTGAGGAAGGACGCGGTGCAGCCAAGGAGCACGACAGCGCAGGGCAGAAGCACGGCGACGGCGGCGAGACGGACCTCGCGGGCCTCGATCTTTTTGCCGAGGTATTCGGGGGTGCGGCCGACCATCAAACCGGCGAGGAAGACGGCCAGGACGATCATCATGACCATTCCGTAGAGGCCCGAACCAATGCCGCCGAAGATGATCTCGCCGAGCAGCATGTTGAGCAGGGCGAGCCCGCCGCCGAGGGGCGAGAGCGAGCCGTGCATGCCGTTGACCGAGCCATTGGAGGCGACGGTGGTGGCCTGGGCCCAGAGCACGCTGGCGGTGACGCCGAAGCGGGTTTCCTTGCCTTCGAGGGCGAGGGTGGTGGCTCCGGGAGAGGCGTGTTCGGCGTAGAGGGCGAGGCCGAGGGCGCCGACGAAAAAGGCGAACATGACGGCGAAGACGACCCAGGCGTGGCGGCGCGCGCCGACCAGGCGGCCGTAGGCATCGACGCAGGCGGCGGGCAGGAGGAGGAGGGCGAGGGTTTGCAGGAAGTTGGAGAGCGGGGTGGGGTTCTCGAAGGGGTGGGCGGAGTTGAGGCCGAAGAAGCCGCCGCCGTTGGTGCCGAGTTGTTTGATCGCGATCTGGGAGGCGGCGGGGCCGCCGGGGATGAGTTGCTCGGTGCCGGCCAAGGTGGTGGCGGATGCGATAGGGGTAGGGACAGGAATGTAACCCGCCCCTCCCTCCGAACCGGACTGGCGGGTCTCCCGCATCCGGCTCTCCAGTTGGTGCAATTTGACTCAACGAGGAGACCGACAGGCCAAGTCATGGGCTTGCGTCAGACTGAA
>JAPLTN010000036.1 GCA_026398135.1 Verrucomicrobiota bacterium
AGGTCGCGCTTCCTCTCAACCGCCGGATGCGGAAAACCGCACGTCCGGTGGTGTGGAAGGCTCACGGGGCGCAATCCCCGTGAGCCCATCCGATCAAAAAAAACGTCGAATGTAGGGTTGGCCGTCCCTGGCTAATTCAGCTCAATTTGAACGCGAATTAGAATTAGATGGCGTGGAGGGAGGCGGGCGATCGGTTGTAAATGGGAATCCCTACCCGGGCGATGTGGGCGGCGATTTCTGGATCGGTGGCGGCGTCGCGGCGGACCAGGCTAAAGGTATAGGGCAGCAAACGGTCGTCCAAGGCGTCGTAAATGTGGCCAACCAAACGCCAGTCCAAAGCCGCTCCGACCAGGGCGAGGTCAATGTCGGAGCCCGGTTTGTGGGTCCCTTTGGCGCGGGAGCCAAAAAGCACCGCTTGTTCCACGTCGGGAAAACGCGCCAGCACGCTGGTGATGGTCGCCACAGTTGCTTCGGAGAGGCCGTGTCCGGCGGGGGTCATGGTTCCCGGGATATTAACTCGGCGAATTTAACCTGCAGGGCGTGAAACTGGGGAACGAAGTCGGCCAGGATGGCGGAGGCAATCTCGCGGGCGGTGCTTTCGTTGTAGGTATGGCTGCTCCGGTTGCGGGCTTGAATCATATCCATCCAAATCTGGCCCTCGACGAGCAGGCCGTTTTTGAAGGCTTCGCGGCAGGCGTTTTTGGAACCGATGATACCGGATATGCCTTGGGCTTCGAGGTAGTCTTTTAGGACATTCCAGGCCAATTCGTGGGTAAACTCGAAGGCTTGGATAAGCCCTTGCTGCTCAAGGTCGGTCAGGGGACGGGTGGCGGCCAGATGGGCGGCGGCGGATAAGCGGGCGAAGGCCAGGCCGAAGCTCTGAAAACGCTGTTTCCAGCGGATGTCTGGATGGGAGGCCATGAGTTCAGTTAACGGGATGGGATGAGGTTTGAACAGTCGAGAATGGGAAGTTCGTAACGGGTGGTGGCGGGGGCGGGGGATTACTTTGAAGACAGCTCCCGGCTCACGACGATGGTTTTTCGTGGGCTTTTGGGCGTTTTCGTAACCAATCGTAGCATGCCCAAGAAAGCCGATCCGGACGCTCCCAAGAAACTGGCGACCTACACTATCAAGCTCACCGAGGAGCAGTTGGATAAACTGGGGGCTTTGCTGGCCAAACGGGGCTGGGAACGCGTGGAGGTGGCCTACGCCCGCTACGGTTACCGCAACGATGCGTCCAAGGTGAACGTGACCGGTTACGAGAGTCGCAAGCTGGTGGTCGCGGGCAAGGGCACCGAGGAATTCGTGACCATGGTGATCGAACCCGAAATCACCGGCGCGGCCAAACTCGGCTACGACGAGGTGTTGCATCCGGATTGGTTCGAGGAACACGCGGGCTTGGACGAGTCGGGCAAGGGCGACTTTTTCGGGCCGCTGATCGCGGCTACCGTGATCGCTTCCAAGTCGATGATCGAAGACTGGCGGGAGGCGGGGGCGCAGGATTCCAAGAAAATCGCGGAGTCAAAAATTCTGGAACTCGACCGGCTTATTCGGGGCACGCCCGGCGTGGTGGTGAAGACGATCCAGGCCACGAGTATGACGCAGTATAACAGTCTGATGGGAACGCGGTTTCGCAGTCAGAACATGATCCTGGCGTTTCAGCACGCGCGTGCCCTGCAGGAGGCGTTGAAGGAGAAAACCACCAAGTGGGGACTGCTGGACCAGTTTACCGAGACGCCACTGGTGCAGCGTGAATTGGTGAAACTGGGCATCGAGGGTTTTGACCTGCGCATGCGCACCAAGGCGGAAGAAGATCCGGTGGTGGCGGCGGCCTCGATCGTGGCGCGCGCGGAGTTCGTGCGGCAGATGCAGGCGCTGTCGAAAAAGTTCGGGGCCAAACTGCAAAAAGGCGCGGGGCCCTTGGTCAAAGTTCAGGCTCGCGAGATTATTAACCGGTTCGGCGCGCGCGCGCTCGGCGAGTTTGCCAAGCTGCATTTTCGCACTGCTTACGAAGTGGTGAGCGAGGCGGGTAAACTCGATGAACTGCCGCTGCGCCCGCCGCCGCCCAAGAAGGAGTGGGGGAGTTGAGGAGCAAGGAGCGGGGAGCGGGGAGCAGGGAGCGGGGAGCAGGGAGCGAGTTGGAATTCCGGCTTTAGCCGGTCGGGGAGGGGGGGACGGATGCTTCGGACCGCCCAAAGGCGGGACTCCAACGTTTGCACTCGGGCTCGCGGGGCTGGGGAGGCGGCGGGGTGCGACCGACCCCGCCCTATCGTGGCGAGCGGCGCTCAGAGGTATTTGTCGGTCACGGCGCCTTCGGAGGCGGTGCTGACAAGCCGGGCGTATTTGGCCAGCACGCCGCGGGTTTCCTTCGGCGGGAGCGGCTGGTAGGCGGCCAGGCGCGCGGTGTATTCGGCGTCGGGGATGAGCAGGCTCAGGGTGTTTTTAACCGCATCGATTTCGATGAGGTCGCCGTTGCGCACGATGCCGATGGGGCCGCCCTTGGCTGCCTCGGGCGTGATGTGGCCGACGTCGAAACCGTGCGAACCGCCGGAGAAACGGCCGTCGGTGATGAGCGCCACATCCTTGATGAGGCCGCGACCGGCGATGGCGCTGGTGGGGGAAAGCATTTCGCGCATGCCGGGGCCGCCGACGGGGCCTTCGTTACGGATGACAACGACGTCGCCCTTGACGACGTCGCCCCGGAGCACGCCTTGGAGCGCGTCTTCCTCGCCTTCATAAACCTTGGCGGGACCCTTGAAGTAGAGACCTTCCTTGCCGGTGATTTTGCCGACGGCGCCGCCTGGGGCGAGGTTGCCGTGGAGGACGCGGAGGTGGGTGTCGGCCTTGATGGGGTTGTCCCACGGGCGGATGACGTCCTGCTGATCGGGGTAGGAGGGGTAAGGCTGAACGTCCTTGAGCGATTCGGCGACGGTTTCGCCGGAGACGGTGAGGGCGTCGCCGTGGAGCAGGCCTCGGTCGAGGAGCATTTTCATCATCGGACGGATGCCGCCGATGCGGATGAGGTGGGCCATGCCGTATTTGCCGAAGGGTTTGACGTCGGCGAGGAGGGGCACGCGGTCGCCGATGGTCTTGAAATCCTGGAGGGTCAGGGGGACTCCGGCGGAATGGGCGATGGCGAGGAGGTGTAGGATGAGGTTGGTGGAGCCGCCGAGCGCGAGACACACGGTGATGGAGTTCTCAAAGGCCTTGCGGGTCATGATATCGCGGGGCTTGATGCCCTTTTGCAGCATGGCCATGACGGCGGCGCCGGCGCGTTCGCAGTCTTCGCGTTTCTCTTTGCCGACGGCGAGCTGGGCGCTGCTGTTGGGCAGGCTCATGCCAAGGGCCTCGATGGCGGTGGCCATGGTGTTGGCGGTATACATGCCGCCGCAGGAGCCGGGGCCGGGGATGGCGCTGGCTTCGACGTCGCGCAGGCCGGCGTCGGAGAGTTCGCCCTTGGCGTGTTTGCCGACGGCCTCGAAGACGGAGACGATGTCGAGGGGTTTTTGTTTGTCGCAGTCGGAGGCGGCGAAGCCGGGGAGGATGCTGCCGCCGTAGATGAAGACGGCGGGGCGGTTGAGGCGGGCGATGGCGATCATGCAGCCGGGCATGTTTTTATCGCAGCCGCCGATGGCGACCAGGCCGTCGAAGCCCTCGGCGGCAACGGCGGTCTCGATGGAGTCGGCGATGACATCGCGGGAGACGAGGGAGTAGCGCATGCCCTGGGTGCCCATGCTGATGCCATCGGTGACGGTGATGGTGTTGAAATAAACGGCTTTGCCGCCGGCGGCGTTGATGCCTTTCTGCGCGTGCTCGCTCAGGTCGCCGAGGTGGACGTTGCAAGGCGTCATGTTGCTGGCGGACGCGGCGACGGCGATCTGGGGCTTCTTGAAGTCTTCGTCGGTGAAACCGACGGCGCGGAGCATGGAGCGGGCGGGGGCGCGATCGTTGCCATCAACGACGACAGAGGAGTGCGGGCGAAGGGAGTTGGCGGTTTGGCACATGGAGGGAAAGGGCGTAACGAACCAGCGGGCGGGGGTGCGGGCAAGCCTTGGTGAAACGATTCGGGTAATAACGATCGGGACGGGAGGTGAGGCGGTAATGAGTGGCTGGCGCGTGTTTCGGGTTTGTGCGTGTTTGCCCTCGCCTCGCGCGGGGCGCGGAGACTTTGCTCCCCGCGCATTCTTCGCGATCCGCATGGCCCATTGGTTAAAACGCAAAATCAACGCTTTCGAGCAGTTCACCATCGATGTGATCTTTGGTCGCCGCGAGGGCGTGGGGCCGACGCTGTTCGCGGGTTTTTTGCACGGGCTTTCGTGGCTTTTCAACGGGGTGGCGCAGACCCGGGTCTGGCTGTATCGGAAGCGGATTTTGCACGATCAGCCGCTGGGTTGTCTGGTGGTGGTGGTGGGCAACTTGACGGTCGGCGGCACGGGCAAAACTCCGGTGGTGGAGATGTTGGCCCGAGCGTTGCGGGATCGGGGGCGCAAGGTGGCGATCCTCTCGCGCGGCTACCGGAGCAAGGCCCCGCCGGCGTGGAAAAAGGCGCTGTGGTGGTTTACCCATACCAGTGCGCCGCCGCCGCGGATCGTGAGCGACGGGCAGGACGTGTTGCTCGATTCGGAAAAGGCGGGTGACGAGCCCTACATGCTGGCGCGGAATTTGCCGGGCGTGGTGGTGCTGGTGGACAAGGACCGGGTGAAGGCGGGGGTTTTTGCGATCAAACGCTTCCGCTGCGACACCTTGATCCTCGACGACGGGTTTCAGTACTTGCCGCTGAAAGGGCGGCTGAACCTGCTGCTGGTGGACAAGACCAACCCCTTCGGCAACGGCCAGCTCTTGCCGCGCGGCATCCTGCGCGAGCCGATCAAGCACCTGAAGCGCGCGAGCTACGTCTTTTTGACCAAGTCGGACGGGCGGCGCGACCCCGACTTGGAGGAGCTGATTCAACGGCACAATCCCGGGGTGAACGTGATCGAGTGCGCGCACCGTCCGCAGTATTTGCAGCGCTTGGGGGCCGACGAGCGCAGGCCCTTGAGTGATTTGCAGGGCAAACGGGTGGGGGTGTTTTCCGGGATCGCGGTGCCGGAGAGTTTTGAGGCGTTCGTGCGCGATCTCGGGGGGCGGATCGAGTTTACCCGGCGCTTCCTCGATCACTATCGTTTTTCCTACGAGGACTTTGTGGAGATTTTTTCCGAGGCGCTGGAACGCAAGGTGGAGTATATCGTGACCACGGAGAAGGATGCGGTGCGCATCCCGGAGGGCATGCCCTGTCCGGTGCCGGTCTATTACCTGCGGCTGGAAATCGAGATTTTGCGTGGCGCGAGCGGCTTTGACGATGCGGTGGGCCGGATCTGTTTTCCTACGGCGGGAACGTTTCCAGCGACGGAGTCGGCCGAGCCGGCAACGAGTTGACCCGAGGGGCGGCGCGGGACGGCTTTCGCCCTTGCGAGCGCAGGTATGGTGGGTGTTTTGTGAGGCTTTTAACCGATGCTCTCCGATACCCGCTTTGACCAACTTGCCGCCGGCCTCGCCGGGTTTTCCTGTGACCTGAAAAAAGGCGAACGTGTGCTGATCGACGCCTTCGACGTGCCCGATGCGATGGTCATTTCGCTGGTGCGCGCCGCCCGTGCCCGGGGGGCGTTTCCGATCGTGCAGATTCACCGCGCCCGCATCACCCGCGAGTTGATGTTGCACGCCGAGGAGGCGCAATTCGCGCCCCAGGCCGAGGTGGAGTTGAAGCGCATGCAGAAGATGGATGCCTACATCGCTTTGCGGGGCTCGGATAATATTTTCGAGTCTTCGGATGTCCCCTCCGCCCGGGTGCAACTCTACGCCCGGCTGATGAAACCCGTCCTCGACCACCGGGTTAACAAGACCAAGTGGGTCGTCTTGCGCTGGCCTACCTCCGCCATGGCGCAGCAGGCCGGCATGAGCACCGAGGCGTTTGAGGATTTTTACTTCCGCGTCTGCACGCTCGATTACGCCCGCATGATTCCGGGCATGAAGGCGCTCAAAACGCTGATGGAAAAAACCGACCGGGTGCAGATCAAGGGACCGGGCACCGATCTTGCGTTTTCGATCAAGGGCATCGGCGCACGGGAGTGCGGCGGCCAGCGCAACATACCCGATGGCGAGGTCTTTTCCTGCCCGGTGAAGGATTCGGTCGAGGGCGTGATTCAATACAACACGCCCTCGGTTTATCTCGGGACTTCTTTCGAGAACATCCGGCTCGTCTTCAGCAAGGGGCGGATTGTTGAGGCCACTTCCAATAACAGTAAGCGATTGAACGAGATATTAGATAGCGATGCCGGGGCGCGTTACGTCGGCGAGTTTGCCTTGGGTTTTAACCCCCACATTCGGGAGCCGATGCGCGATATTTTGTTCGACGAAAAAATCGCCGGTTCCTTCCACTTTACCCCCGGCCAGGCCTACGAAGGCGTGGGCAACGGCAACAAAAGCCAGGTGCACTGGGATATGGTCAATATCCAGCGGCCGGAATACGGCGGCGGTGAAGTCTGGTTCGATGGCAAACTCGTTCGCAAGGACGGCCTCTTCGTCCCTAAGGCGCTGCACAAATTGAATCCTGACTATTTACTCGGCTAAAAGGATGCCACTCCCCCTTTAGCGTGGCGACGGGTTGCTGCTTTTGGGCATCGGTTCTGCCAAATTATACCAATTCGCAATCAAGATGAACAGAGTGCCGGAATTGTCCGGGGACGGCCAACGCTACACAAACCACCTGATGTAAGTAATTTATGCATGATATGTAGGGTTGGCCGTCCCGGCCAATTCTGACCAACTTGAAAGCGCATGAGAATTAGTCGGATGCGGAAAATGTCGAAGCTCAACCGCTGAAATCGCAGCAACTCCCCTGACTCCATGACTGTTAATACCGGCGCACTGTCCGCCTTCCTGCGCGCCCTGCCCAAGACCGAGACGCACCTGCATCTCGACGGCTCTTTGCCCTACGAATTGCTGCATGCCTGGCAGCCGGAAAAATACCCGCCCGCCCCGGCGTTTCATGCCGGGGATTTTCGGTTTTCGAGTTTTCAGCATTTCGACGAAATCCTGCTGGGGCATGCGTTACCGTGGTTCACTTCGCCGAAGCGCTACTATGAGTCGGCGCGGTTGACCTTCGCCAAGCACGTCGTGGCCAACGTGCGTTATGTCGAGTGCAGCTTTCACCTCGCGATCACCCATTTCATCGGCGTGCCGGCCCGCGAGATTATCGCGGCCATCCGCGCGGCGGTTCCGCCCGGCTTGGAAGTGCGTATTTATGCCGGAATGTTGCGCACCGACTATGCCGGACCGATGCAGACGATCATCGACGGCTTGGAGCGGCTGGAGGGTTTGGCCGGGGTGGATTTGCACGGCTTCGAGCCCGTGCCCACCGAGGCTTGGACCGCTCCGACGTGGGCCCGTTTGCGCGCCGCAGGCAAAGTCACCAAGTGCCATGCGGGCGAATTCGATGGACCGCACCGGGTGCGTGAAGCGATCGAACACCTGGGCGTGACCCGGGTGCAGCACGGCGTGCGCGCGATGGAGGATCCTGCGGTGGTGGCGCTGGCGGTGGAGCGCGGGGTGACCTTTGATCTTACCCCGATCAGCAACGTTCGCCTTAAAGTCGTGCCCGAGCTGGCCGCCCATCCCTTGCGGGCCTTGATGCAGGCGGGGGTGAATTGCACCGTAAGCACGGACGATCAGTTGGTATTCAACAACACCGTGATCGACGAATATCAGGCGCTGGCGCTGCACGCGGGATTTACGCTGGCTGAGCTGGCACAGGTGGCGGCCAACGGTTGGAAAGTGGCCGATGTGCCCGCCCAAACCCGGGAAGCGATGCAGGCCGAAATCAGGCGGCTGGCGTCGAGTGACGCTTACCGAAATCTCTGAACGGTGTTTTTGACGGGTGGGTGCCTTTGCCCGTGACGCGGGGCTGCCGGGCTTACATACAACGCCTGGCGGGTAACTCTCCGCATATGCTGTTTACAACTCGGCGGCGCGGGCGCGTTGGGCGGCGGCGGCGAGGAAGTAGTTTTGCGCGGAGAAGACCGGCACCTCGGGAGCCCGGGTCGGGCGCAGGTAGGCACCGCCGGAGGTCAGCAGGCGGGCGCACTCGTTGTCCTGGAGCTCGATGGCGAAGAGTTCGTCCATCACCCACCGACGCAGGGCGGGGTCGAGCAGGGGATAGACCACTTCGATGCGGCGGAAAAAATTGCGCGGCATCCAGTCGGCGCTGCCGGCGTAGATGCCGGGTTCTCCGCCATCGTTATGGAAGTAGAAGGCGCGAATGTGTTCGAGGAAGCGTCCGACGATGGAACGCACGCGGATGTTTTCCGACAGGCCGGGCACTCCGGGCACCAGGCAGCACACCCCGCGGATGATGAGGTCGATCTGCACCCCGGCGCGGGAGGCGCCGTAGAGGGCGTCGATCACTTCCTGGTCCACCAGCGAGTTCATCTTGGCGAGGATGCGGGCGGGGCGTCCGGCCTGGGCGTGGTCGGTCTCGCGTCGGATCAACTCGAGCACGCGGCGGTGCAGCGAATACGGGGCGACGAGCAAGTGGGTGAACTCGGGCGCGCGGCCGAAACCGGTGAGGGCGTTAAACAGGTTGGCGGCGTCCGAGGTGAGGGCTTCGCGCGAGGTGAAATGACTGAGGTCGGTGTAGATCCTGGCCGTGCGCGGGTTGTAGTTACCGGTGCCGAGGTGGGCGTAGCGACGGAGTTTTCCGTATGCTTCGCGCCGCACCACGAGAGCGACTTTGCAATGGGTCTTGTGGCCGACCAGTCCGTAAACGACGTGCACGCCGGCCTCTTCGAGCTGGCGGGCCCATTGGATGTTGTTGGCCTCGTCGAAGCGGGCTTTCAGCTCCACCAGCGCGGTGACTTGTTTGCCGTTGCGCGAGGCCTCGATGAGGGCGCGCACGAAGGGGGAGTCGCCCGAGGTGCGGTAGAGGGTTTGTTTGATCGCGAGCACCTGGGGGTCGCGCGCGGCCTGCTCGACGAAATCGACCACCGGCTGGAAGGAATCGTAGGGGTGGTGCAGGAGGATGTCGCGCTCGCGCAGGGTATCAAAAATCAGGCCGGGTTCGCGCAGCGGGGAGAGGTTGACCGGCAGGAAATTGGGATACTTGAGGTCGGGGCGGTCGATGTCGCCCAAGGCCATCACGCGGACCAGGTTGACCGGGCCGTCGAGCCGGAAGACGTATTCGTGCGACAGGGACAGGTGGTCGCAAAGGGTGGAGAAGATCTGGTCGTCCACGCCGTCCTCGATTTCGAGGCGCACGGCGGCGCCGCGGCGGAGATTGCGCAGTTCCTCCTCGATTTTTTTGAGCAGATTGGCGGCCTCCTCCTCGTCGATGTAGAGGTCGCTGTTGCGGGTGACGCGGAAGGCGTGCGCGCCGTGGATGTGGTAGCCGGGGAAGAAGTCGGCGGCGCAGAGTTTGATGATGTCGGAGAGGAAGATGAAGCGGCGCTGGTGTTTTTCACTTTCGCTCGAGTCGATGCTGACGATGCGGGGCAGGACGCGCGGCACGGGCAGGATGGCGAAGTGTCGGTCAAGCTCGGGCGTGGTGGGGTCGTCGAGGGAAACGACGATGTTGAGGGTTTTGTTGCCGAGCTGCGGAAAGGGGTGGGACTGGTCGATGGAGAGCGGGGTGAGAACGGGGAAAACCTGTTCCTCAAAGTAGGTATGGACCCAGGCGAGCTCGCCGGGAGTGAGCGAGGCGGGCAGGGCGAAGGTGATGCCTTCGGTGGCGAGGGCGGGGATGAGCTGATCCTGCCAGCAACGGTATTGATCATCCACCAGCGAGGCGACCACGCTGTGGATGCGGCGGAGCTGTTCGCGGGGTCCAATAACGTCCGCGCCGTCGGATTCTTGCACGTTGTTGTCCACCTGCTGGATAAGGCCGGCGACGCGGATCTCGAAGAATTCGTCGAGGTTACTGGAGACGATGGCGAGAAACTTGACTCGTTCGAGGATAGGGTGGCGCGGGTTTTGGGCCTGCTCGAGGACGCGGCGGTTGAAGGCGAGCCAGCTGAGTTCGCGGTTAAAGTAGGCCGCTTTGGCCTGGCTCACGGAGACAGGCAGAGGGGCGGGGGAGTTGGTGGGGGTGAGGACCGCGTCGGTATCAGGCACCGCAGGGATCGGCGTGGGTGAAGGGGCGGCCGACGCGGGGGCGGTGGGCGCAATGGGAGCGGCGGGAGTGGATGCGGGAGCGCGACGACGACGGGTTGCCATACGAAAGGCCAAGACCGCAGTGCATGGGGCGCGCGGAGACGAGCAGAATGCGGAGTCTTACTGTGAGTGTGACCGGGATGTCACATCGACTCAGGAGCAGCGCCCGAAGTACTGGGTTGCGCGAAACTCGAACAGAGCCGCCGCCGGCATTAGGTTACCAAACGGTTTTGGCGTTGGTAAAGGCGCGCACGCCGGCCTGGCCGAGCTCGCGGCCGAGGCCGGAGGCTTTGCTGCCGCCGAAGGGCACGGCTACGTGGGAGCGGACGGCGTGGTTGACGAAGACCATACCGGCTTGCAGGCGCGGGGCGTAGTCGTGGCGGGCGCGGCGCAAATCGCGGGTGAAAAGCGCGCCGCCCAAGCCGTAAACGGTGCGGTTGGCGGCGGCGAAAAGCGCGTCTTCGTCGCGGGCGATTTCGACCGCCGCGACCGGGCCGAAGAGTTCCTCGTCGGCGGCGGGCATGCCGGGAGCCACGTTGGCGAGCAGGGTGGGGGGATAAAACGCGCCCGGACCGGCGGGGTGGCGTCCGCCGAGTACGCGGTGCGCGCCGCGCCCCAGCGAACGTTCCACCTGGGAATGCAGTTCGTCGCGCAGGTCGGCGCGGGCGAGGGGACCGAGTTGGGTGCCGGGCGCAGTGGGGTCGCCCATCCGGTAGCCGGCCATGGCGACGGCGAGCAGGCGGATGAACTCGTCGGCCACGCGGGTGTGCACGATGAAGCGTTTGGCGGCGACGCAGCTCTGGCCGTTGTTGCCCAGGCGGGCGGCGGCGCAGAGGGCGGCGGCGGCGGTCAGGTCGGCGTCGGGGAAAATGAGGTAGGGGTCGCTGCCGCCGAGTTCGAGCACGACGGGTTTGAGCGCGGCCCCGGCCAGGGCGGCGACGCGGCGGCCGGCGGCGGTGCTGCCGGTGAGGGTGACGCCGGCGATGCGTGGATCGGCGATCAGGGGCTCGATTTTCGCGCCGGGCGCGAGCACGCAGTCGAACACGCCTGGGGGCAGGCCGGCGCGGGTGGCGAGGGCGCAGAGGGCGAGGGCGCAACCGGTGACATTGCTGGCGTGTTTGAGCAGGATGACGTTGCCCGCCACCAGCGCGGGGACGGCGGCGCGGATGACCTGCCAGAGCGGAAAATTCCACGGCATGATGGCGAGGACCACGCCGAGCGGTTCAAAATGCACGGTGACTCCGGCGGGCGCGGCGACGGGATGCTCGGGGCGGAGCAGGGCGGCGCCGTGGCGGGCGTAGTGGCGGCAGCAATCGGCGCATTTGGCGATTTCGGCCAGGGCCTCGGCCAGGGGTTTGCCCATCTCGGCGGTGATCAGGGCGGCGAGGGTGTGGCGTTCGCGATGGAGCCCGGCGGCGAGGGCGCGCAGGTGGCGGGCGCGTTGGGCGGGGGGCGCGGCGCGCCAGACCGGGGCGGCGGCGTGGGCGGCGGCGAGGCGGGCCTCGAGCTGGGCGCGGGTGTGGGCCGGGTAGCGGGCGAGGATGCGGCCGGTGGCGGGATTGAGGGAGACGAGCGGCATGGAAAGCTACGGCTGGGTTTGGGCGGCAGCGTGCCGCTTCGGGGCTGGGGCGGGCAACGACCAAACCGGGGGAAAAAGCAGGGTACGCGCCTAGCGGCTTGTGCTTGGCGCGGGGCGGGGCAGGATGAGGCGCATGACTTCGCCTACCTCCGTCGTCGTCGATGCCGCCGGCTCGACTCTGCCCTTTAATCGGTTTTTTCAGCGCGGCGTCGGCTCCTGCCACGCTTATCTGACCTTGCGGGAGGATTTCCGCGAACACGTGCGGCTGGTCCAGCGCGAGATCGGGTTTGGCGGCATCCGTTTCCATGGGATTTTCACCGAATACGTGGGCGTGGTGCACGGCGGCGAGGAGGCGGACGGCGGGCCGCGCCTGAATTTTCAAAACGCGACCAAGATCTACGAGTTTTTCGTCGCGCAGGGCATGAAGCCCTTCGTCGAACTCGGGTTTATGCCGGTGCGTCTGGCGAGCGGGCCGCAGACGATTTTTGATTACCGGGGCAACATCACCCCGCCCAAGGAACGCGCGCAGTGGTCGCGTCTGGTGCGGCGTTTCGTGGCGCATCTGGTGGAGCACTTCGGAATCGCGGAGGTGTTGACCTGGCATTTCGAGGTGTGGAACGAGCCCGATCTGCACAACACGTTTTGGACCGGGACGATGGCGGATTATTTTGAACTCTACGCCGATACCGCGCTGGCGGTGAAGGCGGTGGATGCGCGCTTGCGGGTGGGCGGACCGGCGACCTCGAAAACGATGTGGGTGCCGGACCTGCTGGCGTTTTGCGCGGAGCGGAAGGTGCCGCTGGATTTTATCTCGACGCATCATTACTGCGTGGACGCGGATCTGGTGCGAGGGGTGCCGGACGGGCCGATGTATTACCGGGGAATGCGCGGCATGCGGGGCGATGTGGAGCGGGTGCGGGCGCAGATCGCGGAGTCGGCGTTTCCGCAGGCGGAACTGCATTTCACCGAGTGGAACTCGTCTCCGGCGCACGAGGATGTTTACGGCAAGGACACGGCATTCACCGCCGCCTTCGCGCTGCAAACCATCAAGGAGGTTTCCGGTCTGGTGGATTCCTACATGTGGTGGACGGTGAGCGATATTTTTGAAGAGAGCGGGCTGAGCTTGCGGCCCTTCACCGGCAAATACGGGCTGGTGAACCAGCACGGGGTGAAGAAGCCGGTGTTTCACGCCTTCCGCTGGCTGGCGCAGATGTTTGACGCGGAGCTGCCTCTGGCGGCGGCTTCGGCGCGGGCCTCGCGTTCGACGGCGGGTGACGTGCGCTTGTTAACCTGGAATCTGCCCGAGGTGGTGGAGACCGATCTGGGCGGCGGGGACTGGAAAACCCGGGGGGCGGAGCGGGCGGACGTGTTTCACTTCCACGGCTTGCACGGGTGCTACCGGGTGCGGGTGTGGATCGTGGACGACGAGCGGGGAAATGCCTTGCACGCGTGGCGGGCGATGGGTGCGCCGGATTACCCCAAGGCGGACCAGATCGAGGCTTTGCGGCGGGCGGGAGAGCCGGTGGTGCTGCGCGATGAAACGCTGGACTTGAGCGGGGACTATACGCTGGCGCTCACGGTGCCGCCCTGCGGCGTGGTATTTGTTGAGTTAGCCAGGAGTTAACGAGGGGCTGTTCCAAGCGGGGCCGGAGCGGGAGGCGATGCGGGTGCTGCCGCTGCCGCTGGCGCGAGCGCGGGGGCGGCGGCGTCGGGCACGGGGGAGGGCACGACGGGTACCGGCGGGGGCGCTGGAGGGGGCGGTGGCAGCACGGAGGCGGCGTAGGGGGCGAGTTCGCGGCGGACCTCGTCCAGGGCGGTTTTCATGGCGGGGCTTTTGAGCATCTCGCGGCCGATGGCTTCGCCGAGGATGCGGCCGGCGGTGGTATCGCTGGGATAGTGGGAGCCGCCGAGCACGCGGCACCACATGACCTCGCGGACCTGGGCGGCGAAGGCGTCGCGGTGGTCGGGGTAGAGTTCGTCGAGAATGATGGCCCAGGTGGCGGCATCGCTGGAGTGTCCGCTCGGGTAGGAGGCGCTGCGGGAGGCGCGGGGGTGGGGTTTGACGTGGGGATCGCGAAGGTGGGGGCGGGGACGGGTCCAGAGGCGTTTGCCGGTGGTGGCCACGGCGTAGCTTTCCTGGGTAAGGGTTTTGAAAAACGCGGCGGTGACCGGCAGATTTTCCGGCGTGAACCACGGGCCGAGCTCGGGCTGGGCAAAGGAGAAAATCGTCTGGTTGGCGACGCGTTCGACGCGTTTGAGTTGCCCGGGGGTGCGATCCGCTTGAATGGCGAGCACGGTTTCGAGGTCGGCCAGGCCGGCCGGGGAATCATCTTCCGGGGCAGGGGGGATGACGGTGGCGACGTCGATGCCGGTGGGTTCGATGAAAAGCGCGGCCGGGAGCTGGGCGACGCTGAGAAAAACAACGACGAGTAGGGTGAGCAGGGGGCGAAACATGGGTGGGTGTGGCAGGGTGCGGCGCAAGTTGCGTGCCGGGGGCGGCCCCGGTTTGGTTTGGGTGCGTCACAATCCGGCGACGTTTAATCCACGTTTGGGTTTTGCAATGTGTGTCCGAGATTACCGAGCCGAAAGGCCTGCCATCTCTGCCTCGCTACGTCCTTTGCACTGGGGGTTAGACTGCGCCAACCTAATATACCTGACGGAAATCCGAACGATAGCTCTTTCTATGATTTTACCGTTGATCCTATACCTGATCTCACACTACCAAACAACCAAGCACTTTTCTGGTCGCTTATTCTGGCTGGTATGTATGAGGCACGTGGAGGTGCCGGTGGGTATAGGGGGGGGAATGGGCCTCGCCGTACGTTGATGTATACGCAGCCATTAAGTGCCTATAAGAACGATCAGCAAATAATAACGATTGATGGCAGGGAGCTTTATTCAAGAAAGCGAAATGTCAGAAGCTTAAATTACTACGTTATACAACACACCATGAACTTGAGTGAGCCTTCACCTCTTCCATTCCACCTAAAAAATAATTCGACCACACTTGCCGTCTTGCAAAAACCATACTTTACTGGAGGGCGCAAAGTATATAGGGTATCGGTAGGATTAGGTAAAACCGAATATCACATAATCAAACCAGATTTTTTTAAAACAGAGGCTGATTTCTGGCAAGCTTTCGATTTAATAATGCGAGGATCCACGATAGAGTCCATCAAAACTAGAGTTTTAGCACATGGTGATATGGTGTTAAACCCTAATCAATATGTTGTGATTGGACTACCCTAGGGCAAGCCACCACGGTATTCGACGCAGTGATGAGATAAGAAGCGTCCCGGTGGTCATTAAAATATAAACAAGTATGCCAGAGGGGGCGGCGTCAAGAAATCCAGTTTTCTATCAGTAGTCGTAACTCCCGGCGATGCGTCTCGGCGCATCGCCTGAAAAAGGGGCCGGGGTGGAATGGCACTAAATTAAGGGGGGATCGTCGTTTTCGGTTAAGTCGGTCTTTTAGGGCTTAAGAATGTAAATCTAGGATCACTAGGGCTTTGCCCTTGGCTTTGATGAAGTGTCCCTTTGGGCGTTCTCCCTAATTTAGAGCCATTCGGGTCGGGGCGTTACATGGATACAAGTTTACGAATAAGGGTAAAAACGAACTCGCGGTTCGCTCAGCCTAAATCCGGCATTGGGAATTAACCACGGAGAGCACGGATAACGGCAGTTATGGATCAGATATCTATGAATAAAAAATCACCCGCAGGGTGAGCACAGTGAGTTCTATAATACCTTGATAATCCGTGTCTATCTGTGAAATCTGTGGTTCAAATGCTTTTTTCCAGGTTCAGGTTGCTTTGGGATGCGCTGCGATCGTGTGCGGCGACGGCCCAACGAATGAGGTCGGACCGTTATAGGAATACAAACAGATCAGATTTCCCCGTTTTTTCCTTTAGATAATCGTCTAGGTGTACGAGTAATACCAAAGTCCCGAAGAATTTAGACTTTGTCACAATGTAGAACCGGTCGGTGACCGGTTCCGGCCTCTAAACCGCACCGGTCAGCGACCGGTGCTACACCAATTATCGTTTCATAAGTTTTAAACCATGGGGGAATTGGTATAAGGGCTCGACAGCTTGTTTGTAGTCAGAATCAACATAAGTTCGTCCAAGAATGCCTGTGTCACCACCGGAGCAGACATCAGTTTGTGTTACGCCCGGGCCTGAAATGACGACGCAACCGCACGGCGCCGTTCCGGTGGCCGGGCTGCATCCGCCTTGGTCGCCTTGGCCGTGCGCCCATGCATCGTCGTGCCGGGCCGGTTTATCTCCGGGGTAATCGAAAAAAATGCCGGACTCGGGTTTAATTGCACGGGGTTTTTGCCGTTAAGTAGTTATTCATGTTCACGCTCTACTTCCCTTGCGCACCGTCCATCGCCAAACGCCCAGTGAAAAACGGAGGTGTCCGATGAATGCGACGGCCAGGCAATCGGCGCGTTCCATTATGAACGCGATGGAAGCGGCGACCGACCCCATGCAGTGTCTGGATCTGGCTAACGAGGCCGACAAATTGGAGAATAACGAGCTGACCAAGGCGTGTTTACAACGTGCGGTCGCCCTCGACCAACGCTGTCAGCCGGCGTTGCTCAATCTGGCGGCGATGTCTTTTCATCAGGGGCAGTCGGCCGAGACCTTTATCTGGCTGGCGGAGGCGTCGCGCATCGCCCCGCTGCCGCCGGAAGTCGCTCCGATGCTGGATCAGCTTTATCCGGCCATTCAGGAGGATGCGCGGTTTAGTAGCTATTTAAAGGCGGTCGGACTGGGGCCGACCACGACGGCTGAGTCGCTTCGGAACATCGTATTGCTGGATACTCAATATAACTCTTTAAGTAATTTGGGTGGAGATGCTTGGGTTTGGGCGGATTGGGTGCGGGTGCTGCGCCAGCGCGGGCATGCGGTGCAGGTCATCACCTTGCAGCCTGCAGACGGCGCCGGATCGGTCGCGGCCGAGGGGGAATCTGAGGTGCATCGCAATCTGGTCGCGGGCTTGGGTCAGGAGACGACGCAGGCGAACGTCCGGACGGTGATTGAGCTATGCAAGGAGGTCGGCGCCGACGTGGTGCTGGCGGGGGATTTGAGCGGGGTGGACGCGAGTATTTTGAACGCGGTCACGGCTGAGGGCATCGTGGTTTTGCAGGCGGCGTCGGCCGGGTCCGGCGTGGCGGGTCCGGGCGGGGCGCAGGCGGCGCCGGGTTATTCGCTTTTGGCGGCGGGAACGTGGGCGGCGGAGGTCGTTAAAAAGGCGGCGGGTAACTCTGCGGTGCCGGTTCGACTGCTCGCGCCGGGTTTCCGGCTGGACCGGCATTACCGGTTGTTGTTGCCCGATACGGCGACTTTGCGGCTGGCCCTGGTGCTGACGCTGAGCGAGCCGGAGTCGGTGCGCACGGCGTTGGAGGCACTGGCGGCTTTGCGTCGCCAGCATATCGAATTTCAGGCGGAGATTTTGACCTTGGACCCGGCTCCGGCGGCTGAGGTCGAGGCGTTGAAAGCCCGTCTGGCGGGACTGGCGCTGGGGCCGCAAGTGAGCGTGGCCGGCGAGTGGGATACGGTCCGCGAAGAAGGTTTGCTGGCTCGCAGCAATGTGCTGGTCGTGGCCGCGAACCGGGCGGAGCGTTTTCCGTGGCTGCAGGTTCGGGCGATGGCGGGGGGGATCGTGGTGGTGGCCGAGGATCTCGGGGGCACGGCCGAGGTGATCAACCCGGATGTGAACGGGTATTTGTTTCCGGCGGCGGATGCCGGGGCTTTGACCGCGCATCTCGTCCGTCTGGCCAAGGAGCCGCAGAACTGGCTCCGACTGCAACGCGCCGCCCAGGAGCGGGTAAACGGGATGGCGATCGAGGAGGGGGTCGTTCGGTTGGAGGCAATGATCACCGAGCTTATGGTCAAAACCGTACGTCCGTCCGCACTCTTGCCGGGAAATACGGCGGGCTTGCGCGGATTTCTCGCCAATTATCAGCAGAAGATCGGCGGCGTGACCGAGCTGGCCGATGTTTCGATGCTCACTTTGGCGGGGCTGTGCGCCTTGCAAAACGAGAGCGGGGATCGGGGCGACATCATGGAGACGGGGGTGTTTCGCGCCGGCACCGCGTCGCTGCTGGCGAGTTTCCTGAAGCCTTCGGAACGTATCTTTTTGGTGGATCCGTATCAAAACGTGGAAATCAACCGCCGCACCATTCTTGGGTTTGCCGGCGTGGCGGAGGCGCAGCTCCATTTTCATACCATGGATTCGGTGCGCGCGAACAAGCGCCGCGAGCAGGTGTTTGGCGCGGCCGATCCGGAGCTGCGGCTGATCCACATCGACGGCGAGCACTCCTACGACGCGGTGTTTTCCGATCTGGATATGGCCACCCATTTCCTCGCGCCGGGCGGCCTGATCGTGCTCGACGATATTTTCGCCTTAAACTCGGCCTGCTGCACCCATGCGATGTTCGATTACCTGCGGCAAAACCCGACCGTGCACTGCGTGGCCATGGGCTATCGCAAGGCGTATTTGTGCGAAAGCCGGCACCTGTTGAAGTATCGCCGCTTTTTCCTGCGACTGCCGGAACTGGTCTCGGCGGTGCTCGGGTCGGATGTGCGGGTGTGTTTTAACGATTTCAGTCTGGAGCGCGGCTACCTGACCTTCTCCGATTGTGGCAAGGGCGAGCCGCGTTATCAGGTGGTCGGGAAACGTTTCCACCAGCTACGGGACGCCTCCGCCGCCATGGGCATCGCCTGGTAGGATGGCGTAACACCCAGTGATGCCAGCTCCGGTGGCGACACAGGCATTCTTGCCTGTGGGTTTGTCGTGGAGCCCGGCAACCTGGGCACAGACAGGAATGTCTGGGTCACTTCGGCGGCTATGCTGACATCGCTTGGTGTTACACCCTGGTAGGATGGCGAGGGGTGGTTTTTACCCGCGCACGCCGCGCGGGTTTTTGCTTCCTGCGGTGGCTCGATTCGCGTGCAGTGGGGTCAACTCACCCACCATGTTTGGTCTTTTCGCTTCCCAGCTTCGCAAAACCCGCAGCCTCGCCAACGACTGGCTGGAACTCGCCCAGAAGGTGGTGAACTACCGGCGTGACGTGCTGTCCGCCGCCGACCTGGCCGCCTTGGGCACCGCCTCCGGCCAAGTCCGCCAACTGCTGCGTGAGCGGGCCGACACCGCCAAATTGAAGCTGGGCATCGACGCGCTCGAGCTCGTGCTGCGGCGCACCGGCGGCCCGCATTACCCGAAATCCAGTCTGGTCGAGAACGTGGAGTTTTTCCTCGTGGCGGCGATCGTCATCCTCGGGTTGCGGTCGTTCTACGTGCAGCCCTTCAAGATTCCGACCAACTCGATGTGGCCCTCCTACTACGGCATGACCGGGCAGATTTACGCGAGCAAGGCGGAGGAGCCTTCCGCGCTCGGGAAGGTGATGGGGTTTCTGGCGGTCGGGGCCTCGCCCCGGCGCGTCGATGCGCCGGAAAGCGGCGAGGTGCTTTTGCCGCTGGGCGGCAATGGGCGCGGGCTGATTTCGTTCACCGAAGTGGCGGGGCGCTCGTGGCTGGTGTTGCCGGCCCGGCAACGCGAATACCGGATCTTCGTGGGCAACCGCGCCGCCTTGGTGCGCGTGCCGCTGGATTTCGATATGGACTGGGTGCTGCGCGACACGTTTTTTCCGGGGGATAAACGCCCCTTGGGCGAGATCATGAACGCGGAGCGGCTGGCCGGTCGGCTGGCCGAGGCCTCCATCGCCACCGCCGCCGGCCCGCAACGCGCCTACTTCCTGCGCACCGGCAAGATGGTGAAGGCGGGCGAGCGGGTGTTGTCCTTCGATATTTTGACCGGCGACCAACTCTTCGTGGACCGGATGAGTTATCACTTCGTGCGGCCCAAGGTCGGCGACGGCTTCGTATTTCGCACCGGCAACATTCCCGATCTGGCGCGCATGGGCGGCGATCAATACTACATCAAACGGCTGGTCGGCCTGCCGGGCGACACCCTGCGCATCGCGGATTTTACCCTTTACCGGAACGGCGCTCCGATCACCGGCGCACCGGCGTTTGATAAAAACGCGCATCAGGCGGAGCGCTATGTCGGGTATCGCAATGAAGGCGCTTTCCGACGCGGAGCCGAGGTTACGATCGGCGAACACCAATACATGGCGATGGGCGACAACTCCGCCAACAGCCTGGATGGTCGTTATTGGGGCACGGTGCCGGCCAAGGATACGGTGGGCCGTCCGCTCTTCATCTACTATCCGTTTACCAAGCGCTGGGGTCCGGCGCCTTGAGCATTTTAAGCGAATCGGCAGCCGTGAGGCAGGCCTGTTCTATTTTGTTAAAGCGAGAATTGGCCGCAAAAAGCCGCGGAAGTCACAAAAATGAGGGCTTGGTTTTGAGCCTTTTGAGTCTTTTTGCGGCCATTCTCCGATGATTTCCGCTGTAATGTTCCCGACTTAACAAAGTAGATCTAGGGTGCGGCGACCCCGCCCTGCATTTTCGGCTACGGTTTTGTTTGAAATGCCCTGGCGGATAACGGGGGAGGTTGCGCAAACGCACTCAAGTAAGGGCGCGGGGAGTCGATAAAGAGACCACGTTGCCACGGCGGTCGTCGGGGTGCGTCAACCCCTCTCCATCCTCCCATGGCTCTCTCCACTCCCGCCTCCTTTTGCGGACGTATTCTGGCCACTTCCTTATTTGTCGGTCTCGCCCTCGGCGTGATCACTTCTCCGCTTCTCGGCAACGCCGGGGCGGCCGCGCCCGCCGCAGGCGGCGGCGGGCAAAACTCCGGCGCGCTGGACCTGCTCATGGCGGGCAACCGGCGCTTCGTTAAAGGGCGCATGTTGCACCCCGACCAGACCATCGGTCGCAGGCAGGATCTGGCGAAGGGCCAGCAACCCTTCGCGATCATTTTAACCTGTTCCGATTCGCGCGTGGCGCCCGAGGTTTATTTCGACCAGGGTTTGGGCGATATTTTTGTCATCCGCACGGCGGGCAACGTGATCGGCGACCACGTGATCGGCAGCATCGAATACGCGGTGGAGCACCTGAAGGCGTCGCTGTTAATCGTGGTCGGACACGAACGCTGCGGCGCGGTGGCGGCGGCGGTGGCCGGCGGGCATGCGGATGGCCACATCGGCTCTATCGTCGAGGCCATTACGCCCGCCGTTAAGGCCACGGCAGGACGACCGGGGGACCAGGTGGACAACACGGTGGGCACGCACGCGCGCATGACGGCGGACGCCTTGCGCACCAGTGATCCCATTCTGGCCGCCGCAGTGAAGGCGGGCCACCTCACCGTGCTGGCCGCCCGTTACGATCTCGATACCGGCCGGGTGGAGCTGCTGAAGGCTAACGATGAGGTCGAGGTCGAGGCCGCGACGGAAGGCGAAACCAAGGCCGCCCCCGCCGCCGGCGCGCCCGCCGATCCGCATGCCGCCGCACCGGCTGGTGCCCGTGCCGCGCCCGCCCCTGCCGAGCACGCACCTGCGGCCGGCCATTAAGTCTATTTTTGAACCCTTGTTGAGAAGATCCCACCGCATGTGTGTTTCACCGTTTTTTTGGCCGTGGACGGCCAACACTATAAAAGAACCAGGCCCTGTTTTTCGTCGGTAAGTGCAGGGTTGGCCGTCCTCGGCCAATTCTCGATGGCTTTAGGACGCGTGGTAAACTCCGGCCCGGAGTGGCGGAGTAAGCGTTCCCGTGCATCGTGGGTGTCTAACCCCACGTTCATGCCCAAGATGCGAAAAAAATCCGACTTGCCCGCCAAAGTCTGCGCAGCCTGTGCGCGGCCGTTTAACTGGCGGAAGAAGTGGGAGAAAGTCTGGGACGAAGTGCGCTATTGTTCCGATGCTTGCCGCCGGGGTAAACGGGTTCCGGTTGCCCGGGCCGCATCATGAACGTCGATCTGCCGGGGGATTCCATTTTTGAGCGCTCGGTGAGCCTGCCCGCCTCGGCAGCCGCGGCCTTTGCCTGGCACGAGGCTCCGGGGGCCTTGGAACGGCTTACCCCGCCGTGGGAAAAGGTCAGGGTTGTGGCCCGTTCCGGCACCGGCCTTCAGACGGGCGCGCGGGTGACGCTCGAAAACCGGCTCGGTCCGTTTCGTCTGCGCTGGGAGGCGGAAC
The DNA here is from genome assembly GCA_026398135.1 of Verrucomicrobiota bacterium. GTDB lineage: Bacteria > Verrucomicrobiota > Verrucomicrobiia > Opitutales > Opitutaceae > IMCC26134_A. Next base: position 21,861 of record JAPLTN010000036.1, read on the forward strand.
ACCGTGATTATGTGCCGGGACGGCTTTTTCGCGATGTGGCCTTGCGCGGGCCGTTCGCACGCTGGGATCATCGCCATGAGTTTACGGATCTCGTCGGGGGCGGTTGCGAGCTGCGCGACCGCATCGCCTACGCCTTGCCCGGCGGAGCGGCGGGCCGGTTATTCGGTGGCGCGTGGGTGCGGGAGAAGTTGCGGGCGCTGTTTGCCTACCGGCAGGCGGTGACGCGCGATGACCTGCGCTTCGCGCAGGACCATGCGGGTGCGCCCGCATTGCGCGTGCTGGTGACCGGGGCCTCGGGGCTGGTGGGGCGGGCCTTGGTGCCGTTTTTGCAGACCCAGGGGCACACCGTGGTGCGTTTGGTGAGGCACGCGCCGCGCGGTCCGGACGAAGTCTTTTGGAATCCCGAGGCGGGGGAGGCCGGGCTGGATCTCGAAGCGGCGGGCGAGTTCGACGCGGTGGTGCATCTGGCGGGCGCGGGCATCGCGGACGCGCGCTGGACGCCCGCGCGCAAGCGGCTGATCCGCGAGAGCCGGGTGGCCGGGACGCGATTGCTCGCCGAAGCGCTGGCGGCGAAGGCGCGCCCCCCGCGCGTGGTGGTGGGTGGCTCGGCCATCGGGTATTACGGCGGGGGCGGCGAAGCCTGGCTGGATGAACAGAGTCCGGCCGGGGCGGGGTTTTTGGCCGGGGTCACCCAGGCTTGGGAACAGGCGTGGGCGCCGCTCGACGCGGCGGGCACGCGGCGGGTTTATCTGCGCACCGGAGTCGTGCTCTCTCCGGCCGGGGGCGCGCTGGCCAAAATGTTAACTCCTTTCCGGCTCGGTTTGGGCGGTCCGGCGGGCACGGGAGACCAGTGGTGGTCGTGGATTTCGATCGACGATCTGGTCGGCGCGATCGGGCACGCCTTGTCCACGCCGGGGGTGCGCGGACCGCTCAATGCGGTGGCCCCCGTGCCGGTGACGAGCCGGGACTTCGCGCACGGTCTGGGCAAGGTGCTGGGCCGACCGGCGATTTTGCCCCTGCCGGCGAGTGTGTTGCGGCTGGCGCTGGGCGAACTGGCGGACGAGGCCTTGCTGGCCAGCCAGCGGGTGAGGCCGGGCGTGCTGCGGGAGAGCGGCTATCGGTTTCGGCACGAAAATTTAGCGGACGCGTTGCGCCATTTGCTGGGGCGGGTTGCTTGATTTTTTCCTTTTTTGGTTTCAGCCCCTTACGCAACCTTCTTTTTTCATGCTTCTTAACACCGTAATCGTTGGCGCCGGCATAGCAGGACTCCTCGCGGCGCGCACGTTGCACGACGCGGGTGCGCGGGTGACGGTGTTGGAAAAGAGCCGGGGCTTCGGCGGACGAATGTCCACCAAGCGGATTGGTGAGGCGGTTTTCGACCAAGGGGCGCAGTACTTCACGGCCAGGGATCCGGCTTTTTTAACCTGGGTGGATCGTTGGGAACGGGAGGGCGTGGTGACCCGCTGGCCGGGCACGATGCACCGGCGTCATGTCGGCAGTCCCAGCATGACCGCGGTGCCGAAGCGTCTGGCCGAGGGGCTGGACGTGAAGCGCGAGCACCAGGTGACGGCCATAGGATGTTGCGGCGACCATTGGTGCGTGGATGTGGAGAACCAGGGCTGTGTGCGGGCGGAGCGCATCATTCTTACCGCGCCGGTGCCTCAGTCGCTGGCCTTGCTCAAGGCGGGCGGTTTCGTATTGCCGGAGCCCTTGGCCAGCGGGTTGGCGGCGCTGACTTATGATTGTTGTCTGGCTTTTTTGGTGACGCTGGCCGGACGCAGCCGGCTGGCGGCGGATGGAGTGCGGCCGGAAAGCGGCTGCATCGCCTGGGCGTCAGACAACCAAAACAAAGGCGTCTCGCCCAATGTGCCGGCGGTGACGCTGCACTTCACCCCGGAGTTTTCCGCCAGGCACTATGGGTGTACGGATCTGGAAGTTTTGGAGCTGGTGCGTTCGGAGGCGGAGGAGTTGTTGGGCGCGCCCATCGCCAGCGCGACCTTGCACCGCTGGAAATACAGCCGGGCGCGCACCACCTACCCGGTGCCGTATGTCTGGTGGCCGGAGGAGCAACTCGGCTTTGCCGGGGATGCCTTTGGCGGGCCGCGGGTGGAGGGTGCGGCTTTGTCCGCGCTCGCCCTGGTGGAGCGGATCAAATCCGAGTTGGTGCCGGTCGGGTGAGTGACGGGGCATGCATGAGGTGGTCATAATCGGAGCGGGGCTGGCGGGGCTCACCTGCGCCCGGGCCTTGCAGTCGGGCGGGGTGGATTGCGTGGTGGTCGAGGCGGGCGATGCGCCGGGCGGGCGGGTGCGTACGGATGAGGTTGAGGGCTTCCGGCTGGACCGGGGCTTTCAGGTCTTGCTCACCGCGTATCCGGCGGCGCGGGCGGCGCTGGATTACGCGGCTTTGCGATTGGGGGAATTTGAACCCGGGGCACGGGTGGCGACGCCGGAGGGTCCGGCGCGGGTGAGTGATCCCTGGCGGCGGCCCGGGCGGTTTTGGGAGACGTTGCTCGCGCCGGTGGGGACTATGGGCGATAAAGTCCGGGTGGGAGCCTTGCGATTGGCGGCGACGCGGGGGATGGCGGCGGATGGCTGGCCGTCGGGCAACGTAGCGGGGGGCGGCGAAATCCGCAGCACGGCGGAAGAACTGGAGCGCCGCGGTTTTTCCCCGCTGATGCGGGAGCGGTTTTTGCGGCCCTGGTTGAGCGGGATTTTTTTGGAACGCGAGTTGAGCACACCGGCGGCGATGTTGTTTTTCGTATATGGCATGTTTGCGCGGGGGGCGGCGGCGCTTCCGGCGGGAGGCATGCAGCGCATCCCGGAGCAGTTGGCGGCGGGTTTGCGGCCGGGGACATTGCGGCTGGGTGAAACGGCGCGGGCGGTAGGAGTAGGGCAGGTCACGCTTGTTTCGGGCGAGACACTGCGGGCCCGCGAGGTGGTGGTGGCGGTGGAGGCGGGGGCCGAGGCGGCGCTGGGGCTGGATGGAGGAGGCAACGAAGTGGCGTGGCGCGGCGTGACCTGTGTGCAATGGGCGGCGCCGCGCAGTCCGCTGGGCGGGGAGCCCGTGCTGTGGTTGAACGGCACCGGCCGGGGGCAGGTTAACACGGTGGTGGTGCCGAGTGATGTGGCGGCGGGGTATGCGCCGGCCGGGCAGACCCTGGTATCCACGACCGTGCTTGGCGAACCGGGACTGGGTGGCGCGGAAGCGAATGGCGCGCTGACCGGGGTGCTACGCGAAGAGATGAAGGGCTATTTCGGGCCGGAAGTCGGGGATTGGCGGCCGCTGGCGGTGCAGCGGATTCTGCGGGCTTTGCCGGTGTTGGCGCGGCCGGGGCGGGGTTATGCGCCGGAGCGTTCGCCGGTGGGGGTTTGGCGGTGCGGAGACTGCGTGGCGTCGGCCTCGATTCAGGGCGCAATGGCCAGCGGCGCGGCGGTGGCAGCAGCGATTTTAAAACGCGGCTGAGTGTTGCCGGGAAAACCGGGGAGAGGAATTACCCCCGGTCGAAGTCGGGATACCCCAGTGCCCGGCAGGGTGAATCCCCTAGTATGCATTAGGGTATGGACCGCGTGCTTGTGGGTGAAGGGCTTGGGTGGGGCTGGGGTAGGGACCATCTGCCGGTGAAGACGTAAAAAAAGTATTCTGGGGGCATGAAATCCGCCCCCGCTTCCTCTGGTCTTGGTTCACTGGTTCGGATTTTCTTCGCGGCTCTTGCGGTGGTCACGCTGGCCCGGGCCGAAGTGGCGACGGGACCGGCGGCGGTCACCCCGGTCTGCGCGGTGAGTCTCGATACGGTGCTGCGCGATGCGGGTAAGTTGGCCGAGCGCGCCGGGGCCACGGTGATGCGGGTGGAAGGTTCTTCGATGCTACCCTATTTCGGAGATGGTTCGGTGCTGCTGGTGCGCACGACCGAGTTTGACCGCTTGAGCGCGGGCGGCGTGGTGGTTTACCGCAACAATTTTGGCGAGCTGGTGGCTCACCGTTTGGAAACCCGCAGCGAGGCGGGTTGGACCGTGCGCGGCGCGAATAACGCAGGCAACGATTCGACGCTGGTCACTGCGGATAACTTGATGGGCTCGGTCTATGTGACCTTTCATTCCGATGCGCGCATGGTCCCGGGCGTGGAACTGGCGAACGCCCTGGTGAAGGCGACCCCGGTGGCGCTGGCGGCTTCGGCTCGCTAAAAGCATTATGGTCCAAGCCCGTTTGGGTGATCTATGGCGGAGGATTTTTGATAAGTTACAAAGAACAAATGCTTATTTTGTAACCATATAACGCCCCGACCCTTTCGCTAGACCTGCAAACGCATTCACAATTTGGCATCAGGCTTGGGGACTGTGAGCGCAGAGAAAGTGTATCCATGTAACAACGCGACCCTATTTTACAGACCTTGAACCCGTTTAGCTTGGCCTCTGGTTTCACACATTTATTAACCTACACGGCGGGTGCGAAGTCCGCGCAGCGTGAGCAGATCGGCGCCCCAATCGGTTAAATCAGGCAAGGATTTGGGTTCAGATTTTCGCCTGCGCCCGGTGCGCGCGCTGTAGTCGGCCAGATGTTGAGCGACAAAGGCTTGGCCGCCGATTACCGCGCCGTCGGTAAAATGACGCAAGCGGCAGCGCAGCACGACATGTTTCGGCAGACGTCCCCCGGTCTTCACCACGTCATGCAACTGTTCCGCCGACACCGTGCCCTCGCCCGGCCGCGCAGTCGCCCCGATGCCGAAGAGCGTTAACCGATACATCGCCTGGGCTTGTTCCCAGTCGATTCCGCACTCGCCCGACAAAACCGTGGTCAAGCCGCGCCGAGCCTTGTCGCCCCCGGCCACGGCTTCGCCATAACCGCAGAAACGGTAATCCTTCGGGTCGGAGACCAAGCCGGCGCGCACGGCG